>CAZDEP010000005.1:45262-75250 GCA_964504715.1 uncultured Candidatus Saccharibacteria bacterium | reverse complement strand
TTCGCTCTTAAAAGCCTCGCGCTGGTCAGCGCGGCCTTGCCTTAATTCAAAAAATATTTCCTTTGGGACCATCTTTCGCATATTAGCTGTTTATTCTTTAATGTAGTACTGGAATAAAAGTACCCTCCACATTTCTTAGTGGCGCGTCGTAAACCCCCCAAGGCTGTACTTTGCTTTCCTTTTCTTTAATTCTCTCATTAAGCTCTATCTGAGATGCTTTGCTGGAATCATGCTTGAAAATTTCCGGCGTTATCTTCCATGGCTTGTCCATAAAATTAAGATTCAGCTTTTACATAATAAACCAAAAATGTCCCGTCCTGGTCAAAATTTTTGGGCGGGCGCTTCTCCATTTTTATAATTTCGAAACCGGCTTCGTTTAAAAGCCGGCCGAACTCTTCCTGGTCATAATAGACAAAATACCTTTTTTTACCGCTTTCCCTCCACCCCGTCATTTTTTCCCCTTGGCCTTCCTTAACGGCCACAAAGCCTACAGCGCCTTTTTTAAGCGGCTGTTTGATTTGCCTTAAAACCCGCCCGATTTTTGCCCGTGGAATGTGAATTAAGGAACAAGCGCACCAAAAACCGTCAAAACTTTCCGGAGGAAAGCTAAGGTCATAGAAACTTTTTACTAAAAAAGTTGCTTTAGGGTTGGCAGCCCGGGCCAGCCCTATCATAGCCGGCGAAATGTCCATACCCGTAACCTCGTAGCCGTTTTGGGTAAACCACCGGCTATCCCGGCCACTACCGCAGCCTAAATCTATAATTTTTCCCTGGGGCAAATAGGCCTGGAATTTTTTATATTCCTCCACCCAAAATTCGTCGGCTAAAGTCTTGCTCCAGCTTTCGGCAATGGCATCATAAGTTTCCAAAGTTTCCTGTTCTTCAGTCGTGAGCATGCGGGCTTTTCTCTTTAATGGCTGCAACCACGCCTTGGGCATCCACTTCTGACTCTTGGGAGTTCTTTAAATTTTTTAACCGGTATTTTCCGTTTTTGACTTCTTCCTCGCCCATAACGACTACAAATGGCACCTGTTCCTTGTCAGCGGTTTTTATTTGCGCGCTGACTTTGCGGTCGGTTAAATCCACAGCGACATTCACGCCAGCCTTGCGCAAATTTAAAGCCAAAGCGTTGGCCGCTTCAGTAAAGCCTTCCAAATGGCAAATATATAACTCCGCCGCGGGCTTAAATTCCGGCAAAAGGCCGTAAGTTTCCAAAAAATCACGGGTTGTAACGTCGCCCCAACCAAAACCCACGCCGCTGACTTTTTCAACTCCGAACAGGCCGACCAAATCGTCGTACCTGCCGCCTCCGAACAAAGCCCTGGGGTTTTTAGGGCTGGTGTCATACATTTCGAACACTGTGCCAGTGTAATAATCCAAACCCCTTACCAAATACGGGTCAAATTTGAAATTGGTTATGCCCCGCAGTTTAAGTTTGTCCATGAGAGCAACGCTTTCCGGGTCGGGAGTCTGCGCCGCTTCAAACGGCTTGCCAAGCAGCTTTTCCGCCTGCTGGTCGAAATCCGGAATCTTGTCTTTTTTGTCTATTAGCCGCCTTAGGGCAAGCGCCTTTTCTTCGCTCAGTCCCAATTTCCAAAACATTTGCGCCAAGCTTTTCCGGTTGTTAAGCCTTATTACAAAACTTTCATCACTTGCGCCAAACTCCTTCATACTGTCGTAAGCCAGGGAAATTATCTCCGCGTCCGCATCTACGGAATCCACGCCAAAAATGTCGCAGTTGAACTGCCAGTGTTCCCTAAGGCGCCCCCTTTGAGGACGTTCGTACCTGAAAAGGTTGGGAATACTAAACCAGCGCAGCGGAAAGGCGAGTTCTTTGCGCTTTTGTGCCACCATGCGCGCCACCGTGGGTGTCATTTCCGGGCGGATTGTAACGTCCCTTCCCCCACGATCGGTAAAAGAATAGGTTTGCTCGTTAACTATTTCGTCGCCGCTTTTGGCACGGTAAAGATCTGTTTCTTCAAGGATCGATGCGTTGTATTCCGCGTACCCGTACCTTTCGGCTACGCGCTTCCATACACCAAAAATGTAGTTTTGGATAAACTGGTCTTTTGGATAGAAATCCCGTGTGCCTTTGTAGGGTTCCAAAGAGAGTATTTTTGTTGTTTTCATGTAAAATCTTCTACATTTAATTGAGACTGCCTTAAAATTGACCTAAAAGTGCCGAAAGGGATTTCTTTCTTGGCCGCAGGAACAATTACAATTAAATTCGGATTACCCTCTTTCTTAAATTTGGCATGACTGCCTTTTTGCGATACGTAAACAAAGCCCTTGCTTTGAAGGACTTTGACAATATGTTTTGAAGAGTATTGTTTAGGCATACTCTACCGAGGTTGGCACAATTTCCGCCTGCCCTATTCGGACCAGCTTTTTGGGTTTCTCGTCTTCAAAATACAGCTCCAAAGCCTCATCTAAGTTCGCCAAAGCCTGTTTTTTGCTTTTGCCGAAGCTGGAAACATCCACATTCAGGCACTGGGCAACGAAATATTTGCCTTCCTTCCAAACCACAGTTTGTAAATTAAATTTAGCCATAAATTTAATGTAATTATACCACAATAATACCAAAATTTACATGAAAAAACAAACTTTTTGTTCGATGCCAATATATGGCTGACCAAACGCTTAGGCGATTTGTTTTAAATCCCCGTTTATGACAACTGGCCTTAACCCGATAATTTCTTCTTTCCAAGGAACACCGGGGATGGGGTTCAGCAAATAAATTTTCTTTTTCAAATAAAACGCCAAGCCCATCTCAATAAGCGTATTGGGCCCAATGTAGTTAGCCACGCCGTTTTTGTCGTAATTGGTGACTAAAATTACGTCGCTCCATTCCACGCAGTCAAAGTGGTCTTGTATGCGCTGAGTATGGTTTTTTAAAAATTTCGGGTCGTCGTAAGGCTCGGTTTTTTTAAATTCGTAATACTCCGAAGTTTGCCACACTTTCCCGTCATGGTCGGTAAATTTTACCGGCGGGAATTTAACCTCATGGCCCAAAGCCTCAAGTTCCGAAGCCACGCTTTCCATTTCTTTGATGAAGGCGGTGCTGCCGCAAATGGTGATTTTCATATCAATATTCTCCCTTGATATTTTCTATAAAAAAATGTATTCTAATTTTAACGTTTAGGCCCCGTTACATTTGCTGCGAGCGTAGTACAATGGTAGTATGCGACCTTCCCAAGGTTGAGACGTGGGTCCGATTCCCATCGCTCGCTCCAGATGCAACGGGGCAAGACCCCAATATCAATCCAATCCACCATTCCGGCAAAGGCCGGTTTTATTTTTGCAACAAAAAATGATAAATCGGCCTAAAGAACGGGTCGGCGTCGGGGCCATGCACCATAGCTCCGCCCAAGCCACCGGTTACGGTTATACACGCAAGGCCCAAAAGGGCCAAAAGTAGGGCAATGGGGCTTTCCAAAAAAAACCTGGATATTTTAACCGGCAAAAGTAACAAAGCATTAAGTACCGAAAACCGGCCGGCGCCAAAGAAAGGCTCCAACTCTTTATAAATCCATAAAATTGCATAACCTAATGCAATGAGGCTAAAAATCAATAACGTGGCTTTTGCGAATGCCTCGTGCAAATGCAAAATCTGGCGCATAGACCTGTCGCCTTCTACCAAATCTTCTGCCATATCGCCGGTCAACAAAGCCGCCGCGGCCCCCGCAGCGCCAAAAATTACCAGCGTGGCCTTTATGTAAAACCAGTAAATTTTTTGACGGAGCCGTTTAAATGCCGACAGTTCCAAAATGGAGTAGACAGTTAAAAAAGCTATGGGAAAGTGGACAATAATAGGATGTATGTTCATTTTAGGAAGGGGCCCGGCTAAATTTATACTATTATACCAGATTTTGACAAAAATTATAACTTGGCGGATAATCAAACTAATGAAGAAATACCTGCGACACATTCCGGCCACAATGGCCACGCAGCACCCCGATCATGCCGGCAAACCCTACTGGCATGACGAACCTTACATTCCCACGCTCAAAGAAGCCAAGGAATGTTTTTTGTGTTTTAAAGATTTGGGACTGGAAGAGTATATGTGGGACTGGGAAGGCAAATTGGTTGACGAGTCGGTTTTGGAAAGGATAATTGCCGACCACTACGAATATTTTAAAAAACATCCCTTGGGCAAAGGCAAATTCCTTACTTTCCGCCTGCCCAATCCCAAAGTCCAGCATGAATTCAGGATGTCGCGCGCGTTAATGGGAATTTTAACCGCCGCCGGGCTGGCCAAGCAAGTAGGCCTCCACTCCCCTCCCGTCTTTGAAGTTATTTTGCCCATGACCGAAAGCGCGGAGGACCTTATAAGCATCCAGGAAGCTTTTAGGGAAATTGCCTGCCTCAGGCACCCACTCAACCGGATGAGCAGCCTATGCGAGATGTTTTTGGAAATTATCCCGCTGTTTGAAAGCGTGGAAATTATTTCCAATTCTCACAAAATTTTAGAAAAGTATTTAAAATTATACAAGCAAAAATTCAAATCCCGGCCCGCCTATATGCGGCCCTTTGTGGCCAGGAGCGATCCGGCGCTGAATTCAGGCATAGTCCCCACTGTCTTGGCTATTAAAATTGCTTTTTCCAGGTACCATAAATTTTCCCGCAAATATAAAATCCCCCTTTATCCCATAATTGGCGCAGCGGTTCTGCCTTTTAGGGGCGGGATAAGCCCCCATACGGCCGAAAGTTTCGCCAAGGAGTACTCGGGAGTAAGGACCATTACTATCCAAAGCGCCGGACGTTACGATTTTGCACCCGCGGAAGTTAAAAAAACCGCAGCCTTTTTGGGCAAAAAGCTTCCGAAAGGCAAATTAATAGAATTTTCAGATAAAGAAGAAGGGAGTCTTGCCAAAGCCCTGGTCCCTTTTGAGGAATTTTATAAAAAAACCGTGGAAGGCATTGCTCCGCTCATAAACACGGTGTCTGCCCATATGCCCAAAAGGCGCGAGCGCGTCCAGCACGTAGGGCTTTTTGGCTACAGCCGTGGCTCGGGCAAAGTCCGCCTGCCGCGCGCGATTGGCTTTACCGGCATTTTATATTCTTTGGGCATCCCGCCCGAACTGATTGGCACCGGCCGCGGACTTAAACTTGCCGCGGAACGCGGCCAAACGGCTTTGGTGGAAAAACATTATTTAAACCTAAAAGACGACCTTATCCAAGCCGGCGGTTTCCTCTACAAACCCGGCCTTATGGAACTTGCAAAAAAATCCGCCGCCTGGCGCGGGGTATGGGAAGACGTGCAGGAGATTGAAAATTATTTGCTAATGGAACTCGGACCCAAAACCCGGGAGCAAAAAGCACATTACAAACTTTGCGAAAAGCTGCATCAAAATTTAAAATCCAAAAAATCCCTGCTGCAAATTATTGAAAAGCAGGCGCTTTTAAGGCACAGCGTGGGGTAATATGAAAAAACACGAACACGGCTACGACGGCAGCGACGTACAGGCGCAGGATCCCGGCGAAAGCCACAGAGATGAAGTATATGCAGGCCTATGGCCGGTGGAAGGGGGCACCACAACCGGCGAGGTGGAAACAAAAAAAGAAGATCGCAAAAACCAAACGGCAAAAAACTAAACTCCGCTATTCTTTAACTATTGCGTATTTGCAGCGGACGGTGTTATATATGGGGTCCGCCAGGTTGTTAAAATTAACCAAGCGGTTCGGGGCTTTTTTGATTCTTTCAATCTCCGGCAAAGTGCTTTGGGTTATGGATTGCGTTAAAAAGCTTAAATTATTCTTCCACTCTATTTGGGTCAAAGCAAACCTTTGCCTGTCCTTCTGGCCCAAGGTAATAGCATCCATATCCGAAGAAAAATTCATCTTTTGGCCAACCAGAAAGGACCCTTTTTCAAAAAACCTACGCAAGGACTTCTGCCAATCTGCCTCTATAGGCATCATAACTGACAATTTCCTCGGATTCAGTTCAAAGGCCAATGCATAAAGCTCAGCAAACTGCGGCCAATGTTTGCCTTTGGCCTGAACCTCCAAACAATTTAGTATTTCGTTCCAAGCTTCAGCGTTTATAACTTCGTAATTTATCCTGTCGGCATCCCCTGGAAATAATGCCTTCAACTTGTGCGCATCCCGGATTAACTGCTGGTACTGCCCGGTTTTTATGAAGGTTTTTAGCCTATTTTCAAGGTTATAATAATTTGAGGCGCTTAAGATCCCCTTGGTGGCGTATTGTTCAAATCGGTCGGGGTCAAAAGCTTTAAGGATGGCGGCAAGCTTAAAAAAATTGTCCGCCTGGTCCGGAATTGCCGTATCCTGCTTGGCCAAAACTTCACTAAAAATAAATTCCAAATCTTCTTCCGAAATGGCCGCGGCCACGGTCTCAAATTCAGGCGCAGGACGCCTGGTTTCAAGATAGGCCCACTCTGTTTCCTCTTCTGGGTCATCCACCCCTAACTGCATCGTATTTACATATTCTTTATATTCCTTCCCCAGATGCTCCTGGAAATCCTTTTCAAAAATATTTCCCAAGCTGTCGTCCCCACCCTCACCTCCTCGATTCCTAGCTTCGTCCATAAGTTCATATTTAATTACTCATATTTTATCACAATTTTTTAAAAAATGCTTTTTTCCGCCAATCCTCGCTTCTTTAGATCCTTCCTTTTTCTCTTTGCGAAATTCCAACATTCTCAAGAATGTTGGAATGTTTAATTCAAAAAAAGGCAGGGGAGAAAGCATTGTAGCAACTCCCCGGTTATATAAATAGGAAGGTTTATTTCAACCCCCTTTAACTCGCCCTTAAAATAAGAGAAAAAAACGGGATAAAATTCAAACTCAGCCCTTGCGTCGCAAAGGCATCATCATAACACCAAAATGTATGGAAACTGAATTCATGGTACAATTATAATAATCCTCCAAAAATTTTATGCCTAATAAATCCCCTTCCAAGCTGGTGGCCGTGGGTTCCGTAGCCTACGATTCCATTGCCACACCCTTTGGCAAAAAAGCCAAAACTTTGGGCGGCAGTGCGACCTACTTTTCTTTGGCCAGCTCCCTGTTTTCCCCCACTTCGATTGTGGGAGCGGTCGGCCAAGATTTTAAAGAATTCCAACTATACAAAAACCATAAAATTGATATTTCGGGTGTAGAAATTAAACCCGGCAAAACCTTCCATTGGTCCGGCAAATATCATTTTGACCTCAATACCCGCGACACCCTAAAAACCGAACTGGGCGTCTTTGCCGATTTTAAACCTAAATTAGATGCTAATCATCGCGTTTCCAAATTTGTTTTCTTGGGTAACATCCAGCCTAAATTGCAACTGGATGTCTTAAAACAAATAAAATCCGCCGGCCATAAAACCAAACTTGTGGGCTTGGATACCATGAATTTATGGATAGAAACAGCAAAAAAAGATTTACTTAAAATTTTAAAACAAATTGACCTGCTGGTAATTAACGACAGCGAAGCCCGCCAAATGTCGGGCGAACACAATTTGCTAAAGGCAGCGCGCGCGATTTTAAAAATGATGCGCGGACAAAAATCGGATATACTGATTATTAAGCAAGGCGAACACGGTCTGCTTTTGTTCCATCGCGATCTGTCATTGCGAGTGCATCCGAAGCAATCTATAAATAGATCCCTCACTGCGCTCGGGATGACACAAAGTGTCAGATTGCCGCGCCCCTCAGATGCATCCCTCCTTCGCAAAAGCTTCGGAGGACAGGTCGGGGCTCGCAATGACATACGAATTTTCAACCTTCCCGGCTACCCTTTGGAAGATGTAACCGACCCGACCGGCGCGGGCGACAGCTTTGCCGGAGCTTTTATGGGTTATTTGGCAAAAACCGACGATCTTTCTTCCCACAACCTCAAAAAAGCCTGTGCCATAGCCAGCGTAGTGGCCAGCTTTACAGTGGAAGGCTTTGGCACGTCGACCTTGGAAAAAATCAGCCTAAAGAATATCAACAACCGCCTGTCACTTTATAAAAATCTAATTAATTTTTAAATTAACTCATATGTCCGAAACCGCACAAATTTTTGAACCAACTCCCGAACCTTCTTTTGAAGACTCCGATCTCATTTTAAAAAACAAACAAGAGCTGAAAGACTTTTTCCAGGATCCGGAAAAAAGAAAGGCGCTTATCAATTATTGTATGCGTTATGCTAACATTCGGTATGAAGATGCGGAAGAAATTTGCCATGATGTTTGGATTAAAGCAAATAACGCAATAGAGGGATTTAACCGTCATGCTTCAATGAAGACCTGGATATACAAAATTACCCAAAATATTACATTAGACAGGATCCGAAAACAAAAACGCTATAAAAACACTATCTCATATGACGAAATTTTAAATAATAACCGCGAAGAAAAATATACTAACCCCGGCTCAATGTCCGGAGGAGATTTGATAAATTTACACTCAACTGAAGATAACCACCGTGAACCCGAGTTACAAAAATTAATTCGCAACAAGGTCTTGGCCGAAAAACTCAAGAAATACTTCTTTAAAAAGGGGCATAATGACTGGTGGAAAATTATGGAAATGCTGGATATACAGGAATACACCGTGGAAGAAATTGCGGAAAATCTAAAAATGAATGCGAATACCATCAAAGTTAAACATTTTAGGGCTAAAAATGCGGCGCGGGCATTCTTCGCATCCTTGGACAACTTGAATAGCAAAAAACATCTTAAAAAGGCATCAGGAATAAAGCCATAGGTTTTAGATCTTTTCCATTTCCACCGTCCGGGGAACCAGTTTTATAGCCGGAGAAGAAAGCAGGCTCATTACCAGCTTGACCAAGATGTTGGTAATTACAATCTGCCCCACTACTACCCACGGCAAACTCCCCGCAAAAGCAATTACACTAAAAATAACGCTGTCAACCACCAGTGCAACGCCGTTGGAAAATATTACCGCGGTAATGTCGCTCATCTTGCGGTAGACGAAGCTGAAAATTTCCGTGTCTACCAATTCCGAAATTATTTGTGCCACAATGCTCGCGGCAACTA
The DNA here is from genome assembly GCA_964504715.1 of uncultured Candidatus Saccharibacteria bacterium. GTDB lineage: Bacteria > Patescibacteriota > Doudnabacteria > UBA920 > UBA920 > JBBTRN01. The sequence continues at coordinate 66,258 of CAZDEP010000005.1, read as the reverse complement.
TCCTGCCAACGGGCATTAAAATATTTTGATACGCCTCCTGATAAGCCCACGAAGCGTCGGAAGGAATTTTGCCAATTACCCAAAACAACAAAAAAGCCAAAAGGTTTACCAAACCCGCCAAAACTACGATTTGGCGGGAAATTTTTTTGCCCAAAGTTTTGTGGACAAAATCCCTTAAAGTAAAAGTTAAGGGATAAATTATTGTACCGCCGTCTATGGGCCAATTTAAAAGTGGAAGGATGGCTATCTTTGTGGAAAGTACGTTGGCTATTATCTGAAAAGAAACATATAACGACGCCGCTACGGCGCCTAAACTGCTGCCATTTTTACTGTCATTCCCGCGGGAGCGGAAATCCATTTCTTGGTTGTTCATGAAGGGAATTATACCACACACACTAGACAATGATGCCCATTGTAAAATAATTACTTTAAAATCCGCGGAATACCGGCTCAAAGTTTATTTTGCCCTTGCCAAAATCCCTAAATTGCTGTAATATTTTCGGTTAAAGGAGGCTCAAATGAACAACCACCCCTCTCCTGCCAAGGCCGCAGCGGCCTTGGTGGGAGATGGCTGTCCACCCGGAACTGTCCGAGTGGATGATGTCCTTCTCCGGCCGGAAGGCCGGAAAGGACCAATTCGGGTTCGGGCGTATAAAACAGTCCCCGGACCCACAACCCCTATCCCCGGCCCCGCAGGGCCGGCCCCTGTCCCGCCTCGGCGGGACTTGCTCCCTCACCAAGTGAGGAGAGGGAGATAACGCAATGCGGGGACGAAAAACATACCGGAATCTTCGTCCCCGCGCCACCTTTTTTTCCTATTACAGGCTGAAAAATTGACCCCGTTAGAAAACGAGGTTTTTATTTTGCCATGTGGATAATTTTAACTCCTCATTCCCAATTGCGCATTTTCTAACGGGTTTGACAGCCTTTTTTTATTTGTTATGATGCTAAGGTAAAATTAAATATAAGTTTAAAAAAAACACCCTAAAACTTTCTGCCTTAGGGGCAGTGTAAATAAAACGGATGTTTTTTTGTTTTTTTAATAAATCCCAATCTGCAGATGGGCAGATTAAACAGATGCCTACAGATCCTAACATCTGCAGGTATCTGTAAAATCCAATCATCTGTAAATCGCATACAATATGGGGGGAGAAAGAAAAATTTTATGATCAGCATGAAAAAAATTATGGCGGAGTATATTTGGCTGGACGGTCGCAAGCCCACGGCCAAGTTAAGGTCGAAAACCAAAATTATTGACGGACCGGTTTCCAAGCTGGACGATTTGCCCATGTGGGGCTTTGACGGCTCCAGTACCGAACAAGCCGAGGGGCATTTTAGCGACTGCGCCTTAAAACCGATTTACTTTGTACGCGACCCCATAAACAAAGGCGACAATATTTTGGTAATGTGCGAAGTTTTAAACGCGGACGGTACTCCGCACCTCTCCAACACACGACACATTTTGGCCAAGGTCGCCGAAAAGTACAAGGAGCACGACCCCTGGTTCGGCATTGAACAGGAATACACGCTCTACCGCAAAGAATGGCCGCTGGGCTGGCCGAAAGACGGTTTTCCCCATCCCCAAGGGAGATACTACTGCGGCGTAGGCCACGACGAAGTCCACGGACGGCCTTTGGTGGAAGCCCATATGCGGGCCTGTTTGGATGCGGGCCTTTCCCTTTCGGGGATAAACGCCGAAGTCATGCCCGCGCAGTGGGAATTCCAAATCGGAACACTTTCGCCCCTGGAGGTTGCCGACCAGCTGTGGATAGCCCGCTGGCTGCTTTACCGGTTAGGCGAAGACTACGAAGTCTACGCCAAATTGGACCCCAAACCCATGCCCGGCGACTGGAATGGCGCGGGCGGACACACCAACTTTTCCATAAAATCCATGCGCGAAGACGGCGGCATGGGCGTAATAAATATGGTCTGCGAAAGGCTTTCCCGCTTCCATAAAGCCCACATAAGCGTTTACGGAGCGGACAATGACAAACGTTTAACCGGCAAGCACGAAACCTGCTCCATAAACCAATTCCGTTACGGCATCTCCGACCGGGGCGCATCCATTAGAATTCCCATGGCCACGGCCAACGCCGGCAAAGGCTATTTGGAAGACCGAAGGCCGGCCGCCAATTTGGACCCATACCAAATTTGCACCGCGTTAATAGAAACCGCCTGCGGTGAAGGCTTTGACCCCAACAAGTACGGCTGGGAAAACTACCGCCCGACAGCATAAAAAAAATCCCTCTTCAAAATTGAAGAGGGATTTTTTAAAGATGTTGTTAAGCGTGGGTATTTGCCTGGTTGTGTTCTTCTTTTTTCGCAAAAACCAAATTAATGACCAAAAGGCAAATTAGCAAGCTTGCCGCCCAGGCTACGGCTATAAGTTTGATTAAAGTCTGGAGCCTGTTTTCCACCTCGCGCAGGCTTTTGCCGACTAAAACATATCCCGAAGCGGGCGAAGAGGACGCGCCGCTAACAGCCGCAGAATACGGCGTTACCACGGCAGCAACCCTAACTTTCGATTTAGGTTCCCAACTTAAGCGGTTTTGGCCCTTGGCCTTGGCCGCGTCAAACACGCCTTTGGGCGGCGTCGGGATTTGCCCGTCTATTTCTCCGGTGCCTGAAATTGCCTTGCCTTCGCCGTCGTACACAATGACAAAAGGTGAAAGGCTTTTGGTTAAGTCAGTCGGATTTAACGAACTGAAAGCCTGAGGGTCCTGGCCCTGGTTTAATGCCTCTACAATTCCTTCTGTAATTTCCACCTGCGGATCATTGGCATTCATGCGCATAGTTTGCTGAACCAACACATAAGCCGCAGCCATAGCCAACGTTAAGGCAACCGCAACCACGGCAAAAATCTTGCCAATGCCATGGGATTTTTTGAAAAATATCTGTTCCATTTGCTTTATTATCTAATAAATTCTTAGGCTTAAATTATATCACGAAATAACAATAATATCATTTAAATAAATACCTATTGACAAAATAATTAATTTGTGATATAATTATACCCTTAGCATTATCATACTTATTTGACACCAAATATTCCGAATCCAACCGGTTTTCAGGGCCTAGGGATTGCGCCGAGGCTTTTGGAAATTTTAAGCCAAAAAGGCTATAAATCCCCCACGCCTATCCAGTCCCAGGCCATTCCCGTGGCCGTTTTAGGCAAAGATGTTATGGGCATTGCCCAAACCGGCACCGGCAAAACTTTGGGCTTTGGCATCCCCATGCTGCAGCGAATTGCCCAAAATAAATTTAAGGGCTTGGTGCTTTTGCCTACCCGCGAACTGGCTTTACAAGTTAACGAATCGCTGCAAAATATTGGCGGCGCTTTGGGCCTTAAGACCGCCGTATTAATCGGCGGGGAAAATATGCGCTCGCAGCTTATGGCCCTTAAAAAAGACCCGCACGTGGTTATTGCCACGCCGGGCCGCCTTATTGACCATCTTCAGCAAAAAAGCATCATTCTGGTCAAAGTCGGGGTTTTAGTTTTGGACGAAGCGGACCGGATGCTGGATATGGGCTTTGCCCCCCAGCTTAAACAAATCCTGAGCCATCTCCCAACAGACAGGCAAACGATGCTGTTTTCCGCAACCATGCCCACGGAAATTATTTCCATTGCCCACACATATATGAAGCTGCCTGTTAGGGTGGAAGTTGCGCCGGCCGGTACCACTGCCAGCAAAGTTACCCAGGAAATTATTTTTGTGGAAAAACACGGCAAGCTGGAACAATTAAAAAAGATTTTAAACGAATATACCGGCAGTACGCTGGTTTTCAGCCGAACCAAACACGGCGCGCGTAAAATTGCGGCCGCTGTCAGGGATATGGGGCATACGGCTTCGGAAATCCATTCCAACCGGTCTTTAAACCAAAGGCTGGAATCTTTAAAGGGCTTTAAACTCGGCAAGTACCGGGTTTTGGCGGCCACGGATATTGCCGCGCGCGGCTTGGACGTAAGCGGAATAGAATTGGTAGTCAACTACGACTTGCCCGAGCAGGCGGAAGATTACGTGCACAGGATAGGCAGAACCGCCAGGGCGGAAAGGACGGGCCACGCCATTTCGCTGGCCACGCCTGACCAAAAACGCGACGTCCGCGACATAGAAAGACTAATTAAAAAACAGCTGCCTGTCACCCACGCATCTTCCCTTAAAGCCGATTTTACCCCTCACGCTCCCCTGTCCCAATTTAGGCCGGCGTCGCCTCGGCATCAAAATAAAAGAACGGCGCCAAGACCGCACACATCCCCTTTCGGGCGTTCGCGTTTTGCCCGCAGACGACAGCCCCAAAGCCGTTATTAAAATATTTAAAACCCCCGCAAAAATTTGCGGGGGTTTTTTGAACTTTTATTTATGGATTGTTACTCAAAAGTTATTACCACAATTTCCGAATTAGTGCCCACCCGCTGGGGCGGACCCCACGTGCCGGCTCCCCCGGTAGTTAAAACCTGCAGCGCGCCGGAAGTGTTAAGGCCGTAATAAAATTTTCCGTAAACCAGGCGGGTAATTAAATTTATGGGGAACATTTGCCCGTTGTGCGTATGTCCCGAAACCTGCAAACTGACTCCGGCCTCTTCTGCCACCGGAATATGGCGGGGCACATGGTTAATTAGCACGCTTGCGGTGCTCGAGTTAAAGCCCACGCCCTCCAAAATTTTCTTTTCGCCTTCCGCCCGGTTCGTGGCCATATAACTTACGCCTATAACCTGCAAGCCGTCTACCACTTCCATTTTGTTGTTTAATATTTTGATGTTTGATTTGGCCATCTCCGCAAGCATTTCCGTGTTGTCCCTAAACTCCTCATGGTTGCCGGGAGCAAAATAGACCCCAAAGCGGGAAGTGATTTTGCCAAACGCTTCGGAAAGAAGCCTGTAATTTTCGGGCGTGCCGTCGTAAAAATCGCCTGCCACAAAAACAATATCGGGCTTTTGGTCATTAATAAGCGAGGCGATCTTTTTGGAAAATCCGATATTCCTGACATTGCCCAAATGGGTATCGGCAACCAACACCGCCCTTCTCCCCTGCCAGGCTGCCGGCAAATTGGGCAGGGTTACAGTTACCTGTTTTACGCGGGTCTGGTAGGAATTCCAAACGCCGTACGCGCTGACCACCAAAGCGACTAAAATTAAACCCGCGCCCACACGGCTAAAATTTTTCCCCGGCACCACGGCGTTGCCAATGGCTTCAATTAAACGGCCAAAAACACTGGCCCAAAACAGCCAGAAAAGGGTGCCGAGCCACACAACCGCGGGAATATAAATTGCCCGGACCCACAGGCCGTAAAACCTAAAAGCCAAAATAGAAGCCACAAAAAAACTTAAGGAAAGAACCACAAACACCACTTTGGTCAGGGCTAATTGACCGGCTTGGGTTATGCCAAAAAAATGTACGACCGTCCTGTAAATGAAAAAATGGACCAAAAACAGCAGCGACTGCGCAACTAAGATAAATATGGCAATAATCATAATAAACGATATTTGAATTTTTAAACTTTTTTTGGCCAAAGAAAAGAGGCAAGCAAAGAAGCACCCAAAGCCGCCATAATAAAAATAAAAGAGGAATAGGAAGAAAAATGGACATCGAACCAGCCCAAGAGCATTTTCGCCCCAATGAAAAGCAAAATTATGGCCAAGCCTTTTTGCAGATGATGGAATTTATGCAACAGCCCCTCCAGCACAAAAAACAGCGCCCTGAGGCCCATGACCGCAAAAATGTTGGAAGTAAAAACAATAAACGGGCTTTGTGAAATGGCGAAGGCGGCGGGAATGGAATCCATGGCAAAAATAATGTCCGTAGTTTCAACCAAAAATAAAATTAGGAAAAGGTCGGTAAAATAAAACTTGCCCCGAACTGTCTTCCAAAAGCCTCCCGCGTGGTGCTCGGGGGTAAAAGGCAAATGCCGCTTAATAAACCTAAGAGCGCGGTTATGGGTAAAATCCACATGCTCGGATTTTTTTTCATTGAACAGCTTTATGCCGGTATAAACCAACAGAGCCCCAAAAATGTATAACACCCAATGGAGCTGCCCCACAATGTAACCGCCCGCGCCAATGAATACCCCCCTAAAAACTATAGCGCCCATTATGCCCCAAAACAAAACTTTATGATAGTACTTTTCTTCCAGCTTAAAAAAACTGAAAATGAGGGCAATAACAAACAAATTGTCCACGGAAAGCATTTTTTCCGTGACATAGGCGCTCATAAATTCGGCCGCCGGATCGCGGCCCAGGGCATAAAAAATAAACAAAGCGTAAGCCAACGCTGACAATATCCAAAACAACGACTGGATAAGCGCGGAGTTGACCCCGATTTTGTGGGCTTTGCGGTTTAAAAAACCCAAATCAAAAATTAAAAATCCCGCCACAAAAACCGCAAACACCAACCATAAATAATTCTGTGCTTCCATTAAATAGGCTTTCTATAATAAGACAAAGGAACGATGACAAAATTATAACATATTCAGCCCGCTCCCAAGAAATTCTGCGGCCGTTGCCTTAAACCCATAAATCTTTTATAATATATGGGATTTTAAACGGCAAAATTTTTAGTTGATTGCCCGGTAGCCAAGTGGTAAGGCAGGGGCCTTTGGAGCTCCCATTCGAAGGTTCGAATCCTTCCCGGGCAGCCAACTAAAAAGCAGCATCCCGTTTTATATGGACCACCCCAGCCATCACGGTCAATATCTTGGATATCCAGGAACGTCTATGGAGATGAAAATGCCCAAGTTTACAAAAAATCAATGGATTGCAATCGCAGCAATAACAGTGCCCGCCATTTTAGGATTAATATACTTCATTTTTTCAAAGCCTAGCTTTACCCAATCAGGTAAAATAAATACGGTTGGGCAATCTGGCGGAACGAATTTAGTAATAAATGATGAAGCAACATACAGTTGGGCAAATGAAAAAAATTGGACTCCAGATGGAAAGCAGGTTAATTTGTTATTTATTGCAAATGGCCCTGTTATTCCTGTGAGCCCTTGTTTATATATTGACTCAGATGCAAAAGTCCAAAGCGCTGGGCCTGTCGGTTATTCTGTTCATTGGCAAAAAATTAATCCCCCTAAGAACTATGTTGGATGTTTTAGTGGGCTAAATAATACAGTTACTTTCCAAGTATTTTTTGATAAGACTCCCACTAGAATTAAGGCAGGGCTATTACAAGATGATACGGGCATAAACAATAATAAAACAGAGCCACATTTTACTATACCCGTAATTCAGTAAAAATTGACTCGATCGAGGTGCGTCAAAAGCATTTTCCGAGAAGCTTCCAAAACCCCTTACAACACCTCCCTAAAAACGTGATTTCGAACCGAGCTGTTTAGCCATACCTGAGCTTTATAAAAACCGTCCCGCCGCCGGCGGGACGGTTTTTATTCTACATTCCCTCCTGGTTTCTGCGGGTTCGCCAGCCTTTTCTTGCCGCCTGGGAGTGACCATCGGAGTCACCCTGCCAACCCGGATTATTTCTGCTGCGTGCCATAATTATCACCTCCCTTAAAACAATTTATTTTCTTTGCCAAAAAAGATTCTCCTCAAAAGATTAACCTCAAACTTTAAGCTCATAACTATTCGTTGTCGCTACGGTTACCGCCGCCCCGCGAAGCCCTGCCCCCTTCTCTGGTTCCCCTTTCGCGGGTTTCCTGGCCGTCGCTGGCCAAACCCCTGTCGCTTTGCTCGTGGTAGATATTCATAATTCTCACCTCCTTACGGAAAAATTAATTTTGTATGCGGCCTGATTATTTTTCGAATTGCCGATTTTTGTATCAGGCTCCTGTAATTTAGCCCTTACTTCTTAAATGGCAATTAACTCCTGGTGGGGGCTGATAATTTTTTCTTTTATTGTTAAGTTAATTTATTTTAGCCCTCTTATTTGATATAATTAGGGAAGAAGCTTATGGATATATCAAAACCCCGCCAAGGGGAATTATTCCTTTTGGGCGAAATTTTGCTCTGGTCAATTTTCCCCATCGTTACCCTGCTGACTTATAACAGCCTGACACCTTTGTCCTCCCTGGCGCTAAACACTTTCTTCGCCTCGGTTTTTTTTGGCTTTATCTTAACTAAAAAAAGTTTGTGGCGGGAAATACTTATACCCGGAATCTTTAGACAAATAATTTACCCCGCACTTTTTATTGGGGTGTTCTTTTATATTCTCAACTTTACAGGCCTAAAATACACCACGGCGGGCAACGCTTCGCTGGTCGGCCAAATGGAAATATTTTTCAGCTACCTGCTTTTTAACGTCTGGAAAAAAGAAAACTTAGACCGAAACCACCTATTTGGGATAGGGCTTATGCTGGTAGGGGCGAGCTTCATTTTGCTGCCCAAAAGCTCACACTTTGCCTGGGGCGACGGAATAATTTTACTATCCACGCTTTTTGCGCCCCTGGGCAATTTCTACCAACAAAAATTGCGCAAAAAAATAAGCGCGTACACAATAATGTTTTGGCGCAGTTTTTTGAGTTTCCCGGTTATTTTAGCGGTCGCACTAATTACACGGCAGGGCTTTAGCTTGCCCGAGCTCTACCGCAGCCTCTGGCTGATAATACTTAGTGGCATATTTCTTATGGGCATTTCGAAAATTTTATGGATTGAAGCCATTCACAGGATATCGGTGGTAAAAGCCAATGCTTTGGCCTGCATTCGCCCCCTCTTCACCTTGGCACTCGCTTATTTTTTTCTTAAAGAAATTCCCACGCTTTGGCAAATTTGCGCCCTGGCACCCATGGCAGCCGGGATAATTTTACTGACAAAAAAAGCAAGGAAACCCATTCCCTTGCCGTGAGTAAAATGACGGTCTTCTTGCAAAAGCAAGAAGACCGTCATTTAATTTCCGTATTTAAGGCGGCTAATTTATGCCGTAAGTTTATTTACCTATGAACGAAGCGGCCATGCCCCACTCTACGGTCTGATCCAATTCTTTTCTGTTTAAAATTTGATTCTTTAGTAAAAATTCGTGCTCTTTGTAAATATTGGTCTGGTACATTTCCGGGCCGTCGGTGCAGATTGAAAACTTAATTTTATATTTCAGCAAATTGCGGATTGCGCGCCTGACTGAGGCTGCGTTCGGCATTACGCTGTTTTTTATGTTGGAGGTGGGACAGACTTCCAAAGTTATGCCGGCTTTGGCTACCTCTTTCATAAGGCTTACGTCCTTGGCGCACTGTATGCCGTGGCCGATCCTGTCGGGGCGGATATTTTTTACCACATAGCGCATTTCGTCCAATTGCGCCTCTTCGCCCGTATGCACGGTTATGCCTAAGCCCCCCTGGCGCGCCATATCGAAAAGCGCTTTGTGCTTTTTCATGTCAAAACTCTTGCGGTTGGGGCCGGCCACATCTACGCCGACAATGCCCTGCTCCCTGTACTTAATCGCCTTTTTTACTTTAATCTCATTCTGCGCAAAACTGTCCATGCGGTGCATCATTAAAATTATGCCCGCTTTTACCTGGGGATATTCCAAAACCGCCCTGTCCACTCCCCAAATGGCGGACATAATAATGTGGTCCAAATCCCTCTCGCCGCCGCGGTTGCGGCGCATGGGGTCAAATCTTAGTTCATGGACAATAATATTGCACTTGCGGTAGCCGCCGCCAATAACGCTTTTTACGCTTTCTTCAATTGCTTCCGGCGATGATTGGATAAGCTCGGTCCAGCGGAAAAAATTCTGGTGCATTTCATTTAAGTCCCGGTTGCGTTCATGGCCCTTCATGGTAATCATGTCCGCAAACTCCCAGTAATCCTTGGTGGGCAGCTTAATCCCCTGCCTGTGCGCTATGGACCACAAAATTGGCGGGTCCACGGCGCTGCCCAAGTGGTTATGGAGCTCGACAGAGGATTTTTTGTAAGAAGTTGAAGACATATTGACGTTTAAATTTAAGCTATTGTATCAGCAAAACTGAAATAAATCAATCCGCCGCCGCCCTGGAAATTCCTAATTTAACGGGCGGCTGGGCGGAATGTTGTAATAATTTAAAATAAATTCCGCGATTTGCCCAAAAGCGGGGGCCGCGGTGCTTTCGGCAAAAATCACGTCTTTAGGCCGGTCCACCCGGACTAACATTAAAAATTTGGGGTCATCCACGGGCCCGTAGCCAATAAACGTGCCGATGGTCGTGTCACTTTCGTAGCCTTTGCCGTCTTTTTTCGGGATTTGGGCGGTACCGGTTTTGCCGGCAATATAATAACCTTTCACTCCGGCCCTTTTACCGTGTCCGTTCTCCACCACATTAACCATCATGGCACTTACGGTGTCTGCGGTTTTTGCGCTTACGATTTGCCCGATTTCCTGGGGCTTGATTTCTTTTACCGAACCGTCCTGGCTTACCACATCTTTCACCAAATACGGACGCATCATTTTCCCCCGGTTGGCCAAAGACGTAAAAGCCTGAATGAGCTGGATGGGCGTAGCGGTAATGCCCTGCCCGAAACTCGCGGTATGGAAGTTAACGTTGATTTTCGCTTTTAAGTTTTCCAAACTGCCCCTGCTTTCCAACAGTTCAACGTCCGTCATTTTGCCAAAGCCCCAATTTTTTAAATATTCATAAAATTTCTCGTTGCCAATTTGTTCTTTGGCAAAAATCGCGCCGGTATTTAAAGATTCCTCCAACACCTGGGTCATGGTTTGCACGCCATGCGCCTTTAAGTCGGAGTTTTTTATGGTGTAGCCGTCAATTTCCACGCTGCCGGTGTCGGTGTAAGTGGTGTCGGGAGTAATTTTGCCTTCGTTTATTGCCGCGGCCATAGTTAAGGCCTTAAACACGCTGCCGGGTTCATAGGCGCCCATAGTGGCCTGGCTTACAAATACGCGGGGGTTTTCTTCCTTGTTATATTCGTTCGGGTTAAAGTCGGGAAAACCGGCCATGGCCAAAATTTCGCCGGTTTTGGGATTCACCACGATTACGCTGCCGAAATCCGCCCCGTGCTTTTCCACTGTCTCTTTTAATACGCTTTCCGCCTTGAACTGGATGGATTTATCTATGGTCAAAATTAAATTTGCCCCGTCTTTAGGGGAAACAATATCGCGGGTGGAACCGAAAACCCACGCGCCCTTGGCCCCGGTTTCCTGCTTTAAACTGCCGTCGATGCCGGCCAAATCTTTTTCAAAATATTTTTCCAGGCCATACAAACCTTCTTTGTGGGTATCCTTATAGCCCACATAGCCCAAAACCTGGGCCAAAAGCCGGCCTTGCGGGTAAACCCTCACGTTTTCATAATCAAAACTAATTCCGGGCAATTTTAAGCGCTTTATGGCCTCTTCCTGTTCCTTGCTAATCTGCTTTTTGATGGGAACGTATTTACGGCTTTTGTCCCCGAACCGCTGCAAAATTTCTTTTTCGTCCATGCTTAAAACGGAAGCCAATTTTATTGCAGTCTGCAAGGGATCGGCAACTTCGGAGGGCACGGCGTAAACCAGGGGCTTTTCCACGTTGCCCGCCACTACTATCGGCTCTTTTGAAAATTTATCAGTGATTTTTATTTCGCCGCGGGCGGCGGAAAGCGTGGCAAAAATACTGTGCTGGTCCTGGGCGAGCAGCCGGGCCTCCTTGCCGTTAACGACCTGCAAAAAAAATAATTTCAGCGTTACGCCCGCAAAAGCCAGCAACAAAAAAACAGTCACGAGGGCTGTTCGTCTGTCAAAGGAATCCGGTTTTATTTTGGTCCTTATCATATGCAGGCTTATAAGTAAATAGGTTCTCCAGACCCGCCCGGCACGGCGGTAAACTTTGGGATGGAGGCTCTCTTATGTTTATCTGATTGTATACTGGCTATCGCCCTTTAAATATTTCAGCTCTTTAACCTGGGTATAACCGCTTTGGACCAGTTCGGATTCCAAATTGGAAATGGAAGTTTTTTCGGCGATTTGCAAATTCAGTTTTTTGTTCTGCTCGGCGGCTGCGCTGACTTTATTCTGCAAAGATTTTATTTCATAACCGGTGGAAGCGTAAGTATTTACGCCCAAAATATAAGTGAAAGCCAAAGCGGCGCAAAACGAAGCCAATACTACTGCCAAAACTTTGCGGGCGGCGCTTGCCTGCCGCAAGTTGCTCGCCCTGACCAACCGCGATTTGGAGGATACGGGGAAAATGGAAGGGATGGAAAGTTCTTTAAGCATTTATTTTTATTTCTTGCCCACCTGCGGGTGTGTGTTGGCTGAATTATATTTTTTTAATGACTCTTAATTTGGCCGGAATGCTTCGTGGGTTTGCCGCCGCTTCTTCGGGCGAGGCCGTAACAGGTTTTTTGGTTAAGATTTTACCCTGGGCTTTGTGTCCGCATATGCACTGCGGAAATTCCGGCGGACACACGCAGCCTTTGGTTAAGCCCACAAAATACTGCTTTACCTGCCTGTCTTCCAGCGAATGGAAGCTGACTACCGCCAGCCTGCCGCCGGGTTTGAGCAAGTTAAACGCCTTGGGCAAAAACTCCTGCAAATTTTCCAGCTCGTGGTTTACGGCTATTCTTAAAGCCTGGAAAATTCTCCTGGCGCTGTCCGCGGCTTTATGCTTTACATTTTTAGGCAGGGCTTCGGCAATAACGTCGTACAACTCAGTAGTGTATACAAACCTGGCTTTAGCGCGCGCCTGAAAGATTTTTTGCGCCACTTTCCCGGCAAATTTTTCTTCCCCATAATTTTTGAATATTTGTGTTAGTTGGTTTTTGTCGAAGGAATTTAGTAAGAATGCGGCGTCGGGGCCTTGACTGCTTTTGTCAAACCGCATATCCAATTTTTCTTTTTTTTGGAAACTCAAGCCCCTGTCATCCTGGTCGAGCTGATAGGAAGAAAAGCCTATGTCGGCCACAATGCCGTCGGGGGCAGGGAATTCGTGGTGTTTAATAATTGAATCTATATCCCTGAAATTCCCATGGTGCAAAATAATTTGTTTTGAATTTAAATTTTTGAGTTTTGGGTTTTTTTCGGATTTCGGATTTATGTATTCGGATTTAAAATTTTCTATTGCATCGCTATCCAAATCAATCGTTAATAATTTTCCGTCCGGCGATATATGGTTTAAAATTGCCTCGCTATACCCGCCACCCCCCAAGGTCGCATCTACGAAATTCTCACCGGGACGGGGGTCCAAATATTGAACAACCTCTTTAAGAAGGACGGGAAAATGGACATAAGACATAATTTCAAATTACAAATAACAAATGTCAAATAAAATCCTAAAACCTGAATTTCAAACCTTGGCCCAGACTCATTTGTAATTCATTTAAAATTTGTAATTGGAAATTTGAAATTTCTTATACCCCCAAGCTTCCCAGCTGTTCGGCAATGTTGTTGCTGTCCCTTTCGGTTTGGGCTTTGTAGGCCTGCCACAACTCTTCGCTCCAAATTTCCACGCGGTTGAACAATCCGGCAAAAACTATTTTCTTTTGCATTTTGGCAAATTCCTTCAAATACCCAGGCAAGGTAATGCGGCCCTGCTTGTCTATTTCCACATCCATGGCCCCGGCCAGCATCAGGCGGGAAAAAGCCCGGGTATTGCTGGTAGAAATCGGGAGACTAGCCAGTTTCCCTGCCAGCTTTTTCCATTCGTCGATGTTATATAAAAATAATGATTGGTCCAAACCCCGGGTGACTACCACAGTTTTCTTTAAAAGCGCCCGGAATTTCGCGGGAACGGCAATTCTGCCTTTTTCGTCAATATTCGCCTGGTACTCGCCGATAAACATATAGCTACAGAACTACAGATTAATACGAATCTACAGATAACTACAGATTCTGTAGGCATCTGTAGGGTTTTTTTCTGGGGTTCTTGTAGTTTGTCCACAGCGTCCGCCACTGTTCCCCACTTTTCACCACTGTAAAGTTATTATACTCCACAAAAACCCTATGTGCAACACAAATACACAACAAAAATACTGCTTACATAAGCAGTATTTTAAACTCTGTTACACTTATCCCCAACATGAAAGGCTCAACCGGTTGAGCCTTTCAGTTAAACCCCCAAGTGGGCTATATAAAACGCGATAATGCCAAAAGCTACGGAAACGTTCAGGCTCTCTTTTTTGCCCAGCATGGGAATTTCTACGACCTTATCGCATAACGAGAGCAAAGCCTTGCTCACTCCCCGCCTTTCCTCGCCTAAAATTAAGGCCAATGGAAACCGGGGTTTAAATTTGGTGATCGGGATAGATTTTGTATTGTTCTCCAATCCAATAATCCGGATCTTTCTATTTTTCAATTTTAAATCTTTCAATAATTTTACTGGGGATTTGTGGAATTCCCACGGTACAAACTTTTCCGCACCCAAAGCCACTTTGCTTATTTTATCCGCGTGGACATAATAATCCGGCCTGCCCGTATAGCCGGTTAAAAAAATTTTTGTAACCCCAAACGCATCAGCAGTCCTAAAAATAGACCCTACATTGTGTAGGGATCTTATATTATGGGCGATGATGAAAAAATCCTGTTTTTCCATGATATACTATGGTTATATTTATGCGAATTTTCCAAACGCCCCAGGAGCCCTTTTTAACTGCTGAGTTTTGCAGCCTGCTTTCTTCCCACCTGCCTCTAACTTATATTCAAGGCATTCCGACCATAAACGGCAAAACTTTTTTTTGGTCCACGCAAAAGTTTGAGGGGATAAAAAAACAATACCTTGTTGGGGAAAACCTGACAAATGCCAAAAAAAGTTTTTTTGTTCAGGATCCCAAGCCCTACGTCCTTTCCTTCCGGGCTTACGCGCCGGCTTTTCGCAATAAACTTCGGAGAGCACAAAAAAATAATTTGATATTTCGGCTACAAAATCAACCCGATCAAAATATAATTGCTGACTGCTACCGCATTTACGATGCTAATATGGCAAAGATTAGGACTTTCTCCTTTAGTCCGGAATTCTTCGCCTCGCTCTTTAGCCTGCCTTTTACCCAGCTTTTAACGGTCAGCCGGCAAAACGAACTTCTGGCTTTCGGCCTTATGCTGGGCAACCTCTTATTCATACAGTCCTCTAGCCCTTTAGGAAAATCACTGGGAGCAAACAACCTGCTATACGATGAATTGTTCAAGCTCTTGGAAAACCAACTAATTTTCTCCGGGATTGCGGGCAAAAACAACGTTGGGCTTTATGCTTTCAAACTGCATGCCGGCCTCCGGCCAATTCCGGCACAACCGAGTTATTTTGATCCGATTTATTATATACCCAAATTTTTAAGGCACAACGCTTTGGCTGGCTGGGTGGTAAGATCAATAGACAAAAAGAAAATCCTGCCTTATGTGCTTCCCTATTGACTTGCTTAAAAATAGCTGGTAAATCAGCCGACTACAAAATTTCAAGTTAAAAGCTCCAATAGATTTAAATTTGTTCCCTCGTCAAGTTTTCTTTCCATTTTGCCGTCCAGCTTTATGAGGAACATTTCGCAGGTCGCGGAAACGACGAGTTTGTTTACATGACCGCCGATTGTGGAAAAATCAGCGCGCGATAAGACCGCGTGGGCATGCAAAGCAACCTGCCCGTTTAAAATGGCGCCGTTGCCCGTGAGGGAAACTATTTCCAAATCCTCGCTAAAAACTTTGCTTTGGTACTGCTTGGTTTCCAAATTAAAATACGACAGCTCTGCTGTGCCGCACGCTCCAATCCCGTTAAAAGCACCCGCCGTGATTTTCTCATCTGTCAAAAATTTTTTTAGGGCGCCAAGAACCTCTTCGCCCTTTTCAAAACGAAGCACATAACGCCTGCCATCTTTGAGAATAACCTTCATATTTGAATGCGAAAATTACATGCGAAATCACGAAACTTAATGCGAAAATTTCGAAACTCTGTCGCTGTTTCGCCTGCCTACCCACAAAGCAGGCTTGCATATTTTGTATGCTACCCGAGTTTTACGTCGCGGCTTAAAACTTCCCTGACTTTTTTTACCACTTCGTCTATGGACTGGTCCGATTTTAAAAGATAATCGGTGGCGCCGGCTTCCACAATTTTACTTATGGTTTCCACATCCCCCATGTTAGTGAGGATAATTACCGGGACTTTGGCCGTGTCGGTGTTGGATTTTAATTCCCACAGCACGCCAATGCCGTCCAGCTTGGGCATCATAATGTCCAAAAGTGCCAGGTCGGGTTTTATTTCCTTGGCTTTTGCCACCGCTTCTTCGCCGTCATAGGCGGGAAACGGCTCGTGCCCTTCGCTTTTGAGCGCGTCGCATAAAGAGCCCGAAATGAGCTTGTCGTCTTCAGCAACCAAAATTTTTGCCATAATTTTACCTCGCAACTTAATCAATCAAGCATATTGCTTATTTTAAATTTTCACAAAAACTTGAGTGATATTTAATTTTCAATTACTAATTTTTAATTTCCAATGAATGTTCAATTTTTTAATTTTAAAATTAAGAATTGGAACTTGCTTGAAAATTGTAAATTAAAAATTGAAAATTCTATTTCAGTGGCAAACTGAAATAGAACGTACTGCCTAAATTTTCCCCCGCGGATTCGGCCCAAATCCGTCCGCCATGCGACTCCACAATCCCTTTGGAAACCACCAAGCCAAGGCCCGTGCCTTTACGGCTGCGGTCGCCGCTTTTAAGCTGTTTAAACTTGGAGAAAAGCATATTTAGGTCTTCGGGAGGAATCCCCACGCCCGTGTCTTTTATGGAAACCACCGCCTGCTTGCCCGCCTCATCCATTTGCAAGTTTACGTCAATTTGCCCGCTGTCGCTGTATTTAATGGCATTGGAAAGCAGGTTGCCCAGCACCTGGGAAACACGGATTTTGTCAAAGGGCAAAACCGCCTTGGGCGGCAGAATGGCGCTTAAGGACAAATGCTTCATTTCGGCCTGTGGCTTAAATGCCGCTACCTGGCTGTTAATAATTTCCGACAAATCGTAACTTTGGATATTCAGTTCAAATTTGCCGGCCTCAATTTTGGCGACATCCAAAAGGTCGTTAACCAATTCCAGCATATTGTTGGAAGCCGTTTCTATGGTTACCACCGTGTCTTTTACCTTTTGCGGGTCCACGCCCTGCGCGGCCGCCAGGTTTTTAATAAGGCTCTCGGAAGACCAGCGCACGGCCGTTAAAGGCGCGCGCAATTCGTGCACCATCATTGCGGTAAATTCCTGGCGGAGTTTTTCCAAGGATTTTTCCGTGGTCACGTCATGAAAAAGCACGCTGGCGCCGATTTTTTCCCCGTCGCCGTCTTTAACGGGCGCAATGGTAATTTCCACGGCCTTGTCTTTCAAATAAACTTCCGGCAAAGTTATTGATTTGTCTTCCTTGAGCGCCTGCTCAATTTTCGTGCGCAAATCGGCCTTGCCGGCCAGGCCGTCGACTATGTCAAACATGCTCACTTCGCGCTCTTTGGGGACATTAAAAACTTCGCGAACCTGAGGATTATAAACCAAAAGTTGGTTTTGGGCATCTACCATTATTACACCGTCGGCCAAAGAATAAATTATTGCGGCCAGCTTGCCTTTTTCATTTTCCAAAACCGCCTGGAGCTTGGAAACGGCCGTGGCCGCCTGGTTGGTAATGGTATACAAAATAGAGGCCTGGCTTTCGCCGTACCTCCCTTTTTCGGTTGAAGCCACGTTTATAAGGCCGACCAGTTTGCCGGAAATAACCACCGGCAGGTTAAAAAAGGAATTAACCTTGGACTTAAGGTTGTCGTCCAAAATGTTGCCGGTTATGCTTTCGTCCACTTTCTCCAGCCGCACTTCCTGGTTTAAAATAGCGCCGTAGGACAAAAACATTTTTTCCTTAACTTCCTCAATAAATTCATGGTTTACCGAATTTTGCACGTGGCATTTAAACACCGCGCGGCCCGTGCCGTCCACCACCATGTAAGACACCGTATCGTAATCCAAAAGATTGCCCAGGCTGCTGGTAATAATTTCCACTATTTTATTGGTGTCCAGAGAATAGCCTATCCTCTCGTTTATTTCTTTAAGCACCTCGGCCTGATAGACTTTTTGCTGCAGTTCCAAAGACTGCCCCGCCTGGCTGCGGAGCATTTTCCTTTCGCGCATGCTGGAAAACACATAACCGGCCACCACGACGGCCAGCATGACAAAATCGATTATGAGAAGATAGTTGATGATCATGAAGTATGAATTAAGAAGTATGTATTAAGAACCCAATCTCCCTGTGTTTACTTCATAATTCTTAATTCTTTATTCTTACTTCTAGAGGGTCTTTAGCGTGGGATACTTTTCCACCAGGGAATTCAAAGTCATTTGGGCTATTTGGCCGGAAAGCTGCATATATTCGTTAGCTACGCCTTTTAAGATCAATTGCGGGTCGCCTTCTATATCCATAACGCTACCGTCGTCGGAAATTTTAAGGCCGGCCACTTTGCGCGCCTTATCGAGCGCTATGTTGGGCCCGAGCACCACCATTTGTTTTTGTATCAAATCGGTTAGCATTTGTTTATATTGTTCGTGGTCAGACATGTGTTTTTCCTTTATTTATATTATTGATTTGATGGGATAATTATACCATATTTACGGCCAAATTAAAAAATTTATTGCACTTTGACCTCATACACATACCCAAACGGCGCCTTTTGGACTAATTTTAACTCAGACCTGGACAGATTTTCCTGCGAAAACACAAAAGTGGGACTATTAGGATACAGCTTTTCCATATGGTAAATCGGCTGGCGGTCGTAAATTTCCACGGCATCGCGCCCTGACCAGAATTTAAAAAACAAATGCGATTTTGGGAGCGAGGGGTACCAAATAAGCGATACGCTGTTCTGTGGCAAATACGCGGCCGCGTATTTGCCCGCGGCTTTCAGCTGGCTTTGCATCGCATAGTCGACGGGCGCACTGTTGTCATGTGCCAGATCCGTTTTAATATTTCCGCTCAGCGCCAAAAACAACAAAACCGGCACCAGCCACCGCGCGACTGGATAATTCCACACGCGGCGCAGCAAAAGCGCGGTTAAAATGAAAATAGCGGGCAGGGCAGCAAAAATAAAATTGGAAATTTTGCTGACCCCGAAAGAAAGTATAACCAAAAACGACAGCGCCCAAACAACCAAGATGCGGGATTTTATGTCTTTGTATGAACGAAAAATTCCATAAGCCAAACTCGCCAATGCCGGCCAATACAGCCACTCTCCGGCCATTTCCTTTAAATACACCGACCAATAGTAATGCCATGGCCGCCCCCAATATTCCAGGTCCTTAAATAAATGCAAAATTTGCGTGCGCTGCTCAAACGCGTATTCAGCCGGGAATTTTACGGCCAAAATTATTTTTTCAGGGAAAACCAAAACCAAAGCTGTCAGACCGGCGTAAGCAATATTCAAAAACATTTCCCGCCGGTTTTTTCCACTGGCCAGAGGCACCAGCAACACCGGAAAAAACAACAATGCCAAACCCCCTTTACTCAAATAAGCCAGACCGGCAAACACACCGAAAAGCAGCCAACTCCCCCTCTTTTCTAAACCTGCCTGCCGGACGGGCAGGGAATCGCCTAGCTTTGAATGATCAACAGTTAAGGGATCCCTCCGCTCCCCCTCAGATGCATTCGGGGTCGGTCGGGATGACAAGCCCGTGATTTTTAAAACCCTATCCAGTGCCAGTACGCCAAACAAGCAAAACAGCAAATCATGCAGGCCCGAAAACTGCCGGCCCTTTACCAGTTCAAACACATAAGGATTAAAAGCAAAAAGCGAGGCGGAAATAATGCCTACGGCAAAGCCAAAATGTTTGCGCCCGACCCAAAATAAAACTGTAACTATGCTTAAAGCTGCCAAGGCGCCGGGCAAACGGAAGGCAAACAAAGTCCCGCCGCCAAATTTAAAAAACGCGGCCTGGAGGTACAAGGGCATTAGAGGCTTATGAACCCAAATGTAATTACTGGTCCAGTCCTGGAAGTCTATGCCTATGTCAGTCAAATGCAATTTGGGAACACAGCAATCGGTGGCCAAATTTTTAACCACGTTCACATGCACCGCTTCGTCCCACAGGGTAATGTAGTTAGTGCCCAAATTTCGGAAGTAAAAATAGCCGGCTACGGCCAAAATAACCGCTAGCGGCGCATAGTGGATTTTGGGATATTTTGCAAATAAACGCTTAACAGCCTGCATAGAATGTATATTCTATATCTTATATCCTCTTTCCCCCGCTTGTCGAATGGTTATTCTCCCACTTAAATACGTGGACGTATCAGAGTGGCGCTTGTGCTCAATAGTATTTATGCTATTGGTGTTATTTGGGTATTTGTGATCATAACTCTTTTACCCTTCCAAAACCCACGCTGTCGCGGAAGACTTTGCCGGCCTTAATTACCGGCGCGCGAATAATGGTAAATTCCCCGTATTTGTCGTTAATATGGTCCAGGGCCTCGGCCACCCGCTGCGCCTCTTCCCGGTGCCCAAAAAGGCTTAGCTGGTTGGCAAAGACCCTTAAATTGGCTACGGTAATGCCGATTAATTTAAAATTTCCAACCTCTCCCCCACCCCTCCCCTTATGAGGGGAGGGACTAAGGGAGGGGTTGCCTTCAAAAATTTTCATGGCCTGAATAAAAATTTCCCGGCCGTCTGAAACATAATCCCCCAGCTTTTGGCTATGGCCAAAACCTTCGTAGTTCTTGTCCCAAACATAAAAATGGATAATATTCCCCTCCAATTTTTTCCGCCTCAGGCGCCGGCCTACCATCTCGCACAGCTTGTATAAAACGGGCACAAAAAATTCGGGCTTGCGGAACTCTATGGGCAAAGTGTACATATGGCCTACGGATTTCATCTCTTGATCCAAATGCACCGCCGCTTTCCAGGTGGTGTCCAACTGTCCCAAATTATAAAGATGGTGCCCCTGGATGCGTCCAAACCTGGCAATAAGGTGGCTTTTAGGATAATTCTTTAAATCCAGCAAAGTTTTTATGCCCAAAGCGTTTAAATTTTTTTCCTGCCTGCGCCCAATCCCCGGAATGTCGGTGAGTTTCAGGCGATGATAAAGCTCTGGTTTATTTAAAACTAAAACACCTTCTTGTCCTGAACCATAATTCATACTTCTTACTTCATGATTC
>CAZDEP010000005.1:40118-45162 GCA_964504715.1 uncultured Candidatus Saccharibacteria bacterium | reverse complement strand
AAAAACCTCATCTATGCTGTAAACTTCGACCAATGAAGTATAGTCGGAAACCAGTTTGATTAGCCGCCGGGTGTAAAACCTAAAGCGCTCGGCCGTGGTGTGGGTTAAAATAATTTTCGGGTAAAGTTTTTTGGCTTCCCACACCGGCGTGCCGGTTTTTATTCCCCATTTTTTCGCTTCTATGCTTGCCGCAATAATTATGCCGCCCAAGTGTTCGCACACTCCCAAAGGCCTGCCACGATATTCAGGATTATCCTGCTGAAGCACCGAGGCAAAATAGCTGTTCATGTCCAAATGTAGAATTACGGGCTGCATAAAAATGGCATTCCCGGCCTTTACACCTACCTCTTTATCTGGTAAATTACTACACATGTCTTCATGCCGAGTTTGTGAAGAGGCGTCATCCGCGCTGTCCGTCAGCGCGTCAATTTATTTAATAAAGGAGGGGAACTGGCAAAATAAATTGTTTCTGGGGCCCCCAGAAACAAATTTTTGTCCCAACTGCGGAACAAAATTTCCCGCGCCAACCCTCCCACCCCCCTCGCCCCAGGCCTAGCCTCCAACCCCGCGGGTTGCCCTATCCAGGCAACCCGCGGTTTTTCTTTTCCTAATTTATAGTATACAATCGTTTACCTTTAGTCAACCTCATTAGAAGCCCCACGTACTCCAAACGCCCCAAGATTTTAAACATATTGCTTCTAACCGGGTCAACAAAAAAAAACGCGTGGGACCTCCTCCATCCCACGCGTACCAATTCACCTCTGCCTTATTATTATTCTGAGGGATGGGAGCGGCACTCCCCTTTCCCACAACTCCTTGACCGCCGGCACTGTCACGACCAGCAACTGCGGTCTAGCAACCGCTAGCTGCTTTGCAGCTAAACCAATTTGCCGGGGTCCTGCAACCCAGAGAATGTTTTTGTAAGTGTTCAATAAGGGGTCGGACCCCTGAAAACCTACAATAGCAACTGTAACCATTCGACCTCCTTAAAAAAATCCGGGAATTATAAACCCGCCGTTGGGACCCAAATTTCCCAAAAGCGGAGTTACAATATTTTTAACATGGCATATTTTTCCTCGTTAAAAGCCCTAAAGCCCAAACGGGAAAATACTTTGCGCGAACCGGTAATGCTCAAAACTTCGTAAATTTTTTTTGCTTGGGCAAGTTTAAGGCATCTTTGAATCAGCTGGGTGCCTATCCCCTTTCTTTGGAACTTGGGGTTCACCACCAGGCTCCTTATTTCCGCCAGGCGCTTGGAATAAACCTCCAGTGCGCAGCAGGCAATTATTTCCTTTTCCTCCTGGGCAACCAAAAATTCTGAAAGCCGGGGCAAAGCTTCCTGCATAAGTTTTTTTGGATATAATCGGATAAGCCGTAAAATTTTTGGCCAATCGCTCTTTTTTGCCTGCCTGATGTGTATCATAAAAAAATATTTCGGATAAAAAATCCGCCCATAGAAACAAACTCTTGTTTCCAAGGGCGGATTTTCACCGCGGTACCACCTTGATTCCATAGATTTACATTATTTTCCCTCCCCTGGCGAGGGGAGGGTGCCGAAGGCGGGAGAGGTTGTGGGAAAGGCAAAATAACGAATAATCTATGCTCATTTCCTCTTTTTACGGTGAGGCTAACCGTTCCCGATTTTGCGGGACAGCTCTCGGATTGCGAATCCGATCGAATGCTTTATAATATTTACCCAGTTAAATTCCGCCGAAGACGGGCTATTTAACCAGGGTGGAATTAAAACAAGTTTACCACCTTGTGGCAAACTGTCAAATATCCCCATTTCTTTATTCGGTCAGTCCCGAAATTGTGATTATTTTTAATGTTCCGCTAGCCAATACTCCTGAGTTCTGAAAAATTTAAATTATTTAAATAAAATACCTCTAACAAAACAAAAATTACAAAAATCAAAATTAAAAATTTTGCGGTCAACCACTTCTTTTTTATGCCATAAAAAACCATATCTATAAACAACAGAATTAATAACGGAAACGCCACTAATATTGTCAAATTTAAATAAACCTCATAAAAATATTTTAGGATGTAATTGAAAGCTGGAGTGATTACAATCAACAAAATGATCCACTTTGGAGATACGCGATTATTTAAAAGCATATTTATAAAATGGGGTCATGTCCTAATCTATAGAGACCCTCGGATTAATAAACAGCAAGACAATCATTAGATTGTGAGAGTCTAAGTAATATCTCCATGCACCGAATCCAGTAAGTCCAAGCCTTAGGAAGCTGCCGTGCAATCTTTTAATCATACTGTTAACTGTTTCCACCTGCCACATTGGGGCAAACTGTCAAATGTAATTTTTATCCCAAAGCAATAATTTAATGGTGGCCGTGGTGGGCGGCTTGCTCTTTCCTAATATGTATATGACGTTTTTTGTGCATAAAGAACACGCCGGCAAAAACCGCAAAATAGCTCCACCAGTAGTGGGCACCGCGAAAAATTTCGGAACTTAAAAACCTTTTGGCAAAAACCGAATCTAAAAATAAAATCAGAACAACCCACAGCAACCCGACAAATTGGGCTTCCAAAAAATTCAGCACGCCCAAAGCGCGGGAAAGCACCCTCATAAACAAAAGGATTAAAATATAGTACGCCCAGACCTGCCAGGCCGAACCAAAACCCAAAACCTTCAAAAAAATTACTTTGCCGGCCAAAAGCAAAAGCCATGCCAGTAAACCTAAAATCAGCACCCTTTTAAAATTCATACGCTGGCCTTTTTTGCAGCGCCGGCCTTTTTCCTCACGATCCTCCGTTTAACCGGCCGCGCCGCCCTGACAACAGGCTTAATAGTCTTGCTTAGGCTTTCCAATTGCAACACATCCTGGGCAAGCTCGTCTGTTACCGACTGCATTTTAGCCTGTAAATCGTAAGACGCCGCCGGGTTGGGCCAATAAGAGCCAATAAGGTGCTCTATAAAGCCGTTATGGGTGTTTTTTTCATACACGGCTTCATACCACCTAAGCCCAAGCCAAATGCCGTACCACATGCCGCCAAACAGAGCCAAAATTAAAGTAAAAAAATCTATGGCTGAAATCTCCAGGCTGTTTAAACCGCGGGAAAAAATTTGGGGATTTACTGAAATAAGGATTAAATAAAAGAAAAACAGCAGCCTGTGGATGAGCAAAAACAAGAGCATTCCTAAAATCGAGCATAAAAATACATAAGTTGATTTTTTTGCCCCACCCTGTTTTCCAAAGCCCCCGTTTTGAAAATTCATATTTTTATTTTCACCCGTTTAATAGGGCAAATAAAGATGCTTACCGCCTTGCTGGGTGATTTTTGTTTCTTTAATCTTTTCCGGCAAATTTATTATAAGATATTTTTTATTTTTATGTCAATCTTTCGCCCGCGGCAAAATTACTTATAGCTTAAAATGCTTTTTTTGTAGGATTCCAAATTATCCAGGGCGGTGCCGGTGCCTTTTGCCACGCACAACAGGGGGTCTTCGGCCACATAACACGGTACGCCTACGCTTTGGGAAATATATTGGTCCAAATTCTTTAAAAGCGCGGTGCCGCCCGTCATTATCATACCTTTGTCTATTATGTCGCTGGCCAGCTCCGGGGGGGTTTCCTGCAGCACCGATTTAACCGCTTTGGCTATGTCTTTTAAGTCGTCGGAAATTGCGTGCACAATTTCATTGGTGCTTATGCTTACGGTCTTAGGCAAGCCCGTAAGGTTGTCCCGGCCTTTAACCTCCAAAACTTCCTCTTCCGAAAGCGGCAGCGCGCTGCCGATATTGATTTTAATTTCCTCCGCGGTGCGCTCGCCAATGGCCAGGGAATGCTTTTTGCGGATGTATTCCGCAATAGACTGGTCAAGCCGATTGCCGGCCACGCGCGCGGAAGTGGAATTAACTATCCCGCCCAAAGAGAGTACGGCCACGTCTGTGGTGCCGCCGCCAATATCAATAATCAAATTCCCGCGCGCTTCCCCAATAGGTATGCCGGCCCCGATTGCCGCGGCCACGGTTTCTTTTATTACATACGCGCTGCGCGCGCCGGCATTCAATCCCGCGTCTATTACCGCGCGCCTTTCGGTGGACGTTATACCGCCGGGCACGCTAATCATAACTTCGGGCCTAAAAAACCTTACTTTGCCAAGGGCTTTGTTTATAAAATACCTGAGCATGGCTTCGGTTACGCGGTAATCGGCTATTACGCCGTCTTTCATGGGCCGGCTGGCCACAATGGTTTCCGGCGTGCGCCCGAGCATTTCCTTCGCTTCCTGGCCCACCGCCAAAACTCGGTTGTCTTCTATAGAAATAGCAACCACCGTAGGTTCATTTATAATAATCCCTTTTTTTGGCAGGAACACCAGGGTGTTAGCCGTGCCCAAGTCTATCCCAATTTTAGTTTCGAACATATATTAGTAGGTAGTAAGTAGCGAGTAGGAGGTAGGAAGAGCCGCTGCCTATTTTGCAGTCAAACGGTATTCGGCAACAGACCTATTATATCAAAAGCCGCTCATTGAAACAAACCCGGCTTTCGTATAAAATAAGCATAAAGATTGAGGTTTGCTTACTAGCTTTATTACTTATGCTTTCGCCTAAAATCCGCTATTTTCTTATAATAATCGGTATGCTCATATTTGCGCTGGCCACACCGGTTTTCGTGCTTTTTGTCAAAGGCGTAAAATATGATTTTGCCCAAAAAAAATTTGTGGCAACCGGCATCTTGTCGGTAAAAGCCGATCCCGGCGACACCGAAGTTTATTTGGACGGAAAGCTGGCGCGGGCAACGCCGGGCACCATCCGTTTTTTAACTCCCAAAATTTACGAAGTGAGTCTGCAAAAAAACGGGTATTTCCCCTGGCGTAAAAAATTTGCAGTTTGGCCAAACGAAGTAGTCTGGGCAAGCGCCCCGGACCAAAAAGTTTTCCTGCTGGCTAACGATACCAACCCGCAAAATCTCCAAACTAAAGTCAAGGATTTTGTCCTGCTGCCAAGCGGTTACGCGGCCCTTACCGACAAGGAGCTGATTGTTTTTAAAAATGATTCAATAAGCGCTGCCGAAAAATT
>CAZDEP010000005.1:32149-40018 GCA_964504715.1 uncultured Candidatus Saccharibacteria bacterium | reverse complement strand
TTGGACACATTGCCCGCTTTCAGTTCAACCTCGCTCTTTGTCACCCCGCAAAATAACCTTTACCTCGTGGGTGACGGCTCTTTATACACCCTTTCCTTAGAAGGCTTGAAAAAAATTTCAGATGAGGTTAAAGAAACCTCCGGGAATTTTACCGACAACGGGTTGGCGCTAATTTCCTCCACCGAATTATGGATAATCAACCCAAACGGCCTGCCCGTATTTATAACCCGCAGCCAACTTCCCTTTTTAAACCCCCAAAGCCGGCCGGAGATAGGCTACGCTTTTGTCCTGTCGGACAACAAGCTTATGGCCTGGGAAATTAACCGCGAAGGCGAACAGAATTCCTACACCCTTTACGGCGGCACAGGAATAAAAAAATACCAAATCGACCAAAGCGGCCACAGGGTATATATTTTAGACCAAGAAAAACTTATTTCTTTAAAGCTTAGGTAGAGCGGCTTCGTCCAAAGCCTGGTTGACCAACTTGTCAGCCTCTTTATTTTGCTCCCGGGGAACGTGGCGGAAAGCCGCGTTTTTAAATTTACCAAGTAATTTTATAGCGTCAGTTGCCAAAAGCTTCAGTGTCGGCTCTTTTATTTTATACTGTCCCGTCATTTGCCTGACTATAAGCTCGCTGTCCATTCTAATTTCAAGCTCCTCGCCTCCCAATTTTGCCGCTTCGGACAAACCCAAAAGCAGGGCCTTGTATTCGGCGACGTTGTTAGTTGCCTCGCCAATGTATTCGCCCTTGCTAAAAACCAGGCTTTCACCGCTGCGGATTACCACGCCAATGGCAGCCGGGCCCGGGTTGCCTCTTGCGCCGCCATCTGTGTTGATGATCAATTTCATATTATCATTTTAACATATTAACACTGCCGTTTGTTAAAATTTTAAATTTTTCTCAAATCCACTACTTTCAATTTCAACTGCCGCCTGCCGTTCCAGCCATCCATTAAAGCTTCGCATGCCAAATCTATTATACTGCCTTCCGGCAAAGCATGAAAGTTGAAAGCAATTGCGGGAATAATGCTTCCGCCGATTTGCAATTGCATCTGCAAGTGCTTGCCTTCAGTGCCGACTTGGCGCTGGCTTAACACCTGGGCATTTTTTAGCAAAAACTTGGGCCGTGGGTTGCCTATGCCAAAAGGCTCCAAAACGCTAACCTGTTCAAAGGTATTAAGAGTCAAATCCTTCTCAAAAATTTCGGCCTCAAGCTCCAAAACAGGCTCCCGGCTTTCCGGCAAATGCGTATCCGCATATTCCAGAATGCTTTGGTAAAAAAGTTTGTAATTTTCCGGCAACAAACTTAAGCCCGCCGCCTGGGTGTGGCCGCCAAAGCGGGTTAAATGCTCCGAGGCATGCTTTAAAGCCTCTACTATGTTAAAATCCCCGACCGTCCTGGCCGATCCGGTTGCTTCGCCCCCATCTATTTGGAGGACAATTGTGGGTTTATAAAATTCTTCGGCCAAGCGCCCGGCCACGAGCCCCACCACGCCCTTATGCCAATCGGCACTCATTATTACCAAGACTTTCCTGTCGCTCAAAAGCAAAGCCTGCTCTTTGGCGTCGCTTAAAATTCTTTGGGTGGTTTCCTGGCGGCGCAGGTTAATATTTTCCAATTCCGCGGCTTTTGTTTCCGCATTAAGCGGATTTGCTTCCAAAAGCAAACCCAGCGCAATATTGGCGTGTTCCAGCCGTCCCGCCGCGTTGAGCCTCGGGGCAATTATAAAGCCCAAAGTGTAGGTATCAAAAATTTGTTTTAGAAAATCCAGCCGCGCAGACTTCATTAAAGCCTTAAGCCCGGGCCAGCGCGTCTTTTGCAAAACTTTAAGTCCAAACTTCACCAAAATCCGGTTTTCCCCGATTAAACTGTGGCAGTCTGCCACTGTGCCTATGGCGACTAAATCCAAAAGCCATTTTTCGTAACCTACAACAACTTTAGCGCCAAGGGCTAAGCGTACAGGGCTAAGAATTTCTTCCTTAGCCCTTGGCTCTTGGCCCTTAGCCCTTTCTAAAATAGCGCAAGCCATTTTAAACGCAACTCCCACTCCGGTAATATTCGGGTCCGGATAATTATCTTCCGGATTTTTCGGATTTATAAGCGCGTAAGCTTTCGGGTGCGGCCCGATAATTTCATGGTGGTCGGTAATTATAAAATCTACGCCGTTGGCTTGGCACCACTCGGCCACCTCGGTGGAATTTGTCCCGCAATCCACCGTTATAATTACGACCGCACCTTCCGCCCTGATTTTTTTTACCGCCTCCAAATTCACCCCATACCCCTCGCTAAACCTGTCCGGGATATAGCTGTCTACATTGTCATGATTTAAATATTTAAAAGTCTGCCTTAAAACCGCATTGGCCGTTACCGCATCGGCATCGTAGTCGCCGTAGATGACGATTTTTTGGTTTTCTTCAATTGCCTGCCAAATCCTGTCTACCGCTTTTTGCATATCTAAAAACAAAAACGGGCTATGTAGCCGTTTGTATTCCGGAGTTAAAAATTCTTCTATTTCCTCCCTGCCTTTAAGCTTGCGGTTATACAAAAGCTGTGCCAAAAGCGGAGGAAACCCCTCATAATTCTGCTCCGCATCGGCCGGGATTTTTTCTTTTAATTTCCAAGCTTTAGGCATATCAAAAGATTTAGTTCTTGCTTCTGGATTCAATAATATTTCGCAGGCTGATTCCGGTCATTTCAGCCGGTTTCTCAAGTCCCAATAAGTCGAGGATGGTGGGGGCAATATCTGAAATTGCGCCCTCCGGCACGCTGCCGGCCAGGCTGCCATAGCCAATTTCCTGCGGCACAGGAAACTTAAATTCCCACGCTACGGCTAAAAGCGGAACCGGGTTTGTTGTGTGGTCTTTGTCTATTTCGCCGGTCTTGGAATTCAGCATTTGTTCAATGTTGCCGTGGTCTGCGGTAATAAGGAGGCAAGCGCCGGCCTCCAGGCAAGAATCCATAATTTTTTTAATTTGCCTGTCTAAGGCTTCCACCGCTTTTATGCCCGCCTTTAAGGAGCCGGTGTGGCCGACCATGTCTGCGTTTGCAAAATTGGCGACAAAAAAATTCACGCCGGTACCGGAAATCTTGGAGGCTAAAATGTCTGCCAGCTCATCGGCGGACATTTCCGGATGGTCAACGTAATTCCGCGCATTGTCAGGGCTTGCCACAATCTTCCTTTCTTCTCCCGGGTAAGGGTCGTTTTTCCCGCAGTCAAAAAACGAAGTCACGTGGGCGTATTTTTCGCTTTCGGAAATATGGAATTGGGAAAAATTCTTTTTGGAAATTACCTCTGCCAAATTATTTTTCAAATCAATTGAAGGGAAGGCGATTTTTACCGGCAAGGCTTGGGCGTACTCGGTCATAGTCGCAAAATACAAATTTTTTATGGGCGGATGCCTAAAGGCTTCGGGCAAAACCCCGGGGTCGACAAAAGCCCGCGTAAGCTGCACGGCGCGGTCGGGACGGAAATTAAAGAAAATGACCGCATCGTTATCTTCGATTTTAGCCACCGGCTGGCTTCTCCCCCCTTGAGTCGGATCGCAAATAACCGTGGGTTTTATCATTTCGTCGTACACGCCGTTTTGGTAGTTGCGCCAAATGCAATCTTCGGCGGAATTGGCCATTTCCCCCTCCCCCTTTACCAAAGCCCGGTAAGTCATATCGGTCTGGTTAAAATGCCCGCCGCGGTCCATGGCATAAAAACGCCCGGCTACCGTGGCTATTTCCCCCACGCCAATTCTGGCAATCCGCTCGCGCAATTTTTTTACCGCGTCCAGTGCGACTTTTTCGCCCGTGTCCCGGCCGTCGGTAAACATATGAACATACACCCTTCTTACACCTTTGTCTTCCGCCAGGGCTAAAAGCGCGTAAAGATGTTCGTCCAGGCTGTGCACGCCGCCATCCGACACCATGCCTATTAAATGCAGCCGCGAGCTGTTCTGGCTCGCGTGGTTTACGGCCTCGAGCAAAATTTTATTTTTAAAAAATTCACCGTTTTGGACGCTGCTGGTAATGCGCGGCAAATCCTGACCGACAATCCGTCCCGCCCCAATGTTTAAATGCCCAACCTCGCTGTTACCCATCTCTCCCCACGGCAAACCCACCAAGGGCCCCGAAGCATGGAGCGTAAAACTGGGGAAATGCGAAACGATATAATCAAAATTCGGCGTATGCGCCTGTGATATGGCATTGCCATGGCTGGCCGAAGCCGTGCCAAAACCGTCCAAAATCACAAGCGCGACTTTTTTATAAATTCCCGCATTTCCATTTTCCTCCTCTTTGGGAAGAGGACTTAGAGCCTCGGGCTGCCTTGCCTTATTGGCTGTCGGCAAAAACCCCGAATTGCTGGTATGGGGATGCGGAACAGGCAATTCCATCTCTCCTTTTATGCTGTGTACAGGAGGCTTGGGAATACCGCCCGAGAAAGAAGGTGATAAATTTTGTTTTAAGGCGTCAGGCATACAAAGGTCAGGCCAAAAATAGATATAATTCTACTTATTTATTATACCATAAAACCGCCCCGATCGGATCGGGACGGTTTTAATTCCAACTTCCGGTTCTTTTAAAAGTGGAGTCGTGATGTTTATAGCTTTTTTCCTTTGGCTTTCGATCTCTTTTCAGCTTTGTTTTTTAAATTTTTCAAGGGCGCAATTACGGAGTTGTCTACTATCTTTTTCGCGCTCGCTATGGCCTGCAGCAATTTTTGTCTTTCCTTATGGGTAATAACCTTTTCTTTTTCCAAGCTGGCAATGGCGGACACAAATTTCTTTCCCGCCAAACCGGCCAAGCCTTTGCTTATTTCAAAGGCGCGGGTTATGGTTGTTTTCATAAATTTAACCTTTCTTGCGATTACTTATTAAATATATTAGCACCAAAAACAAACTGCCGTAAAGCCCGATTTGCGCTACCGAAAGCCCTAAAATCCTCGGCAAATCCTTCACTTGATAAATAAGGGCGGAGGCAATAATTGCGGCTGACAACAGCGTGCCGTAACTGTTAATTTTGGAATTGGCATTCAGCAAGTGCTCGTATTCCGCCAGCTGCCCCCGGTTGACTTCCATGCCAAACTTCCCGCTTTCAATATTTTCCACTATGGCAGCCGTGCTGTCCGGCAATTTTTTAAGCAAATCCTCCAGCACCAAGGCGGCATTTTTAGCGTTTGCGGCAAAGCGCTTTTTGGAAATTTTGCGGGATACGATTTTTTCCACCATTGGAGCTTCCCACTGCGCAATGCTAAAATTTCCATCGAGCTTCTTAACCACCACGTCCAAAGTAATTATGGATTTCCCGAGCATGCTTAAATCCGTGGGTACGGTAATCCCGTTCCTTACCGCGGTCCTTAATATCTCCGACAAAAGTTTGGTAAATTGCCCGGCCTGTTCGGTTGCCGACCATTGCAGCACTAGAACGTTGAGCTCTTTTCTGAGAGTGTTGAGCTTAACGGTTTTCTCCGTTCCGCTTTCATCTTTGCTGTCGCCGTAGCGGGCCTCAAGTTTTGCCAGCAAAGTGACTAGGTTTTCCACATCCCGCTGGATTAAAGCCAAAAACATGGCCGCGCCCAGGCTGGTGAGCGCGTCGTCCAAAAAGCCGACCATGCCAAAATCCAAAAACAAAATTTTGCTGTCTTTTAAAACAAAAATATTCCCCGGATGCGGGTCCGCATGAAAAAAGCCGTATTCAAAAAACTGCCTTATAAAAGAGTCGGCAATGTGTTTGGCCAGGG
Organism: uncultured Candidatus Saccharibacteria bacterium; assembly: GCA_964504715.1. Lineage (GTDB taxonomy): Bacteria > Patescibacteriota > Doudnabacteria > UBA920 > UBA920 > JBBTRN01. Next base: position 34,292 of record CAZDEP010000005.1, on the reverse strand, counting down.
CTTTTTTGTTGAATTTTTTCTTCGCCCTGCCTTCCACCACATCGGCCAAAGAATAGCCGTCAACAAACTCCAAAGCCAAAACGCTCTCGCCGCTATACTCCCAAAAAACTTTGGGCCCGTGGATGTTCGGGTCGTCTTTAAAGAAATTCGTAAAAATTTCGCAGTTAGTCGCCTCTTTGCGGTAGTCAAGCTCGTTTAATGTCCAGCGCCTAAACTCCTGGATAATTTCAATCAGATTATATTTTCTTATGGCTTCCACCCTTTTTTCCAAAATATGCGCCAGGGTTAGCAAAACTTCCGTATCCAAATGGATTTGCTCTTTAGCCTTGGGCCTTTGGACTTTTATGGCGACTGTCTCTCCGCTTTTAAGTTCGGCCCTATATACCTGCCCCAAACTTGCCGAAGCAAAAGGCTTGGTTTCAAACTTATGGAAGGCCTCTTCCACGCTTTTGCCCAAACTGCTTTCTAAAACCTGTCTCGCCTCTTTGTAGCTAAACGGCGCTACATTGGCCTGGAGTTTGCTTAATTCCTGGATATATTCGGGCGGCAGCAAATCGCTTCGGGTGCTTAAAATTTGGCCAAACTTTACGAAAACGGGCCCTAAATCTTCAAAGGCCTTGCGCATTTTGCCCGGTAGTTCGCTCGCTGCCACGTTTTTTTGTCCGGAAAGTTTGCGCAGCGGATGGATATGTTTGCCAAAGCCGAAAGACTCAATAAGCGCGCTAAAGCCCGCGCGGAAAAACACGAGTAGGATTTTGTTGAACCGCCTGATCACCCTGAATTTTTTTATAATTTGGAAAATAAACATTTATCTAATATAAATATCCAATACTCTATTTATGGCCCACATCCCGAGGCCCCCAAAAGCCCAAAAAGGGATGCTCAGCCAGCTGCTGGTGCGATTGGAAATCGGCAGCTTTTCGTAAACCCATAAATGCCTTCCCATTAATTTCAAATAGGTTTGGCCCATAATGATTTCAAGCACCGGACCGCAAATTACCCAAAAAGCAAGCACTTGGAACACTTTAGCCCCTTCCGCGGTGTACAAAAGTCCCAAAGCCACTCCCGGGAGCAAAAAAATAGCGGCGTAATCGTACCAAAAATACTTTTTCTTATAATGCAAAAAGTGCGAAGTCAGCAGATAGCCTATGGGGATGGAAAATATATATATCCAATGATAAGTCATAAGTTTAAGTCCAAAGGTTTTCAGTGTCTTTTTTAAAAAGCAGCCGGTAGAGCGAAAAAGCCCATAAGTAATGCAGCGGCCAGCCCACGTAAACCAAAATGGGAAAACTTAAAAGCTTGATGTTTTCAAAAGGCACATTGCCGTATGCGTACCGCCACAAACCTCCCGGCAGGTTGAATACTTCATAGAGCACGGTGGACACGAAAGCGGCCAAAAGCAAAGCCGCCAGCGGCCAAAAGTTCCCGCGGATAAGTTCATACAAAAGCGAAGTCTCGTGCTTTTTATATTCCAAAAACTCCAAAAGCAGCCAAATAAGCAGGGCTATTAGGGCAAACAAATACCAGTTGTCAAAATTCCCCTGCCGCTGCTTATAAATTAAAAATGCATCCCAAAAGCCCGCCCCTTTGGGCAGGGTGGCAATTACCCAGGTGGTAATGGCTCCAATTCCGGCTGCGGCGCCTAAGCCTAAGGCCGTAAACCACTTGTCCCAGCCGGCCTCCTTAAAACGGCTTTGCTTCTTTTTAAAAAAATGCTCCAACACCGCCTTGGTGCCAAGGTAAGTTTCCAGCAAATAAAAACTGTAAATGGCATAACCGGGAATAAAAATTACCGCGTAATACGTAATGTCCCAATGCGGATAATACCAAAACCTCCCAATCCAATTGCCGTAAAACTCAAGCAGCAGCCCGAAGCATAAGCCTAAAATTATAAAATGTCTGCGCCTGTCCTTAATTTTAAGCAAAGAAAAACCTGAAAAATTATGGGATAGGGCGTCAAAAAACAAAATATTGCCAACATAAAAAAGGGCGTTAAACAGAGTCAAATGCGGCCGCCCGGGGATGAACCAATAGACAAAGGAAGCGACTATAAGCGTAAAGCCAAAAATCAAATGCCTGTTGTCCGTATGTGTTTTTGTTAGCATGCTTTAATTTTTGTTTTTTTAAATTTAAATTATTT
>CAZDEP010000005.1:21999-32049 GCA_964504715.1 uncultured Candidatus Saccharibacteria bacterium | reverse complement strand
AAAACGATTTTGTTTTTAAAATTTTTCATTATTTGCCAGGCGGTTTTGTCTTCCCCTTCCTCAATTTTGGACAGGCCGATTTCGTAGCCTTTATTCTTAAACATTAAGTTGGCAACGCCGCCACCGACCAAAATTACGTCCGCTTTTTTGCCCAAATTTTCCAAAGTCCCAACTTTCTCCGTAAGCTTAATGCCCCCCGTCATAACCACAAACGGCTTTTTGGCCTGCTTTAAGACAGCCTCAAGCGACTTAATCTCCTGTTCCAGCAAAAGGCCCGCATAAGAGGGCAAATGCCCTGTTACGCCCACATTGGAAGCTACGGGGTGGTGGCATTTGCTAAAATCGTCGTCCACATAAACTTCTGCCAGGTCCGCAAGCCCGCGGGCAAAATTCTCGTCGTTGGACAATTCTTCCGGATAAAATTCCAAATTTTCCAAGACTACCACGTCTTTGGAGGAAACTGCCCTAACTTGCTGCTGATGTTGGCTGTCGCGGATGTCGCCGGAATAAAAAATTACGTGCGGAATTTGGTAGTCGGGCAGTTTCTGGTCGGTGGCAATAAACTTATAATTCAACAATTCGGCCAGCCTCTCGGCGGCAGGCTTTAAACTGTATTCCGGCACTACCTTGCCTTTGGCGCGCTTGCGTTTGCCGCAAACAATAACTTTATTGCCTGCGCTTGCCAAAAACTTAATAGTGGGCAAAAGCGACACTAAACGGAAGTCGTCGCCGACCTTACCGGTTTTCTCTTCCACCGGCACATCCACGCTGCCCCTGACTAAAGCCGTTTTGCCCTGAATTTTAGATGCCTTTAAAAATTTTATCGCCATATTACTACAGAACTACAGATTAATACGAATCTACAGATACCTACAGATTCGTTTATTTATAGATTACTAGGATTTAAAACTCTTTTAATTTGCAATCGCTGGCTGCGGAAATTAATAAGCAGGCCTAACATTAAATTCGTCTGGGTTAAATATCTCTTTACTTGATCATAATGCTCTCGGATAAGGAATGGCCGGGTCTTTAATTCCAAAATAATTTTGCCATCAACAATAAAGTCAATAATATTGCCAGAATCTCCTATCCTCACCTCTCTTTGATAATTTACTCCCCTTTCTTTAAATTTTATTTCAATAAGATCACAAACTTGTTTTTCTCTTGCGTAAGATCCCAGTTCTTTGTGAATTTCAATAAGAATTCCATTTATTTTGTAAGTGAGATCGCCAAACAAAAAATTAATTTTTTCTTCTGTAGGCATCTGTAGTACATTATTTCTGTAGTTCTGTAGAAGCGACCATGATTACTTCCTCCACCAGCCGGTTTGAATACCCAAACTCGTTGTCATACCAGGCCACGACTTTCACAAAATTTCCGTCCACAACTTGGGTTAAAGACAAATCGACTATGGACGATGCCGGGTCGCCGACAATGTCGGACAAAACCAAAGGCTCACTTGAAACTTCCAAATAGCCTTTGTAATGCGGGTCTTGCGACGCATCTACAAACGCTTGATTGACTTCCTCTTTGGTAACGTTCTTTTTTAAAAGCAGCGTAAAATCCGAAAGGGAGCCAACCGGAGTCGGAACACGGAAGCTGACTCCGTCAAATTTCCCCTTTAAATCCGGGATGGCCTGCGTGGCGGAAATAGCCGCGCCGGTCGTAGTCGGGATAATATTAATGGCGGCGGCCCTGGCGCGGCGAAGGTCGTTTGCCTTGCCCCCCGGCGGCGGCCCGTCAACCAAATTTTGCTCGGCGGTGTAGCTGTGGATGGTGGACATAAGCGCTTTTTCCACCCCGAATTTTTTATTTAAAACATCCAAAACCGGCGCAATGCAATTGGTAGTGCAGGAAGCGTTGCTGATTATATTTTCGCCCTTGTATTTGTCCTGGTTAACCCCAAGCACAATGGTCGGCGTAATGCCTTCATCTTTTGCCGGAGCGCTAATAATTACTTTTTTGGCGCCCGCTTTTAAATGGGCCGAGGCCTTTTCGCCGTCGGTGAACCTGCCGGTAGATTCAATAACCACTTCCACGCCCAATTTCCCCCAAGGAAGCAAATTCGGGTCTTTTTCCGCAAAAACGGGATATTTTTTCCCCTCAACGATAATATTGGAATCGTCATGTTCAACTTTTTTGCCATAGCGTCCGTATACGCTGTCATACTTTAAAAGATGCGCCAATACGGCAGTGGAAGACAAATCATTAATGCCTACGACTTCCATATCGTCCCTTTCCAGGGCGATTTTAAAAGCCTGCCTGCCTATCCTCCCAAAACCGTTTATCCCGATGTTGATTTTCATAAGTTTAAATGCCGATCTACGGATTGCTGATTTTACAGATACCTACAGAGTTTAAATATTGATAATAGAATCTGTAGTTATTCGTATGCCCATTCATCTGCAGAGCGGAATAAAATAATAATTACCTCTTCTTTGTCCTCACTAATAATTTTTGCTGCTTAATTTGGTTTTGCTTTTTAACCTCCAATGACTGTTTGGAAACCGGCGCCTCCTGGTATTCGGCCGCAAAAAGCAGGCTGCTGCGCCAGCTTAACACAATCCCCATACCAAGGAGCCCCAAGAATATTATAGCAAAAAACCGTAAAAAATAATTGGGCTGCCCCACGCTATAACCGGTAAGTCCGCTCATATCAATCCTTTTTATTTTCCACCAAACTTAATACTTTATGCTTTGTTTTTTCGTCTATAATGGGAATTGCCTTAAAACTCTTAAGTTTTTTGAGCCTGGCTTCTATTTCCGCCTTGGTAAGCAGGCCTGCCTGCGGACCCACCTGCTGCACCACGGACCCGGCGTTTATGGGTCCCCAAAGGATTGCCTGTGAATGGGACAGGCCGTAAAACAGCGCGGCTATGTAGCCTGTGGTAAAACTGTCGCCGGCGCCCGTGGCCTCCACCCTTTCGCCCGGATATTCGGCCGCGTAGTAAAAACCCTCCGCGCTAAAGCTGTAAGCACCCTTCCGTCCGTCGGTAAGCGCTATGGCGCGCGGACCCAAAGCAGAAAGTTTCCTGCAAAGCTCCTCCGGGTCCCTTCCGCATTCCCCCACCCAGCTTTGGGCTTCTTCCACGTTTAAGGACAACAAATCGGTGCGTTCCAACATTTCTTTGTTGGCTTTAATGCCCGCCCTCAGTTGGTAAGTGCCGGGATTGAACCCTAATTTAACGTCGTAACGGTCAATGTATTTTGCAAGATCCCTATAAATTTTTTCAAAACCTTCCCCCATGCTCGTTAAATACACCCAGTGCGAATGCACCAAGTTGGGCAACTGATATTTTCGATGTTTATGATGAACCAAAATTGTCCTTTCCCCGTCATAAGAAATTACAAAAGAAGCGTTGGTGCCATGCTTGTCATCAAGGACAATATAACGGTCAGAAACTCCTTCTTTGCGCATTTTATGGATTATTTCCCTGCCCCCGGCGTCGTGGGCCAACACAGTGTAATAAGCGGCCTTAAGCCCCAAGCGGGATGATCCTACAGCGTTGTTTGCGGCATTGCCTGCCACCGTCCTGAAAAGCTGGTCAACCGGCAGCTTGTCGCCCCAATTCAAAAGGGCCTTCTGCTGTCCGTTGATATTTTTTATTTCAATATCATGGACAAACAAAAAGGTGTCTATGGTCGCGTCGCCGATGGAAATAATGTCAAACATCAAGAAAGTATTATGTATAAATTATTAAGTATTACGCTTTCTGAAACGAGGAATTAGGGATAAAAGAATAAAAAAAACCACCCATCCTATTAAAAAAATAAAAATATTATAAAGATCTTGAAATTTTTGATGACTTAGTATTTGTTCACATTCTTCTACATCAAAACAATTATATATTCGTACCACATCCCGAACTTGAAAAAGATAAGCTAAAATAATAGCCAAAAATAAACTCCACCCTAGCAAATGCTTTTTTGTTTGCAGACTGAAAATTTTCATTTGTTCGGCCAATTTTGTTTCTATCGATATTTACCTTATTTATTATACCATAAAAAGCCTATTCACACCTACCCATTACCCAACTAAATTCACCCTGCCAATCTCTTGCGTTGCAGGTCCATCCCGGACTGCTCGGATTTACGCCGCTTACCGACTCCGACGTATTAAACCCAAGTACAAAATAAGCTTTGCCGCGGCAAGGATCGCAGTTGCCCGCCGGGTCGGCGCCATAACGATAATACCGGTAGCCATAAGTTCCGCCGCACGCACCGCCGCTATTTCGGGGATCGGCAGGGCTGATGCTAAGGACCTTGTCGGTTTTTAATGCAATAATGAATTCGCCATCCCCGCTACTGTCCCATCCGCCGCAAGTGGTAGCTCCACAGTTGCCCAAAGGGTCGCAGGCAGGGTTTGGGTATTGGCCGTTTTTTTGGTAATACAAATCCAGCGCTGTTTGTATTTGGCGCATATCCGTCAGCCTTTTGGCATCCCGGGCCTTTACCCGGGCATTATTTAAAGACACCAAAACCACGCTGGCCAAAAGGCCGATTACGGCAATAACGACGAGGAGTTCTATTAAAGTAAAACCGCTATTGGTTTTTGGGGACATTTTTGGAAGGGATGGCCGGCGGCGGCACATAGCCTTTTGGCCGCTGGCTTTTGGGTTTGGTTAATAAATAGTAAAAAATCCCCAAGACAGCCAATAGCAATCCAACAACAACCAATACTTGGGCTTTAGTTACACTTTTGGAAGCAAGACCGTCGGTTGCTACGGCTTCGTTCGGTGCCTGATTTGGACCAGCGCCTGGCACCGGCGGTGGCGGCGGCACCTTAGAAAAATCCGCCGCGTTTTGGTCCATTTGTTCGTTTAAGTCCATAAATCAATTGTTTAATTATGCTACCAGCCGGCTGCATCCGGACTCCAATACCCGTAAGCCCAACAGTCCCTGGTTGGGTCTATAAGGTTAGGATACTTGGCCTTAACTTCCGTACATTCTTCCGGGACGTGCGAGATAAGTTTAAAGTTAATCCCGTCTGAATAATAAATATATTGCTCGCCGCAATTGGTGTGGTTACGGGGATCCCGCGGTATTTTATTTACATAAGCCGTAAGGCCGGGAATATAAGCTGCGGTATCTGGACCCCAGCAGCTATAAATGCCGGCCCAGCAGCCTTCCGCATCACACGGGCTTATTGGATAGCTATTATAAGTATTATAATACATTTCCAATGCCTTACGTACCTGCGCAAGGTCGGTTATCCTTTTTGCCGTGCGGGCTTTTATTCTGGCTCCGTTTAAAGCAACCAAAACCACGCTGGCCAAAAGGCCGATTATGGCAATGACGACAAGAAGTTCTATAAGGGTAAACCCCGCTCCGGTTTTCACTAATTTGGGTAATGCAAAGATCGGCTTTGTTAAAACGGCGCCGGTTTTCCGGGAGATGTTAGTTTGGAAAAACTGATACGGCGTAAAGCCCTTCTGTGTCATCTCGTTATAAATATCCTATAATTTTTACTGGCAATTTTGGCTCAAAGGAATCTCACTACAAATGTCGTCAGCGTTGCCCGCTATACCGTCTTCGGCGGGACTACAGAAAGAGTCGAGACGACAATCATTCGGCCCAAATTCTTTTTCATTTTCATCTACAACATATGGGCTGCCCCACGGGTCGCGAGTCAGTTTTTTTATGCCCGACACCGTGCCGGCCGCGGCCGTTTCCACGGTATTTAAAATATTTACCCAGCCCGTATAACAGCCGTTAGTGGCCGGCACATTCCGTAAATCGCCCGCCCCCCAGCAAACGCTGCAGGCGCTGCAGCCGCTGCCGGTAATTTGCATAAGCGTTTTTCCGCTTTCCCCCTGGGCAACCTGAACAATTTTTAAAAATTGCTGCATATCCGCGCGCGTTTTGGCAATTTTTGCCTTTTGCCTCGAAGAATTCAGCGAGACCATAACAATACTGGCCAAGAGCCCGATTATGGAAATTACGACCAAAAGCTCAATTAGAGTAAACCCCGCTCCGATTTTCACTAGTTTGGGTAATGCAAAGATGATCTTTGTTAACTGGGGCGGGGCAGAGCCTGCGTTATTTTTATTTAGAAATGCCAATGTCCGGGGCTTCATTTTCTTTTAATTACTCTTTTGACAGCTTCGATTATTGCTATTTTATCCATTTTATACTTTGACAAAAGTTCTTCCGGCTTGCCGGATTCGCCAAAAGTATTTTGCATGCCCACCATCTCCATGGGCACGGGATAATTTTGCACGAGCACTTCCGCCACGGCGCTGCCGCAGCCGCCCATAACCTGGTGTTCCTCCACAGTTACCACTGCGCCGCAGGTTTTTGCAGCCTGAATAATGGTTTGCGAATCAATGGGTTTAATAGTGTGGTTGTTAACTACCATGGCTGAAATGCCCGCCTTTTCCAAATCCATTGCCGCCAAAAGCGCATTATACAAAACCGGCCCGCTGCCAATAATGGCCACATCTTTACCTTCCTTAAAAACTTCCGCCCTGCCCACCACAAACGGCGTTTCCACCGTAGTCATTACCGGCGTTTTTTCCCGGCCGAACCTAAAATACGCCGGCCCTTGCATATGGCCCAGAGCCACAGTGGCTTTTTTTGTTTCAATGGAATCACACGGCACGACCACGGTAATATTCGGCAAAGTCCGGGTAATGGCAATGTCTTCCAAAGCCTGATGAGTCGCGCCGTCGGGCCCGACCGATATACCGGTATGAGCGCCCGCAATTTTTACGTTGGCCTCAGAATAACATACCGACACGCGCAGTTGGTCCCAACTCCTGCCCGGCGAAAAAACGGCGTACGACGATACAAAAGGCGTTTTGCCGTAAAGGGCGAGCCCCGCGGCAATTCCCATCATGTTTTGCTCCGCCACTCCGCACTCTATGAACCGTTCGGGATATTTTTTTCCAAACGCTTCCACGCGCGTGCTTTCGGCCAAATCCGCGGTTAAAACCACCACCTTTTCATCTACCTGTCCCAATTCCAAAAGCCCTTCCCCATAGCCGTTCCTGGTTGGGATTTGTTCAATATCCGGGCTATACAATTTTGGATTTAAGATCATTAGTTTCTATTTTGCCAATTTTGGTTCTTTCTCTCTTCAATCATACTTTTTAATTTATCCTCTGAAATGTTTGCAGCTTGGGCAGCAACAATATATTGGCCATAAACTTTATCTCTTGGCAGATTCTCCGGCTTAACCCCTGCTTCTAACAAGATAGACTCAGCGATTGCAAAATTAAAATCTCTAACCACCTCCGGCTGGCTAATTTCCTTATTCATAATTCATAATTATTAATTCTTGCTCCCCCTACTACCTACAAGCTACTCCTCCTATTCATGCTCGCTTTTTATTTGTCCCCTTAAAGTCCTTAATTCCTTAAGCGCCAGCGCCGCCTGCTCTTTGTTCGGCGGGTTGCCATGCCATTTGTAATCGTATTCCATAAAATCCACCCCTTTACCCGGAATGGTGTGGGCGATTATTACGGTGGGTTTTTCGTAGACCGCTTTGGCTTCGAGGCATGCGTCAATGATTTGCTGGTGGTTGTGCCCGTCCACTTCCAAAACATGCCAATTAAAGGCCTCATACTTTTCTTTTAAATTTTCCAAAGGCATCACATTTTCCGTGTAACCGTCAATTTGGATGTTGTTGCGGTCGATTATGGCGGTTAAATTATGCAATTGGTATTTACCGGCAAACATGGCCGCCTCCCACACTTGGCCTTCCTGCTGCTCGCCGTCCGACATTATTAAATAAACTTTTTGTGATTTTTGCCTATCCATCATAAGCCCATATGCCATGCCTACGGCTTGGCTGGCGCCCTGGGCAAGAGGACCGGATGTGGTTTCAACGCCGGGCAAAGATAAATTATGCGGATGGCCCTGCAGGCGGGAATCAATTTTTCTTAAAGTTTCCAATTCCGCTTTGGGAAAATAACCCGCTTCAGCCAGGCTGGCATACAGCACAGGATTTACGTGGCCGCAGGACAAAACCAGCCTGTCCCTTGCCTGCATTTTGGGATTTTGCGGGTCGTGGTTCATGACGCCAAAATACAGGCAGGCAAAAATATCCGCCAAACCCAAAGGCCCCGCACTGTGCCCGCTGCCGGCTTTAAGCAGCATGCTAATTATATCCTCGCGGATATCGCTAGCTTTGTATTTTATTTCGTTAATAGACAGTTTCATATTGGGGTCCCCTTCTCCCCGCCGGGATAAGGCTTTCTAATTTTGTTTTTATGTTATCCAACTTTTTTTGTTGCTTAAATTTTATCTAGGTAATTTCCGCGAACAGTTTTTCGTATGCCAAATTTACGTCTTGGGCTTTAACCAACGACGAACCGACGCAAATTAAATCCGCGCCTGCCTCCCGCACGCTCTTTATGTTGCTTTCGTTTATGCCGCCATCCACTTCTATTATAGCATGCGGCAAAATGGACCTTAGCTCCCTTATTCTGTCAGGGGTAGAAGGGATGAATGGCTGGCCCTGTTTGCCCGGCACCACGCTCATTATTAAATATTGGTCTGCTAAAATGTCCTTTAAAACCTCCACGGGAGTTTGGGGGCTTATGGCCACTCCCACTTTAAAACCCAGGGCCTTAATTTTTGGCAAAACGTAATTTAACTCATGGACGGACGGATAAGCCTCGTAATGCACAATAATATTTTTAAATCCGCAAATCTGGTAATCTAAAAAATCCTTGGGCGCTTTGGCCATCAAATGAGCTTCCCAAGTAAAAGCCGGATTTAAAGTATCCATCTCCGAAGCGTCCAAAAGCCGATTATCTATAAATTCGCCGTCGCCAAAATCCACCTGGATCCTTTCAATCCCGGGAATTTTGGTGACCAAAGAAACTTTATGCAAAAATTCTTCCTTGGTCTTTTCCAATATTGCAGGTACTATTTGCGCCATAAATTCTTTTCTGGCTAATTTTGATTTTCCAGTTGTTGGATTTTTTCCAGGCGGCGCTGGTGCCGGCCGCCTTCAAAGGCAGTGCCCAGCCATAAGTCAATTGCTTTTTTGGCATCATCCACGCTCACAAATTTCGCTCCCAAGGACAGGACATTGGCATTGTTATGCAGGCGGGCAAATTTAATCAAATCAAAATTATATCCGTAAAAAACCGCCGCCCTTATACCTTTGACTTTGTTGGCTACTATGGCCTCCCCTTGACCGCTCGCGCCAATTACAATGCCAAAATGCAAGTCCGCCTGATTGGCGACTTTTTGGGCGCAAGGCAAAATAAAGTCGGGATAGTCGTCGTCTTTGTCGTAAGATGTTGGGCCGCAGTCTTCCACTTCCTGCCCCTTGGATTTTAAATATTCAACCAACTGCCCTTTGAGTTCAAAACCTGCGTGGTCACTCGCGATGTAGATCATAAAGTTGTAAGTAATTTACCACTTACTGCTAAAGGTTAATGATTTGATTAAAATGCGAAGCCACCAGGCTCGCCCCACCGACAAGGAGCCCGTCAACATGCGGCTGCTCGAGGAAACTAAGCGCATTTGCGGGATTGGCGCTGCCGCCGTAAAGCATTTTTTTAACCCCAAACTTGGATTTTATAAAAATACCCATTTTTTCGGCATGCTCGGGCGACGCATTTTTCCCCGTGCCTATTGCCCACACGGGTTCGTAAGCCACTATGACCTTCGATGCATCCGCATCTTTTAAATTTATATTCAGCTGGGCCCTTAAAACATCCGCCACTTCCAAATCGTCCTGCTCAACCACGGTGCCAAAGCCCACGCAGAGTATAGGTGTAATACCGTGCAATAAAAGCGCATTGACTTTGGCGTTTATCATTTCGTCGGTATCGCCCACCGCGCGCCTTTCGCTGTGTCCCACTATACAGTATTTAACCTTTAAACTTTTTAATTGCGCCGGCGAGGTTTGGCCGGTAAACGCGCCTTTTTCCTCCCAAAAACAATCCTGCGCGCCCAAAGCGGGATATTCCATTTGCGCTAAATAAATGGTGGGCGGACACAGCACCACCGTGTTTTTTTTGGTTCGGCCGATTGCCGCCGCCAAGACTTGGGCGTCTTTAAGCGTTATGGGATTAAGTTTCCAGTTTGCGA
>CAZDEP010000005.1:0-21899 GCA_964504715.1 uncultured Candidatus Saccharibacteria bacterium | reverse complement strand
TTTTCTATTTCCCTGACTTTCATGCCGTAAAGCCCAATGTAACCCGCATCATTGAAAGATCCAAATTTTGTCACACCCGCCTTTTTGGCCGTGCTTGCCAGTTTCTTGTTTTCTTCGGAAACTTTGGCCCTTATATAGAGCCTCTTTCGATCACTGTTTAAAAGCGTTTGGCTAGCCATCTCCTGTTTGCGAGTCTGGATGGCAAAATAGCTTTGGGCCATAGCTATTTGCGGCTTATTGGGGTCTCCGTTTTGGGCGATTAAATAACAGGCATATCTGTCTAATTTATAATCCCTAACCTCCCTGACGGTGTTTGAGCCAACTTTAACCATTTTAACCGTTTGGTTAAAATGGTTATCCACAGCCTGACCGCTATTAACACAGGCGCGTGCTGCACGGCCAATAACTTCTTCAGCTTTCTGCCAATGGGAATAATCCAATATTTTCATTAGGTCCCGTGCAGTCCAAAATTCCTGACCGTTCTCGTCAATTTGTTTAATGGATTCAAAGTCCCGGTGGGGACCGTTTAAAATGATATCGTTCTGGTTCATAAGCCTACTTTCGCCATTTTACTGATATCAAAAGCGGGAATTACTCATCACCCCTTAAAAACTTTGCCGTCACTTCCGGCAGCATGGGGTTAACCGGAATGCCGGTGGCGTACTCAAAGCCCGCCCAAATGGTTATGCGCGGGAAAATTGTTAAGTGCCAGCGGTAAGCTTTCTCGTTGTAAGTTTTGCTTTCCTTCAAAAGCGGCATATTGTGAAAATAAAAATTCAACGGCGGGTCGGAAAGCTTGGTATAAAGCTGCCCCAGCATAACCTTAAGCACAAAAGACAAATGCCTGATTTCTTCTTCCGTCGAGTCCTCAAAGCGGGCAACCTGCCTTTTGGGCAGGATCCAAGTTTCAAAAGGCTTCCTTGACGCATACGCCGAAATGACAATAAAATGCTCATCTTCGTGGACTATGCGTTCTTTTATTATTTTTTCCTCTTTGATTATATCGCCGTAAATATCGCTCTGGTGCAAACCAAAGTAATGCTGGCAGCCCAGGATTTCGTCGTGGATGTGGGGAGGCACAATGGGGGTGGCCAAAAGCTGGTAGTGAGGATGGATGACGCTCGCGCCGGCATCGCGCCCGTGATTATGGAAAATTTGCACATACGCGGTTTCCGGATGTTTGTTTAAAGCCCTAATCCTTTCAATAAACAAACGTAAAGTAAGTTCAACGGTGGCAATGGATTGTAAAGCCACGGGTTCGTTATGCTTTCGGGTAATTATGACTTCATGGTCGCCCGCGCCCGCGGAAGATACATAAAATTCCTTATGCCTGTAAAGCGTGCTGTGTTCCAAAGACGGAAATTTGTTGGGAATTACCCTAAGTTCCCAAGCCTGCCCCCCTCTGCCCGTAGCGAGCGGCGGGATGTAAGCGGGATCTTGGCCTTGTTTGGGCAAATGGTCGGCCATGTCTGTAATAATGCCCGTTTCATAGCGACCGATTTCGGGATTTAGATGTTCATTGCCCGGGCAAAAAACGCAAACCGGGTCTTCTTCCGGCACGCCATGCATAACGGAATAGGTTTTGTATTGGTCCGGCCGCTTGTTTCGGGCCGGCGCCAATAGCACCCATGCTTTGGTTATAGGATTTTGACGGAATTCAGACATGTATAATCCTTATGCCCCGAATTAGCATCCGAATGCTCCGAAACTCCCCTTTCGGGTCATTCGGATTGTAACAATTCGGATAATTCGGATTATATTTTTATCTTATCCAAATAATTCTGTAAAATTATCTGGGCAGCCAAACTGTCTACTTTAACTTTCCCGCCCGGCAGGTTGCCGGCCATTTGGGATGACAATCTTTCGTCTACAACTTCCACCGGCAAGCCGGTTTCGCTTTCTACTTTTAATTTAAAACTTTCCACCTCTTTAGTCTTTTGGGTAACCTGCCCGTTCATATTTAGCGGCCAACCGACTACAATTTGGGTTATCTGATTTTTTTCAATAAGCTCTGGGATTTGCTTCCAAAATTCTTTAGGGCTTAAAATATCAAGCTCCCTGGCCAAAACCTGGGATTCATCGCTGATTGCAAGACCGACCCTCTTTTCACCATAGTCAATGCCTAAAATTTTCATTCTCTTGGTATTTTAAGATCTTTTGTAAAATAGCAAAGATCAAATTTATTCCGTCTCCCCCAGCGTTAACCGGACAGTCTTTTCTGAACCCTTGCTGTATACTTTTAAGCTTATGCTGTCTCCGGCCTCTTTGTCTTTTAGCGCCCGGGCAAGCGTATAATCTTTGTCCAACTTTTTGCCTTCTACCTCCAAAATTATGTCATTTTCCAGCAAATTGGCTTTATCCGCTGGGCTGCCGGGGGTAACTGCAAACTCGGTGGCAGTCTCGCCCCGCACTAAAAGGGCGCCGTAGTCTTTGGGTAAATTTTCCGACTTTGCCAAACTCTCGGTAACCATAATATACCGCACGCCAATGAAAGGACGCTTAATTTTGCCGGTCCTTTGGAAACTGTCCAAGGCTTTTTTAGCGTCATTGGAAGGGATGGCAAAACCTACCGACTGGCCTTCCAAATCAACCGCGGTATTTATTCCCATTACTTGGCCTAAGGAATTTAGCAGGGGCCCGCCGGAGTTGCCGGGATTTATGGCCGCGTCGGTTTGCAGCACGCCTTCCAGTTCTTCACTGCCGTCGTAGCCGCCCGCGGTAATGCTTCGTCCTATGCCCGATATGACTCCGGCCGTAACCGTATTTTGGTATTGGCCCAAAGAATTGCCAATGGCGACAGCTTTTTCTCCCACCTGGATTTGCGAGGAGTCGGCAAACTTTAAAAACGGTAAATTTTTGGCCTCAACCTTAACTATAGCCAAATCGTTCCTTTGGTCCGCGGCCACAACTTTTGCAGCATACTCTTTACCATCCTGGGTTATGACCGTGTAGCTCGCGGCCGGATCCGACACCACATGTTTGTTGGTAAGGATCAGGCCGTCATCCGTAACAAAAAACCCGCTGCCCGCGCCCACCTTTTGAATGTTGGGCTCTTTGGAATTTGTATTGTCGGAATATCCGAAAAAAGGAAAAAAAGGATTAGACCTATATTCCGGCAGCAAGCTCAAATCTTTGCTTACAATAATGGAAACCACGGCCGGACTGGCTTCCTTAACCACATTGGTAACTGTGGAGTCTTCCAGAATGGTCAGGGGACGCTGACCTTGGGTAGTTTCCGCCGGTTTAAGCAAACCTAACCGCTGGACAAGGCCCGGGTTCTTTAGAGTGTAAGCCGCCCCAAAAATGCCGCTCAAGGCACCTACCACCACGCTAACCAAAAAGGCGTAAACAACCACCCTTGACTCAGGATGGTTCATATGCGATGAAAGCTCACCGGTTAAATTTTGCTCTTTGTTTGATTCGATTTTTTCCATATTTTTCTCATACTCTTCACAATAGCCCCCAATTTATAATTACAATACTTCCCCCGCTTTCTTTCTTTAATTATAACAAAAAAACGCCGTTTTTCAAAAAAACAGCGTTTGAAAGCTAAATTAATTACCCGTATCAGGCGTCGGCATAACCGTACAGCCCCGCGGGTATTTGGCGCATTCGCTTTTAAGCAATTCTTCCTGAGTTGGCGCTGCGGGAGGCGCTTCGTAGGTAGTCAGTTCTATAGGCAGGACCGGGGCCAGCTGGGCGGCCGAAAGGCAAACTGCCTGCTCTTTTAATACGCCTAAAGCCCCGTTCCCGGGGGAAGCTCCCTGGAAAACAAATTTGTTGGCCAGATTTTGGGTCAATTGCGAGACAAAACCGCTTACAAAATTTTTGGAAGAATTCTGACCCAAATTCATAAGCGCATTTAAGCCGGCACGGCTGGCGCTGACAATATTATTTACCGAAATGGCAATAGCCGTATTTGTGGTATCGCGCGGGCTTTTGACGCCCGGGCTGACCAATTCCCTCTCGGCCGCTTTTTCGGCTTCGGTTTTTGCTTGTTCGGCTATACCCTCATAATATTGTTCCCACCCGGCGGAAAAAGACAGCGGATCCCCCACCCGGTTTAATTTTTCATAAAATTGCGGGTCGGAAGGGCTTAAGGAGGCTATGTCAAAACCCAAATAAGCTTTGGCCTTGGCCTGAAAAACCGGCTTTAAGTCTTCGGGATTTTGCCCGCAGGCAAATTGGGGAATAAAGCGCTTGATGATTTGCCTGTCCAGCTGGTCGTTAACGTATTTTTGCAAATAGTCATCGGTATATTGGCCGGCGACTAAAGCGTCGGTATAGTAGAGAAAATTTGCAATTTTATAATTGGCCTCAATTTTGGCAATTAGTTTGCTTAACATTGATCCCATAAACTGGGAAAATGAATTTACCAAGCCTTCTTCCACCGCTTCTTTGATAATCCTAGGGATGTCGCCCAAAGTTATACTTACGTCCCCAATGCCTAAAAAAGCGTGGGCGGTCGGCACAATGCTCCACCGGTTGGAGGCAAAAGCATACACAGGCACGATTTGAACATCGGCAATTTGGTATTTCGCGCTTATTTTTTCAACTTCCTTTTGCAAAATTGCCGATTGCGCGTTTAAATTTACGTACTCACCGTAGACAGATGGCCACGGGTCTTTTAGTGTGCCGCTGTCATACTCCGTTGCCGCGGCAAGCAGGTGTTGGTAAGAATCGAATAAATTAATAACCGAATCCCTAAGCTCCGTAGTTTCGGTCGGCGCGGGCAGTGCATAAATTTCATTCAAAACCTTCTCGGTGGAATTTGCCACCTTGCTCGAATCACTGGGAGTTTCTGAGAAAAAATTCTTATTAAGGCCAGCCACTTGGGCGTCATAATTAAGCACGCTGCCGGTAACTTTTGCCAAATAATCCGTAACTGATTGTTTGCTGGATGGAATGGCCGGCGCCAGTGATTCAGGACGCAAAGCCGTCTGCCTAACCTGTTGACTAACTTTCAACTCCTCTTCCACCGCTTTTTGGATATCCTGAGTACTTAAAATCTGTTCAAACAACTGCTTGCTGGCCCCCGGGTCTATTTTAAGGCTGCTTAAATACGCCAGATACTTTTGAGCATCCAAAGTTTGCCGGTTTGAAGGGCTTTGAGGCCGCTCTTTATAAATAAAATCCGGCCGGCTGGTTAGGGTAATCACGGCCAACACCAATACCAAAATCCCCGCGCCAAGCAAAGTCATTTTTTGTTCTTTTGTTTCAAGCATTTATTCACAGATGCGCTCTTGCCTGCCTTAGGCAGGGATCCCGCAGATTTCGCGGAACAGCATTTATACTATGTTTATTTTACCACACATTGCGCTTGCGACCCAAGATCTGTATTTATTTAATCACGGATGCATTTTAGGCGCAGTTTATTCCACAAGTTCCCCGCCGAAGACTTTAAGCGCTTCGTTTAAAACGGGCACTCCCATAGCCTGCGCCTCGCTTTCACCGGCCGACTTAACTTCGCCGGTTAATACCAGGTTTTGGCCATAAATTTCTTTAAAAATACTCCTGAGTGCCTGCTGATTTTTGGGGTGTTCCAGGTTTTGCTTGTGGAATTTATATTTTACTTCCACCTTAATTTTACCTGACTGGATGCCAATTATGGGGCTGGACTTAAGCAAGTGGGCCAGCGGTCCGTTTATATCCATAAGCCTATTTATTGCCGCCGGCCATTTACTTTTTACTTCCTCCTCGCTTATGCTGCCAAGATCTTCTTCTGCTGCCGGTTCTGTTTTTGGCTCAACTATTAACACGCTCGGTGATTGCGCCTCGTTTTTCTGAGTCGAAAGATTGATTTTTTCAGGTAATTTCTCATTCACTTTTCCACTGCCCCGGGCAGCCTGCTTATGAATGGCCGCCTCCACACCCGCTAAGAGCATGGGCAAATCCGGCGAAGGAGAAGACATTTGTTCTTTGAGCGAACGCAAAAACAGCCTGCAAATAAATAAAATATCCGCCTCGCCCAAACCTGCGGCAATTTCCTGGGCCTTTGCCTTTCTGTCCTCCAGCAATGAAACAGTTTGGACGCCGCTAATTTTTATAACCAAAATTTTCCTTAAATATTCCAAAAAATCACGGTTTAAAACGACGAAATCGGTTCCGGCCTCAAGAATACTGTCCAAAAATATGGGAATTTCTCCGGCTTTGCCCCCGACAATAAGTTCCAAAAATTTTTCCAGCACTGCGGTATCGGTTATGCCCAAAAGCATCCGAATTTCTTCCATGGCCGGGCTGTTGCCCAAGGTAAACACCTTGTCCAAAAGCGACAACGCATCGCGCATACCGCCTTCCGAATTAAGGGCGATTAATTTAACGGCTTCGGAAGGCAAATTTTTGCCTTCGCTGGAAATAATTTTTTCCAGCTGCGCTTCCACTTCCTGCAAAGCCAATTTTTTAAAATCAAACCTCTGTGTCCTGGAAATAATCGTAGCCGGGACCTTGGCCGCTTCCGTGGTGGCCAAAACAAAAATGGCATGAGCCGGCGGCTCTTCCAGCGTTTTTAAAAGGGCGTTAAATGCGCCTTTGGAAAGCATATGGACTTCATCCACAATAAAAACTTTATACTTGCCGAGCGAAGGGGCAAAGCGCACATGTTCGATTAATTCCCTGACATTGTCCACTCCCGTATTGGACGCCGCGTCTATTTCCACAAGATCTATAAAATTACCCTTTTCCACGGCTTTGCATACTTCGCAAATGCCGCAGGCATCCCCTGTTTTGGCTTCCTTTGAACTTCCTTCCTTAAGACAGTTGATGGCTTTGGCGAGAATGCGGGCCACGGAAGTTTTGCCCACGCCCCTGGAGCCCACGAACAAATAGGCATGGGCCGGGGAGTCGGCCAATACCTGATTTTTGAGCGTCCTGACTATGGGTTGCTGCCCAACCACCTCTTTTAAGGTTTGCGGGCGATATTTTCTATATAGAACAGCCATAAAGCTTAACTATTATACCACAAACAAAAAAAGTCCCTAATAGGGACATTTTTCCAATTTAATAGCCAATAAACTACTTTTTAAACACCAACAACTTGTACCCGACAAAATTCCATACCAAAGACACGGCAGTAGCCAGGGCGGCGGCAATATTTTTGTCCAAATCCGTTCCTGTCAGCTTTAAATTCGCCGAGACAACGGAAATAAGCGCGTAGTTTATTCCCAAGCCAATTAAAGTTACAAAGAAAAATACCACAAAAGAATGAGCTTCGTGGTTCCAGTCCGAAGTGTGGAAACCGAATCTTCTCCATAAAACCCATTCAACAATTAAATAAATCACCAAGAGCATTAAGTAATATAAATAAGAAGAAGACAGGGTAGAAGCCACAAAGACAAAAATTATGGAAAGCACGCCCAAAGCCCCGACCAAAACCAAACGAGCCAAATTTTTTGCCAAGCTGACGTCCTGCTCACCGCCGAAAGTCCAAGTTCTATTCCATAAGTAACTTTGGACCACGGCCGCGCAAAAAGCTATTACAGAAACCGCGCCCAAAGACCACCCGCTGGAAATCCCGAGCAGTTTGGATACAAAATTCAAAACCAAAAAATTAAGGCCTGTATTTAAAAAGCCAATGCAAACAAAACGGAAAAATTGGTAAATAACGGGTTTCCGCTCCAAAAAAGATGCCAATTTATCTATAAAGGAACTAGGTTGTGCGGCCTGGATATTTTCCATATTTTCTACAACTCCTCATCGTCATCAGCTTTTAGTTTTTTGGAAAGAGGCTTGGAATCCATTTCCACATCGGTTACCATGCCTCCGCCGATCTTTTTAATGACATTTTCCACCGCCGCCCATTCCACATCGCCTTCCTGCGGTACCACTATTGTCACTTCATCGCCCGGCTCGGACTTAAAATAGGTTAAGGATGCCGTAAGCACTTTAAAAGACTTGCCTTCCGCAATGACTTTATAATCCCCTCTCTCATCCACCGACAAAATGCCTAAAACTTTGCGCCTTTCCACTGGGCCGATTTGCTTGTAAATAAATGAGCCGTCTTCGGCAATAGTCAGTTTTAAAACATCCCCCACTACCAATTTGGATTTGGAAGCATAGTTGGCCGGAACCGGATACTGTTTGCCGTCGGGCCCTACCATATTTTGTCCGTCAAAAACCCCTTCAATTACTTTGCCGCCCTCCGACACGTTTAAAGCCTGGGCTTTTTCAGACGCATTGAAAGAACTTTTAATTGGCGCTCCGCCGAGCATTTCCCTTAGGAGCTGTTTGGCCGACTGAATGTTCTTTTCGGCCGAATCTATCATTTGCGCGATTAGCGCTAAATTCGAAAGTTTGTCCATATTTTTGTGTTTTTATGGTGCCTTGATTTTGTTTTTTGTTTCAAAGCAGTATTTTAACCCATTCATTATAAACTATATATGTCAAATATGCAAATTTTATTAAAAATTAATGGTGATGTCCGCCCTCGCCGCCTCCCCCGCCCCCGCCGCCACCTCCTCCTTTAACCGGCGCGCTAATAAAATCCACAACCATACTTAGGCCTTTGGCGCCTTTTTCAAGCATATCCCTAAGCCCCTTGGGGCCGAATATGGCAGCCGCCATGGTCGCAAATAAGTACGTCGTGTCCATTTTCAAAAACTCGCGGCGGGACATCCCTCCTCCGCCATGCTTCTTTTCCGGGGTATGGCCTTGGTGGCTACCCCCTTCCGGTCCGTGTGACATATTTCTAAAAAATAATTTTTAAGACAGCGCCTGGTACCGTTTCATTTTAATTATGTCGATTGTCAGATTTTCAAACTCCTCTAAAATAAATTAATTTAAGGGATATTGGCCGTCAGGTTTAAAATGAAACGGCACTAGTTAAAATTATAATGAGGATCAGCCAATTGCTGCCTTAAAACTTTAAGTTCCCAATAATACCCCAAATGGCTGTCAATAAAATTAATTAAATCCTGCCGGGATGTAATCTTTTCACATTCCGGCTCAAATATCTTTAAAACGGCAAAGCCTTCCTTTACCGTAAGTTTGCCGTCCTGGACTAGGTTTCCCACAAACTTGCAAAAAATGTTTATATAGTTTTCATCATGCATCTCTCACATTTTACCGTAAGCCGGATAAAAACTAAAGCCCCCGCTCCACGCTCGGCAAAGCTTCGCTCATATTTTCGGCCACTTCGCTGGCCTCCAAAATTTCACTTTCCACTTCCGAGCGCAGGCGTCCGAACTTCAGCCGTGAAAGCTGGCGGATGGATTCCGCCAACTCCGGATTGCCGGGTTTTTGCGGCGGCATTGTTGCCATGTTAAAAGGCTTTGAGGCCGTACCGTTGACCATGAGTTTTACGTAGGCGTTAAAACGCTCAATATTAACCAGATCAAACTGGTTGAAAGTTGGGGCGAATTCCTTGCCCAAAACCTCGGCATCTTCCGCACCGGTCCGGAAAACTATCATGCTACCCACATTGCCGAACACGGCATCGCGCAAATCCTTGCTCCCGGCGCCCTGCGCTCCCGCCTGCTGCTCCAGCTGGCCCAAATACTGGTGGGCAATAATCAAATTCAGCTTATACTTCCTGGCCTCGGAAAGTATGCTGGAAAAAGTGTCGGTAATAAAGTTTTGGAACTCGTCCACATACAAATAAAAGTCGCGGCGTTGCTCTTCGGGGATGTCAGCCCGGGAAAGCGCGGCCATTTGGATTTTGCTGACGAGTATAAGCCCCAAAAGCTTGGCATTTATTTCGCCCGTCCTGCCCTTGGACAAGTTCACGAGCAAAATTTTTCCGTCATCCATGACTTTCCTAAAATTAAAGCCGCTCTTAGCCTGGCCGACAATGTTGCGCATCATGGTATTTTCCACAAACCTGCCGACTTTGGAAATAAGGTAACCTAACATTTCGCTCTTGTGAAAGTCGGAAGTCTTGGCCATTTCTTTTTCCCAGAACAGCCTTACTACCGGGTCTTTGACTTTGGAAAGCTTATACCGCTGGAATTCCGTGTCCGTAAAAATGCGCGGGATGTCGGCTATAGTCCCCGGATGTTCTTCGTCAGCCATAAGCGTGAGCATGGCGTTGCGCATATTGTGTTCAAACATGGGCCCGAGCATGGCCGGGTCGGTCACCAATTTGTAAAAAATTGAAATCATTTCCTGGACGGCAAAATCTTTTTGCTCCTCGCTGTCCACTTCCAGCATATTCAAGCCCAACGGCCTTTCCATATCAAAAGGCTCGAACAAAATCACGTCTTCCGCACGCTCTTTGGGGATATTAATGAGGATGTCGTTAATTAAATCGCCGTGCGGGTCAATAACGCACAAGCCCTCGCCGTTCCTTATGTCCTGGATTGCCATATTGGAAAGCAGGACAGACTTGCCGCTGCCGGTGCGGCCCAAAGTATAAGTATGCCTTCGGCGGTCTTCACGGCCCATAAAAATCGGCGTTTCGAGATTGCGGTAAACGTTTTTGCCAATAAGCAATCCTTCTTTATGGGTGTTAATGGGCGGCGGGGCTTTTTTGGAAACCAGCCACTTTATATTCGGGGTTTCAATGTAAGGAGTCGGCAAATGCCACAGGCTGGCGAGCTCTTCCGTGTTTATAATGTTGGTCTTGCCAAAATCCCTAAACACCCGAAAAATATAATCTTTTAAAACATCATCCTTGGAGCGGTTCTTAATTCTCAAGCCATTGAAGGGGGGCATATTAAACTGCAGGAAAGCCGACATTAAGTTATGCATGTGCGTTTTGGCATTGCCCGGGACAATGGAAGAAGTCACCAACCGGACATTGAGTTTGTAGCCGGGGCGGCTGGCTTTTTCTTCCAGCCGTTTGACTATTTCCTGCTGCATGGGAGTAAGCTGGATGGGCGCGGCGTAGCCGCTTAAGTCTTTATGGGTATGGGAGCCCTGCTGTCCCTGCCCGCTTGTACCCGTAATAACTCCGGCAAAAAATCTCCTAAAACCCAAAAAGAAACGGTAAACGTGGCCGCGTTCTATAAGCTCGGGGTTTTTGCCCTGCTGCACTTCCAAAGCCATATACCTTGGAGTTCCCTGCCAGGCCGTACCTGCAGGGCTAATTACATACTGAATTGCCGCGCCCTCCTTTTCCTGCAATTTGCTCATTGCGTTAGTCAGCGCGTTTAAAGGGTCGGATTCGGTGTTTTTGTAAGTCCTAAAAGGATAAACGTATTTTTTATTGAGCTGAAGTTCACGCACTTCAACCTGGGCGCCTTTTTGGAAAGGATTATAGCCCCTCACCTGCTCCACAAAAGCATGGGGGTATTGCGCCTGCAGCTGCTTTTCCACCAGCTGCTGCAAATGCCTGGGGCAATTTATATAAAATGAAATTTTCTTGTCTGTGCACGCGATTTCAAAACTGTAATAATCTTTGCCTTTCAGCCAGCCTTTGCTCTGGCCTGATTCCGAGAGCATGGTAAAAAGCTGCTCGGCTACCGCGATCATTTGTTTTTTTTCCTCTTCGCTTTTGGGCCTTTGCTGGTTTTCCGCCCCGCCTTCCGTCGCATTTTCCTTGGGCATCTGAATTTCCAAAAATACCCAATCTAAAGCCCTGGGGACAACGTGGCCCTTATGGTAAACGTGGCGTTTGAAATAATAAAAAAATATGGCCAAGAAAATTGTTACAAGGCCTACCAGCACCAAAAAGGCAATTTGTACGGAAGTTAGCTCTAAAGACATTTTATTTTTATTTCCTAAAGCCTATACCACCAAAGATGCTACTCTTTGATTTCTTCCCCCGATGATGCCGCAAGCACCTCTTCCACAGTCGAAGCAGGGTCGTTCACACTGCCATGAAGAACGTCTAAAAAATGCTTTAGATTTTCGCGGGAGCTGGAACCGACGTTCTCTGTCGCTGCTGCTTTCCTTGCAGCTTCCATAATAGTGGGGTCAACAGCCGGGGCCTTACCGTCTTCAATGTCTTCCAAGCGGGCCTGGATCTGATTTACGACTTCCTTGTTGCCGGGTCGATTTTCCAATGGCTTTAGAATCTCGCCCGAAGAACCCGATTCCACGATTGGAATCCTACCGCTTATTTCCTGTTGATTAATTTCTTTTTTATCAGGCATATATGAACAAATTATACCATAAATGAAATATAACTCCAAATTTTACTCCTTTTTAACTCTTTTGTCAATCGTATCTAATTCTATTTGCGTAATTTGTGATATTTACGAATTTATGATTAAACTTTCCCTTCCTTTTCCCACTTCTTTTCCAATTTCCGAATGCCTGCTTCGTCAAAACCCAAATGATGGCCTATTTCATGCCAGACCACTTTTCTTACCAGACGCCGCACGGCTCCCTCGTCTTTGCTGTCAGCCAATTCGCCCGATTCCGAACCGGCAAATTTTTCTACAGTGCCTTTCCAAATGGTAATTTTGTCAGGCAAGGTCGGGCCCATGCCGTAACCGGAACCGCGCTGCAGCTTGGAAACGCCATGATACAGGCCGAACAAGGAATTGTCCGGCGACTCCCCTTCTTCCAAAACAATGCTCACATTGGAAAGCTTGTCCTGAATGTGCTTTGGCAAAGCCAGTACGGCTTCATTTATTAAATTTTCGAATTCTTCGTTAGACATATTAGTCCTGTCATTACGAACTACCACATCGGAGCGCTGCAATCTATCCATAGATCCCTCATTTTGCCCGGGACGATCTGGAGATCGGTTTGCTTCGTCCAAGACTGCTCGCAATGACTATATTTTATACTTTTCTACCATAACTTTTTTAAAATCCTCCAAGGTTGTGTAAAGTTCGGCCTTAAAACCAAAGGCGAGGGCGGAGTCAATTGCGGCTTGTTTGTCGTCCAAAACCAAAATATTTTCTTTTGGGAACTTATTTAAAACTTTATAAATTTCACGCCAGTATTCCACCTCCGGCTTCATATAGCCCAAATAGCAGGAAGAAAACACGCCATCCAAAAAATTTTTTATGCCAACGACATTCCACAAATATTCGGTTCGGTACTTTTCGTTGTTGGTAGCTAAATACGCTTTTACGCCGTTATCCTTAAGCTTTAAAATATACTCTTTCATATTTAGGTTAATTTCCGCCTCCCCGGAAAACCAAAAATTCATAAGCTCTTCTGCCGTGCCTTTATATCCCCATTCGGGTATAAGTTTTGATAATATTTCTTTTAAATCGGCCCTGCCCCTTTCGATTTGCAAAAATTCGGTTTTAAAAAAATCCCGCACTTTTGCCTCGTTTACCCCTTGACCCTGTTCCTTGAGCCTCTGGCTAAAATATTTTTCCCGTCTAATTATTGGCCCGTCGCAGTCAAATAAAATAACATCAACCATAAATATATTTAAATTCTAATTTAAAACCTGCCAATATTATGGCAGGTTTTTATATCTATGTCATCCGCGCTATCCGCTGTTACCCTTCGACTCCGCTCAGGGTAAAATCCCGCAGGGATTTTAGAACCCTTCGTAGTCATGCATAGTCAGCTGCGCGTCCACTTTTTTGATGATTTCAATAACCACAGACACGGCAATAAGCAATGAGGTGCCGCCGAAAGTCAAAGCTTTGGCGCCGGTTAAGTTCTGCATTACAAGCGGCAAAATGGCAATGACGGCCAAAAAGAAGGCGCCGGCCAAAGTTATGCGGTTAAGCACTCGCGAAAGGAAGTCCGCCGTCTGTCCGCCCGGCCTAAGCCCTGGTACAAACCCGCCGTTCCTTTGCACGTTTTCGGCAATTTCCTGGGGGTTGAATACCACGGCGGTATAAAAATAAGTAAACGCCATAATTAGCACGAAATAAGTTGTGCCGTAAAACCAGCCCTGTGAGTTAAACAGGCCAATCACTTTTTGGGCGTTGTCAGCCAAAATTGCGGACTTGGCGTTTACGAAAAATTGCGCCAACATTGCCGGGAAAAGCATTACGGAGACTGCAAAAATAATAGGGATAACTCCGGCTTGGTTTAAGCGGAGCGGCAAATGGGTATCCACGCCGCCAAAAAGCTGGTTGCCCCTCACCCGTTTGGCATACGCCACGGGAATATTCCTCTGGGCTTCGGTAACCAGCACCACGCCTGCTACGGTAATTAAAACCGCGGCCAGAATGCCTAAAATTTCGGGCAATTTGGAAGGATCATATGGGGCAAAGTATAAAGTCTTTACCTGGGAAAAAACCTGCGGCAGGCGGGCGACTATGCCGGCAAAAATTATTAAAGATATGCCGTTACCCACATCGTACTCGGACATAATTTCACCCAACCACATTAAAAACATACTGCCTGCGCATACGGAAAGCAAAGTTAAAAACCATTGGAAAGGAGTAAATACCCCCAAAATGGAAGCCCCGCCCTGGCTTTGCAGCAAACGGATGGTTCCGTAACCCTGCAAAATCGCCAAAGGAATGGTCAAATAGCGGGTGTACATATTTATTTGCGTCCTGCCCGCTTCGCCGCCTTCTTTTTGCATTTCCGATAAAGAAGGGACGATAATGGTCAAAAGCTGCATAATAATGGAAGCGGTAATGTATGGTCCCACACCCATCATAGCAATGGAAAAATTGGTCAGGCCGCCGCCGGAAAAAATATTCAAAAGGCCTAAAAACTGGCTCTGCTGGAACAACGCCTGGATGTTGGAAGCATCTATCCCGGGAATAGGCACGTTAGCCAGCACGCGGGTAAGCACTAACAATAAAAGCACAATAAGAATCTTATTGCGCAGGTCTTTGGTTTTCCAAATTAGGAAGAATTTGTTCATATATCACTAATACACTAATATCACAAATTTCACAAATAATTATTTCAGAAAATGTCTTTAAGCTCTACATTCGTGCTATTTGTGTAATTTGTGTATTTGTGATTTAAAGAATTTTCCCGCCCGCCTTCTCTACTTCCGCTTTAACCGAAGCCGAGACCGGTAAGGCAATATTCAACTTCTTTTTTATTTCACCTTTTAAAATTTTGACCGACTTAGCCTCAGAATCAACCACGCCTTTGGCTATTAAAGACTTTAAATCAACTGTATCACCGTCTCCAAAAACATTCAAGCGGCTCAAAGAAACCACCACCGCTTTTGTGGCCAGCGACCTAAAGCCCCTAAGTTTGGGCATTTGGCGGACGAGCGGCTGCCTGCCACCTTCAAAATTCGCGGGCATTTTACTGTGTCCGGTTCTTGCTGTCTGGCCCTTGCCTCCGCGCGTGGAGTAAGTGCCATGGCCGCTGCCCAAACCGCGTCCGACAACTTTGCGGCGCTTGGTGGATTTGGGATGTTTTTTTAGAGTATGTAACTTCAACATAGAATATTATTATTTACCTACTGACCACTGTTTAGCCGGATGCCCGGATTGTCTATTAGGATCTTGCATTTCCACTAAGCAATCGGCGTATCTGTGCTATCTGTGATCTGTGGACTATTATTTTCTCATTCTCTTAATTTCCGCCTTGCTCTTCATTTGCCTAAAGGCCTCAAATATTGCCTTAACATTGTTTACTTTATTGTTGGAGCCAAGCATTTTGCTTACGATGTTCTTAACCCCTGCCAATTCCATAACGCTGCGGACCGCGCCGCCGGCAATAACGCCGGTACCGGGTTTGGCCGGCATTAAGGAAAGCACGCTGGATTTGTATTTAACCTTCAACTGGTGCGGAATGGTTTCGTTAATCAGCGGTAAGGTAATAAGGCTCTTTTTAGCGGCATTTACGGCTTTTTCCACGCTGCCGGATACATCCATACCTTTCTTTAAGCCTACGCCGACTCTGCCTTTTCGGTCGCCAATAACAACTAAGGCCCTAAAGCGCATCCTTTTGCCTCCGGCCATAACGCGCGTGACGCGCTTAACTTCAACCACCTTTTGGTCGAATTCGCTGCGCTCCCTTTGTTCGCCGCCTTCGCGGTTTGATCTGCGTTGTCTTTTTTCCATATATATAGCGTTTAGATGTTAGCGTTTAGCGTTTAGTAAAGCCTTTGTCCGGCTAAATGCTAAACCCTAAGTGCTAAATGCTTGCTTGTTAAAACTTTAACCCGCCTTCTCTTGCGCCTTCTGCCAAAGATTTTACTCTGCCATGGTACTTATATCCGCCGCGGTCAAAAACCACTTGCGTAATTTTTTTCTCCGCTGCCTTGGCAGCTATGGCCTTACCAACTTCCTTGGAAACGTCCGATTTCTTCCCCGGGATTTTGACTTTAAGGCTGGAAGCGGAAGCCAAAGTTTGGCCGGTAGAGTCGTCTATTATTTGGGCGTAAATGTGGGCGCCGCTTCTAAAAACATTCAGTCTTGGCACGGCCGGAACACCAGCGACTTTCGACCTGACACGGTTATGCCTTATGCCCCGCTTGATTCTTTTTTGCTTAACTTGATTCATAATTATATTCGTAGTACATAAAGATACTGCCTCTGCCGCGGATTTTAATCTGTGCTATCCGCGCTATCGGCGTATCTATGAATGATTATTTCCCGCCGCCCACAACCTTTACAACCTTACCGGCCTTGCGGATAATAGTTTCGTCGGAATACTTTATGCCTTTGCCTTTGTAGGGTTCGGGCTTCTTTAATTCCCGGATTTCGGCCGCGAATTGGCCGACTTTCTGCTTATCCGGACCGCTTATGGTAATCAGGTTCTTTTCCACGGCCACGGCCAACTCTTTTGGAATTTCAATTTCCACTGGATGGGAAAAGCCGAGTGCCATAACAATTTTTTGGCCCTGGATAGCTACTTTAAAGCCTACGCCGTTTACTTCCAGCTTCTTTTCAAAGCCCTTGGTCACGCCTTCAACCAAATTGTTAATCAGCGCGCGGGTCAGGCCCCACAAAGACCGTTCTTTCTTAACTTCTTTGCCTTCCACATCAACGGTAATTTCTGTGCCTGCAATGGCCACCTTCACTTTGGGATGGATATCCATCTTTAAAGTACCTTTCGGGCCGGTCACGGTTAAAGCAGAGCCTTTAAGCTCGGCTTTGACCCCGGAAGGGATAACGACTGGTTTTTTTCCGATTCTAGACATAGTAATAGATTTAAGATTAATGATTTAAGATTTAAGTGATTATGCCTTAGCTTTAATCTTAAATCTTGAATCTTTCCTTACCAGACCTGACAAATTATTTCTCCGCCCACTTTCTGCTTTCGCGCTTCCTTGTCGGTAATAAGCCCCTGGGAAGTGGAAATGACGGTTATGCCGAGCCCGCTGTTAGTCCTGGGTATTTTTTCGCACGGCAGGTAAATTCTTTGCCCGGGCTTGCTTATACGCTTAATGCCGGAAATAACCGAATCTCCGCCTTCGCTGTATTTAAGCTTTACTTCCATCATTTTATGTTCGCCGACCAACTCTTTCACGCCGCCAATAAACCCTTCGCGAACTAACACATCGGCCAAAGCTTTCTTAAATTTGGAGTACGGCAAAACGGCCTCGGCCTTTTTGGCCAAAGCTGCGTTCCTTATTCTGGTTAGCATGTCGGATATTGGGTCGGTGTACATATATAGCGTTTAACTGTCAGCGTTTAGCGTTTAGCAAAGCCGGTGTCCGGCTAAATACTAAGCGCTAAATGCTATTTACTTGAATTTACCATGAGGCTTTCACCACGCCGGGGATCTCCCCTTTGCTGGCTAATTCTCTAAAACAAATCCTGCAGAGCCTAAAGTCCCTCATATAGCCGCCTTTCCTGCCGCACTTCCAACAGCGCCTGACAATTCTGGTGGAGAATTTAGGTTTTTTGAGGCTCCTATTCGATTTGGCAATTTGTGCTTGTGTAGCCATAACTTAGTTGTAAGTTCTAAGTTGTAAAGTTGTAAGTAACTTACTACTTACTAACTTACAATTTACTACTTTTTAAACGGAAATCTCATCATCTTTAATAATTCTCTCGCCGGCTCGTCTTTGCCGGCATTGGTAACTATGGAAACTTCCAGTCCGAAAACGTTTTCTAAAGAATCGGCAGGCACTTCCGGGAATACAATCTGCTCTTTTATGCCCAAATGGTAGTTGCCTCTTCCATCAAATCCTTGGGCCGATACACCCTGGAAATCCCTGACCCTCGGCAGCGCCACATTTACCAATTTATCCAAAAAGCTGTACATGCGCATGCCCCGCAAAGTGCAGGAAAGCCCGACTACTTGGTTTTCCCTGACCTTAAAACCGGAAATCGATTTGCGGGCGCGGGTTTTTACAGGCAACTGGCCGGCAATTTTCTTGACGTCTTCGAAAATCAAATCAATCTTCTTCTTGTCTTCCTTCAGTTTGCCCAAACCGACGTTTAAAACGATTTTGGTAATTTTAGGCACCTGCATGACATTCTTAAAACCAAACTTCTCTTTTAAAGCAGGGAGGATTTCTTTATTATATTGTGATTGTAGTCGTTCCATAACTTAATTGACGAAAATTAAATAAAATTGAGCAAAATTGAACAAAATTTAACTGCACCTGCTTATTAATTTTGTCAATTTTTTAAATTTTGTCATTTTTGTCAATGATTATATTGCTTTTCCGCTTGATTTACCTATCCTTTGCTTAGTCTTGTCTTCCAAAATTTTATAGCCAACCCGTGTAGGCTTTCCGGAATGCGGATCAACCAACTGCAGTTTGGAAAGGGACATGGGGGAAGAAAAAGTAACTTTCTTGCCTGCTTCGCCCATTTTTTTGGCCCTTTCAAAGCGGGTATGCATATTCACATTCTCAACCACAGCGCTTGCGCGGGACGGGATCACGCTTAAAACCTTGCCGGTCTTGCCGCGGTCTTTGCCCGAAAGCACTTTTACAGTATCACCTTTTTTAATCTTGAATTTGTTCATAAAATCTTTCGCTGATGCGCCGATGCCGCTGATAACGCGAATGCGTTATTTTGATCTCACGATATCTGCGCAATCTGCGTATCTGCGAATTATATTACTTCCGGTGCCAATGATAATATTTTCTTATAGCCGTCTTCAAATTCTCCCAACGCTTTTTCCCTGACTTCTCTCGGTATGGGCCCGAAGATACGGGTGCCTTTCGGCTCTCCCGACTCCTTGCTTACAAGCACGCCCGCATTCTCATCAAAACGTATATAAGAGCCGTCTTTCCTGCGCATTTCTTTCCGGGTCCTTACAATCAGCGCGTAAACTTTGTCGCCTTTTTTGTAACCGGAGTTTGGTTCGGCCTGCTTTACGCTGCCGGCCACAATGTCGCCCACGCGGGCATACCGGTTCTTGTTCTTGCCGTTCACACTGAAAACATTGACGACTCTTGCGCCGGTGTTATCTGCTATTTTAATCCAACTTCTTACTTGTAACATATCTTTACTGATTACTGATGTTTACTGATATACAGATTTTAGGTGCAGATATCAGTATATCTGTACTAATCTGTATTCATGTAAAATTAAGCTTTACTAATTACTTTAAATTTCTTATCTTTACTCATCGGCCTTATCGCTTCTATTACAACTTTGTCGCCCGTATGGTATTCGCCCTTTTCATCATGGGCTTTAAACCTCTTGGAGACTGTATAGGCTTTCTTGTACTTAGGATGGCGTTTTCGGGAGTCAACCTTAACTACGACGGTTTTAGTCATCTTATCCGACACCACCATGCCGATTAACTGTTGTTTTTTAGTTGTAGATTCTGAATTCATATGTTTAATAAAGTAATGTGTAGCAAGTATTAGGTATCAAGCATTATGGAGCTTCTCTTAATACTTAATACTTGCTACTTGATACTATTTTTGTGCTAAAAGGGTCATAATCCTGGCAATATCTTTTTTCAAATCTTTTAGCTTGTGGGTCTGCTTATGCTCGCCCAAGCGGGTTTTTACTGCCAGCGCGTGCGCTTCTTCCCGTATGTCAGAGAGCATTTTTTTAAGCTGCTCAGGATTATTATTTTTTAATTCTTTATACTTCATAAGCTTTACTGATTACTGATGTTTACTGATATACAGACTTTAGATGCAGATATCAGTATATCTGTACTAATCTGTATTCAGGTAAAGTTAACCGTGCTTTTCTTTAGTTACGAACCTTGTCTTAACCGGCAATTTATAGCTGGCCAGCCTCATGGCTTCCTGTGCCTGTTCTTTGGCCACGCCGTCCATTTCAAATAAAACTTTGCCTTTCTTGACTACGGAGACAAAATGGTCAACCGCGCCTTTTCCGCCGCCCATCGGGCTTTCATTTCCGTGGACAGTTACCGGCTTGTCTGCAAATACGCGGATCCAAATTTTGCCGCCCCTTTGGACGTATCGGGTCATGGCGCGCCTGGCGGCTTCAATTTGCCTGGCGGTTACCCACGAGCTTTCCAAAGCTTTTAAGGCAAATTGGCCGAAAGCTATGGTTTCCCCCGCGTTGGCCTGGCCCTTAGTATGACCGCGATGATGCTTGCGGTGTTTAAGTTTTTTAGGAATAAACATAATAAATAGCGTTTAGCTGTAAATGCTTGCCTTACTTAGTTTTTTCTTCGAATATATCCCCTTTGTAAATCCACACCTTTATTCCTACCGTGCCATAAGTGGTAAAGGCCGTGCTTCGGGCAAAATCAATATCGGCGCGCAAAGTATGGAGAGGGATTTTACCTAAAGCCAAATGTTCCGTGCGGGCAATTTCAGCGCCGTTCAGCCTGCCGCCAATTGCCACTTTGGCGCCCTTGGCGCCGGCGTTCATCATCTGTTCCAGCGACTGCTTCATAAGTTTCCTAAAAGCTACGCGCTTTTCAATCTGTTCGGCAATGGAGTTGGCAATTACCTGAGCCTGCAAATTCACGTCCCGAACTTCTTCAATGTTTACTTTCAGCTCTTTCTTTATGCCCAATTTCTGCTTAATCTTCATCTTCAGTTCTTCTATGCCGGCGCCGCCCTTGCCGATAATCAAACCCGGCTTGGTGGTTTTAACAATTACGACAATGGTGCCGTCGCCTGTTCTTTCTATATCCAAGCGGACTAAGCCTGCCTTTTTCAGGTGCTTTTCCAAATACTCGCGGATTTTGGTATCTTCTTCCAAAACCTTCGCGTACATGGGCGACCTGGCAAACCACCTGGATTTCCAGGGCTGCGTAATCTTTAACCGTATTGAAGTTGGATTTATCTTATGACCCATAAATTGATTGAAACAAAATTAAATAAAATTGACATAATTGACAAAATTTTCAGAGTTTTTAATTCAATGTCCTAATAATTTTGTCATTTTTTAAATTTTGTCATTTTTGCCAATGACGCTATTCGCCGCCCCGGCGGTCGAACAACCTTCGTTTCTGCTGAATCTTACCCATCTTCTTTTGTTCATCGGTCTTGACCGTAAACTCTTTCTTGTGGTCCTTCGCTTCCTGTTTTTCTACAGCCTGGGTGTGGTCAACGCTTTCCGGCGTCTTTTCTTCCTGCTTTTTCTTAAACAAGGAGAGTCTGGATTTTGCAGCCTTGCCGGTCTTTCTTTCTTCCAGCACCAGGTTAACGTGTGAGAGCTTCCTTCTAATTACAAAAGCGCTGCCGCGAGCCCGGGGAAAATACCTTTTCATGACTTTGCCCATGTCCGCGGTAATGCTCTTTATAAACAGTTTCTGGGGTTCAAGTGAAAAATTATTGCTGGCATTGGCAATAGCGCTTTTAATAAGCTTAAAAACCATTTCCGCGCCTTTTTTAGGCGTATGCTTTAAGAGGACCAACGCGTCTTCCGCGTTTTTGCCGTTAACCAAACTGGTAACCAGCCTCAATTTTCTCGGGGCAATGCGAAGGTCCCGGGCATAGGCCGTTACTAATTTTACGGTATTATTTTTTAATGGCTGTTGAGACATATTATTTTCTACGAACTACGAACTTTTTACGAAGTGTACGAATAGGGTTCGTAAAGTTCGTACCCAGTTCGTAGTTCGCAGAGTTTTTACTTTTTCTCCGGTTCCTTTGCCGCCTGGAGCTTGGCCTTTTCCGCAGCCTGGGCAGCCATTTCCTGCTCCTTGGCCATCTTGCCGCCGTGGCGGGTAAACTTGCGGGTTAAGGCAAACTCTCCGAGCTTATGGCCGACCATGTTTTC
>CAZDEP010000004.1:7740-75993 GCA_964504715.1 uncultured Candidatus Saccharibacteria bacterium | reverse complement strand
CTTGCGCGAGCCCCTGACCGGCGGAGACGAGAAGGAGAATTAGCAAGATCAAAGGCATCTTGCCACCTCCTTTCCGCGCCGTCCGGTTGGATTGTCCCGATATAATCGGGACGCCGGACGAGCAAGAGCATTAACTAAGCACTTAGCGCTATACGCTTAGCCCTTAGCCCTAATTAAAACTCCTGCTCGTCCGAAAAACCGGACAAACTAAACGCCTATAATAACTATTTCCTCCAATTAACTTTTTTCTATGCAAAAAGCATAGACCCCACATTATATCAAAAAACCCACCTTTTGTCAAGCAAAAAGAGGGTGATTTTCTTTGTTATTATAGAGGTGTTTTATGAAAGCCCTATTATTTTAGGGCTAAGGCAAAAAGGATTTCAGCCATTTTTTTACCTTGCCGGCGGCGGGATGGGAAAAAACTTTTTTTATGGAGGAAAACATATTGCCCGCGCTCATTCCCCCATGCCCGTACTTTTGCCCCCACAAAACCAAACCCACGCCCGTGGCAAAACCCGGATCTTCCACTTTGTCTATAACGGTGTTGATGTTTTGCGGCACGCCCAAGGCGGCCGGCAGGCGCAAATGTTTTTTGGCAAATTCGGCCATTTCGGGCAGGCGGCTGCCGCCGCCGGTTAAAACCACGCCCGAAGGCAGCTTGCCATCGCGATTAATGGCTTTAAGTTCCTTGTTTACCAGGCCAAAAATTTCTTCCAATCTTGCTTCAATAATTTCCACCACGTAATTCCGCATAACGCTTTCGGTTTCGCCCGTGTCTATTTGGCGCAAATCGATTTCCTCGGCTTTGTTTACGGCTTTGGGGTCGGTATGGCCGTACATTAGTTTAACTTTTTCCGCAGTTTCAATGGAGGACCTAAGGCCAATGGCCAAATCGTTGGTAATGTGCTGGCCGCCAATGGGAATAACCGCGGCATGAATAAGATCGCCTTCTTCATACACCGCAACCGATGTAGTGCCCGCGCCCAAATCTATAAGGGCGACGCCCAAATCTTTTTGGCGTTTGCTTAAAACCGTTTCCGCGGCGGCCAAAGGCGCCAACACCAGTTCCTGGATTTCCAAACCCGCCTGCATTACGCTGCGGCTTAAGTTGCGTACAAACGGCAAACCGGCCTGGACAATAAGCGTGTCCACCTCAAGGCGCACGCCGCTCATGCCAAGCGGGTCTTTTATGCCGCCCTGGCCGTCGAGGGTAAAAGTTTTTGGAAAGACATGTAAAATTTCGCGGTTTTGAGGGACCGAAATGGCCTGGCTCGCGTCCACGCAGCGCACCACGTCGGCTTCGCTTATTTCGCCGTCAGCCCGGGAAACCGCAATTACCCCGTGGGAAGGATGAGTGCTTATGTGGCTCCCGGAGACGGAAACATTCACCGCCTCCACCGCTACGCCGGTCATTCTTTCCACTTTTTCCAAAACGCTGGAAATACAGGAAACGGCTTCGTCGATGTCGACCAAAACGCCCTTCCTTAAGCCCTGGCTCTCGACTTCCGCCGAACCTACAATGCTTAAAGTCCCACCCTCTTCGCCCTGCGTAAGCTTACCGCAAACCGCACGGATGTAGGCCGTGCCAATGTCCAAACCGGTGATGTACTGTTCTTTAGCCATATTGTATGCGAAAATTACATACGAAACTACGAAATCGATACGAAAATTTTAACCAATCTTACCAGTTTCGCATAAAATTTCGGAGTTTCGTATGCCAATTTTCGTATGCTCTATTTTAGTTTTTCTTTCAAAATTTTGGCAAGCAGGGCCCCGTCGGCCGCCTGCCCCAGCTTGGCTTTGAGCAAGCCCATGGCTTTGCCGAAATCTTTGGCGGTAAAACCATTTTCCGAAACAGCGGCATCCACGGCCGCGGCCATATCCCCCTCGCTCATTTGTTCGGGCAAATATTTTTCCAAAAACGCGCATTCCTTGAGTTCTTTTTCTGCCAATTCCGCACGCGCGCCGGCTTTAAATGCCTCGGCCGCCTCTTTGCGCTTCTTCACTTCCGATTTAAGCAATGCTAAAATCTCGTCGTCGCTTAAATCGCGCGCCTTGGCAATGCGCTCGTTGGTCAGCCGGGTTTTTAAGCCACGCAAAACATCGACAGATATTTGGTCTTTCGCTTTTATCGCAATCGTCAAATCTTGTTCAATTTGTTGTAAGGTAATCATTATTTGCGTTATACGTTTTTCGTCGGCGCCACGCGCATCGTAAATACGTCTTACGGCAGGCGGCCTGCTTACGCATTCCGATAAACCCGAACCGATACGCGCCGCCCTGCCGTATAGCGTTTATCGCCTATCGCCTGCCATATCTCTTTACCGGCAGCAATTTGCCTTGTTTTTTAAGCTCTTCGCGTTCGGCGCGGTTTTTTGCCCGACGCCTGGCGGCTTCCTTTTGGAGGTTTCTGGACTTAACCGGCGTATAAAACCGGATTTTTCGGGCACGGATAAGGACGCCGCTTTGCTGAATTTTGCGGTTGAAACGCCTTAACAGGGATTCAAAACTCTCGCCGTCTTTTTTCTTTACTTCTACCACTTTACTCACCTCGGCTTTCAGTGTGGGATTAATAATTCGTAGTGATTATATCTAAATTTTTCTATTTAGTCAAACAACTAAAAAGAAGTAAGAATTATGAAGTATGAATTAAGATCCAATCTCTTAATTCTTAATACTTACTTCTTACTTCTAAGAAATTACTCCCCCAAGTTCTTTCCGCCCATTATATGCAAATGCAGGTGAGGGATAACCTGTCCCCCATCCCGGCCCACATTGCAGAGGAGTTTGTAGCCGGTTTGGTCTATGCCGTACTTTTCGGCCATTTTTTTGGCCGTCTGTAAGGCGTCAAAAATCATGTCCTTATGCCTCGGCTCCAGGTGGTTGAATGAAAGTATGTGTTCTTTGGAAATAACCAGCAAGTGCACGGGCGCTTTGGGCAAAATATCTTTGATGACTATTAAATTCTCGTCCTCAAAAAGGATTTGGGATTCAATGGTCTTGTTGATGATATTGCAAAATACGCAGTCGTCCATAAAATAAATTGAACAAAATTTAAAAAATTAAATAAAATTGACAAAATTATACTGCAGCTTATTTTTGCTCAATTTTGCCAATTATGTCATTTTTGTCAATACCCTTATTTCCCCAACCGCTTTTTTACCTCTTCCACTATCTTATCATAAGAAATGATTTCCTGCATACCCGACTTCACATCCCTGAGTATAACCATTTCGTCCATGGCTTCCTTTTGTCCCATAATTAGCGCAATGGGGACTTTATGTTCCTGGGCCACCTTCAGCTGGTTTTTTACCCCGCTTTCGCCGAAATGATCGTAGACCAGAATTTTTTGTGCGGTTAAATCCCTAAACAGGCGCAAAGACCGCCTGGCCGCGAGTTCTCCCAAGGGCACAAGACAGACTTCGGTGGACAAATGCCTGCCCGCTTCTATGTTCGCCTCTTGCATAACTTCTTTGACAAAAGCCAGGCTGCCGGAAAAGCCAAAGCCGCGCGCAAGCTTGCCTCCCAGGGATTGCAGGGCCGCGCTGTGGTGGCCGCCCTCGGCAAGGCTCACCAATTGGCCTTTATATTTGGCTTTTATGGCAAAATTAATTTTTTCCTGCGACTCCCGCCCGGCATAAAAAGGATTCAACTGATAGGCAATGGACATTTCGTCCAAAGCCTCAAGGACATTGGTAAAATCTTTGTGGGATTCCTGGTCCAAAAAATCTAAAATTGTCGGTGCTTCCGCCACTACGGCCTGGCAGTCCAGATTATTGCAACGGAAAACATTCAACGGGCGTTCGTGCAAATACTCATTGCACTCGTCGCACAGTTCGTACCTTTTGGGCATAAGCGCCTCGGCCAAAGTCCGGACATAGGCGACCTGGGTTTCCCCGCTGCCCAGGTTGTTAATTTCCAAAGTCATGTCTTCGAGGCCCAAGGAATTTAAGAACTCCCACGCGGCGGATATACAGTGGGCTTCCGAAAGGTGGTTAAAGGCTCCCAAAATTTCGCAGCCGAATTCGTAATCGGAAACCATCTCGCCCCGCGGGTCTTTTTTTACCGTGTAGCCGCTATAGTGCCACTTATAAACCGCAGGCACTTCAAAAAGCTTATTTTGCACGAAATTCCTTAAAATGCCGGGGAGCTGCGAAGGCCTTAACGACGGCGTCAGCCCTTCGGCGGGTAATTTCACGAGCGAATTTGCAATCTTGGCTTCATAAAAGGCCTCAAACAGCCGTACATCTTCCAAGAGGGGCGTCTCCACCCGCGAAAAACCATAGATCCTGGCGGTCTTGGAAAACCGCTTAAGCATTGCTTCCCAGTAAGTGTCGGTGTTGGTATTCACGTCAAAAAATTCCGGCAGCACAGCCGCTTTTTTTAAGATGGCCGCAGGTAAGGACGAGGTTGAGTTTTTTTTAGGTCGACCCATAAATTTACTGAACAAGATTAAACATAATTGAACAAAATTAACTGCACTAATTTTGTCAATTTTATTATTTTTTTAAATTTTGTCAATTATAAGTCGGTGTTTTAATGAAACCAAAATCTTTAACGGGGAAAATTCTGAGCCAGGCGCGGCCGACAATGTCATTTTCAGGCAATATGCCCCAGACTCTTGAGTCAGAGGAGGCGGTGCGGTTGTCTCCCAGCACAAAATATTCTCCGCTGCCCAAAGAATAAGGGCCCGGCCTGCCCAAAGTCGGGGTGCCGGTGGGCAAATAAGGCTCGTCTATTACCATGCCCTGGGGATGGTCTTTATTGACTATGACAACTTTGCCGTTTTGGAGCATAACTGTCTCCCCCGGCAGGCCCACAATCCTCTTAATGAAATATTCGGCGGTGTTTTTGGGGTATTTCATAACTATTACATCCCCTCTTTTCGGCTCCGCGCGGTGGTAGGAAACCCGGTCAACTATTAAATAGTCGCTATTATGAAAATTTGGCACCATGGAAGAGCCGCTGACTACAAAAGGCTCGGCCACAAGCAGCCTAAACGGGATAATTATGGCCATGGAAATGGCGACAATTTTTACCAGGTCCCAAATAAAGGCTCCAACTGAGCTGGATTCGGACTTAGCGCTGTAATTTTTGTCTTGGTTGTGTGTTTCCATGTGAGTTTTTTAATCGTGTGCCTATATTCTACCTTTAAAAACGATTTCGTCAAGCCCTAAACGGCAAAAAAACCGGGCCGCCTCCTGCTATATAAGAAAAGATGGGAGAGTTTTATGTAGTTAGCTTATAAATGAGCTGACTACCAAAGACCAACTAAGTGGGAAGTTAATGAAAAAAGCGGCCAATGCCGCAGGAGTTATAGTTAAGGAGAATATCGCGTGGTGGGCGGTACAGGATTTGAACCTGTGGCATCTGCAATGTGAATGCAGCGCTCTACCGCTGAGCTAACCGCCCATCAAGTATACAGAATGATAAGTAAAGTCTGCTAAATAATACCATTCTTAAGGCCATGGCGCAACACAGCCTATTTAGATATAATACCCTAGTACTATTATGACTTTACCCCCCGTAAAAAAACCTTTGGACTCAGCGGGCCAAAGAAATTCCCCTTTCCAGCCGCCCAAAGTCTACAGCCAGCCTTATCCGCCCAAAGATACTCATGTAAGTTTGCTTTCAGGCACGAACGGACCAAAACGCCGCCCGTATTTTAAATATGTAGTTTTTTTGCTTTTAGGCATTTTAGTAATTATGGGAGGCCTGGCCATAAACCGGGCGGCCGACTTAAGCCAAAAAATCTTTGCCGGACAAACCACAAGTTTTTTTGGCCGCGTTTGGGAAACGCTGCGCGGCATAAGCGGGAACGTATCGCTCACGGGCGAAAACCAGGGGCAGATTAATGTACTGCTTTTAGGCATTGGCGGCCCCGGGCACGAGGGCCCCTATTTGACGGACACGATGATACTGGCCCAAATCCGCCCCAAAACTTCGGAGGTGGCTTTTGTTTCAATTCCCCGAGACACGCTCGCCCAGCTGCCTAACAATTTGGGAGAAAGGAAAATCAATTCGATATTTTCCGAAGGCTACACCCGCACCAAAGACTGGAACGAGGCCGGCCGCTGGGCCAGACAAGCCGTAGAAAGGCTTGCCGGCCAAACCATCCCTTATTTTGCGGTCATAGACTTCCACGGCTTTGAAAAAGCGGTGGACGAAGTCGGCGGCGTGGAAATAAACGTGGAGCGCTCCTTTGACGACTTTACTTTCCCCATTGAAGGCAAAGAAAATGCGCCTGTGGAGGCCGACCGCTATGAACATTTGCATTTTGATGCCGGTAAAACTTTTATGGACGGCAACACCGCTCTCAAATACGCGCGCTCCAGGCATGCGGCGGGACCCGAAGGTTCGGACTTTGCGCGTTCGCTAAGGCAGCAAAAAGTCATTAAGGCCTTAAAAGACAAAATCCTGGATTTAAATTTGCTCGGCGACAGCGGCAAAATCAACAATCTGCTTGGGATTTTTGCCGACAACTTCCATACCAACATTAGCCCGGGAGAAATATTTCACCTCTACGACATGGCCAGGGAACATAACATCCAGACTTTCCTGTCCTTGAGCTTAGACCCCGAAACCGGCCTCTTATGCGCCACTTCCCACGAAACCGCCGGTTACATTCTTATCCCCTGCTCAGGCAAGACTTCGGCAGACATACACAACTACTTTAAAAACGCATTTATACTCGGTAAACTGAACGATGAAAAAAGCGTAGTCTGGCTCGCAAGCTCCATAAGCGACGAGGCGGCCTACAAACGGGCCGAGGGCCTGCTTACCGAAGGCGGGCTGACAGTCTGGCCTCTGGAATTTTCCAAAGACCAATTCCCGCAGACAATTTTTTACCAGGCGAACCCCAAACCGGCGACGGCCGAATATATAAAAAATGTCTTTGGCGCCAAAGAAGTTACCTTGCCTCCCCCGGGGGTAAAAGTAGACTCCAGCCGCGTAGATGTTATAGTAATACTTGGAAAGAGTAATTAGAATAATTAGAAATTTAGCCGGTCATGCTTTTGAACAAGCCTTAACTTCTATATAAGACTATGGAAAAAAATCTTCCTATTGTTGCTTTGGTCGGTCCCCCCAATGCCGGGAAATCTACGCTATTAAACAAAATAGCCAGAGCGCAGGCCGCCGTGACGTCGGAGGTGGCCGGCACCACCCGCGACCGCCAATATTTGCACACCTCGTTTGAGGGCGTGGATTTTATTTTGGTTGACACCGCGGGCCTGGACTTGACCGCCAAGGGAGAACTCGAAGAAAACGTGCAAAAGCAAATTGAAGTTGCGCTGAAAGAAGCCGACATAATTGTTATGGTGGTGGACGGCAAGCAGCCCCCTTCGGCTTTAGCCCAAACGGTTTTAAAGAAATTCCGTAAAATAAAAAAGCCGAAAATTTTGGCGGTGAACAAATCCGACTCCCCGCAAAAGCGCGAAGAGAAAATTTTGGCTTTCCAAAAACTCGGCATCAAGCCCCTCTTTCCCGTGTCGGCCATTACCGGCCGCGGCATTGGTGATATGCTGGAACATATAGCTTCCGCGCTATCAGAATCCACCGGCAGAGGGGTATCCTCTTTTAAAGAGGATACCCCTCTGGACCTAAGCGCTAAACCCTTAGCCCTTAGCCCTATTGCGGTTTCCATTGTAGGCAAGCCCAATGTCGGCAAATCCAGCCTTTTTAACAAAATTTTGGACAACGAACGGGCGGTGGTTTCGGCTGTGCCGGGCACGACTCGAACGTCGATTGACGAAAATATAATAATAGAGGGCGAGAATTACACATTTATTGACACCGCGGGCCTGAAGAAAAAAGAACACCGCCAGGCGAAGCCGGATATTTTTAGCGGTTTTCAGACTTTTAAATCAATCCGCCGGAGCGACGTGTGCTTTTTAGCCATAGATGCCACCGAGCCCATAACTTTCCAGGACCAGCGCATTGCGCAGGAAATTCTTAAAATGCAGAAAGGCTGCATAATAGTTGCCAATAAAAACGATATTTACGAAGGCGACCAACAAAAATTGCAAGACTACATAAGCCACCACTTCCCTTTTTTGTGGATGTGCCCGGTATTTTTTGTCAGCGCGGTAACCGGCGAGGGCTTGGATGAAGCCTTAAAAGCCATAAAACCCATTTATGACAGGCGCAATAAAAAAATCGACGACCAAACCCTGTCGGAATTTTTGAGTAAAAAAATGAAACACAGCCCGCCCAAACGCCTGTGGGACCAAAAAAACCCCAAGGTCTTTTCCTTAAAGCAAATAAACGTCAACCCTCCGACTTTTGATTTGCTGGTCAACTTCCCCGCGGCCATTGCCCACCACTTTAAACATTATTTGGAAAATTCCATAATTAGGGATTTGGATTTTTACGGCACGCCCATAAAGCTGCATTTGACCCGAAAGATAGGAAGATAGAGGAAGGGTAGCCGGTAGCGAGTGGCTGGTAGTTTGTAGGCAGGAGGTTATAGGAGTAAAATTTACATTATGAGTACAGTTAAAATTATTGTTGCCTTGGGCAACCCGGGCGCTAAATACCAAAACACCCGCCACAACGCCGGGTGGTTGGCTTTGGATTATTTCATTTCAGATTTAAAAAATAAGGTTGAAGATTTAAGCTGGCAAAAAAAATTTGATTCGGAAATTTTGCATTTGGGGCATTCGGATACTAATTCGGACACTTCGGATTATACGTTGGTAAAACCCCAAACTTACATGAACGAATCCGGCCGCGCCGTAAAAGCCGTATGTGATTTTTACAAAATTGATATATCCGCAAATTTGCTTGTCCTCCACGACGACACCGACCTGCCTTTAGGCGCTCTCCGCGTAACCGACTCCTCTTCCGCAGCCGGCCACAACGGCGTCCAGGATATTATAGACAAGCTGGGCAGCCAGGACTTCCACCGCGTACGCATTGGGGTGGAATCGAGGCCTGACAGAAATGCCATGCCCACCGAAGCTTTCGTGCTTCAAAACTTTTCCGATGACGAATCGGTAAAATTGCAAGAAGAAGCATTCCCAAAAGTTCAAGCCGAAATCGAAAAATTCTTACAAAACAAATGACACTAAAAAAACACGGATAATCCGTGTTTCTTCGTTTTTGATATTTGTGTAAATTCGTTTTCTATCCAAAACCCCATCCGCAGGTGAAAAGTTAAATGCAGACGCATTTAAACCTTTACTTGTTGCAAATCCAGAAGTTAGGAGGGATGTCTTCCGAATTTAGCTACCTACAGACAGGGTTTTGGACACAAGTCTCGGTGCAGACTTATGGTTTATTATTATACACCTTTTTACACCCTTTGTCAACCCCCTTTAAGCATACGTAATTGCGGCAAAAAACCGGCCAAAATTTTAATATGCCCCTGAATGATTCGATTTATCTCCATGCTTTAAACTTACTACCCCAACTTGGGCCGGTTAGGCTTTTAAAAATCCTGGAAAAATTCGAAACCTTCCAAGAAGCCTATTTTGGAAAACCAATTGATTTTATAAACTGCGGCCTGGAAGGTGACTTGGCCCAAACTATTGCGGACCACCGGCAAAAAACCGATGTGCAGGCCGAAGCGGAAAAACTTAAGTCCTTCGGCATTAATATTTTAACATACAAAGATCCAAACTATCCCAAGCTGCTTTTGGAAATTTCAAAATTCCCTCCCCTGCTTTATGTGAGGGGCGCAATGGAAATGGCGGATGAGGCTTGCGTGGCGGTGGTGGGCACTAGGAACATTACGACTTACGGCTTAAGC
Source organism: uncultured Candidatus Saccharibacteria bacterium (assembly GCA_964504715.1). Lineage (GTDB taxonomy): Bacteria > Patescibacteriota > Doudnabacteria > UBA920 > UBA920 > JBBTRN01. Next base: position 66,239 of record CAZDEP010000004.1, on the reverse strand, counting down.
GTGATCCCCGATTTGGTTGACCCCTTGGTGGATGCCGGCGTTACCATAGTTTCGGGCATGGCCTTTGGGGTGGACAGCCAAGCGCACGGCCGCTCGGTTGCCAAGCGGCGCCGGACCATTGCCGTGCTGGGGGGCGGTTTGGATGACAAATCGCTTTACCCTAAGCACCATCAACTGCTCGCGCAGGAAATCTTGGACGCCGGCGGGGCGCTAATTTCGGAATATCCGCCGGGCACACCGAACTTTAAACAAAACTTTGTTGCAAGAAACCGGATTATTTCCGGCATATCAATAGGCACGCTGGTAATTGAATGTGACATAGAAAGCGGCAGCCTTATAACCGCCAAGCATGCGCTGGAACAAAACCGCCAGGTCTATGCCGTACCCGGACCCATTTACGCCCCATTTTCCCAAGGTCCCAACAACTTGATAAAAATGGGAGCCAAAGCCGTCACCTGTGCTTTGGACATTATGGAAGACTTGAATTTAAACAATCTGCCTTTGGAAATTGACAGCCAAAAGGTTTTAGGCGAAAATCCAACTGAAAACAAATTGCTGGAAATGATAGGCAAAGAGCCACTGGGTATAAACGAAATAATAAGGTTGTCGGGCCTCGAAGCCGGCGAAGTGGGTTCGGCTTTAACTTTTTTGGAAATAAAAGGCAAAGTGAGGAATTTGGGAGGACAACAGTATGTCCGATCAAGATAACAATTAAACAATATAACCAAATAACATCTAATTCCTAGGTTGTTATCTTGTTATATTGTTATATTGAAACTATGGGCAACAAATTTACCTTGTTTAAAAAATATGGTCCTATAACCATAGTTTTATTATTCGCACTTGCGACTGCCTTGGGCCTGCTTCAGCGCGAGCCCAACCAATACACCCTAAACAACCAAAACGCCGATGTTAAACTAACCGGCGAAGAACAAAATGAACTCTGGAATTTTTATAACAAAGCCAAAGAGCTCGCTCCCCAAAAGTCGGAAGTAAAATCCACAGCCAGTTTTCTGGCAGTGGGCGACATTATGCTTTCGCGGAACGTGGCCGCAGCAAGTTTTAAGGCTTTGGATGTAGAACTTCCGTTTAGAAAAATGAAGGACACTTTACTTTCGACAGACTTTAACTTTGGGAATTTAGAAAGCCCGTTTTTCGCCGCTTCACATCCGTGTTCGGTGGGGCCCGGCACCATGGAAGGGATAGTGGGCGGACATTCGTTAATTTTCGGGGCTCCCTGCAACATGAGGGCGGGGCTTAAAGATTACAATTTTAAAGTTTTAAGCCTGGCCAACAACCACGCCCTGGACCAGGGCACGCAAGGTTTAGAATGGACAAACAACTTGCTCGACGATTTAGGTATTAAACACATTGGGACGGGAAATAACCAGGAGGAAGCCTGGCAGCCGGCGGCAATAGAAGCCAACGGAATTAAAATTTGTTTTGTGGGGGCTTCTTACGCTTCGCTAAACGACGGCGGCAAAACCACCAACGATTATGTGGCCAGGATTGAAGATTTGGATAATTTAAAATTAAAAATTGAAAATTTAAAATTAAACTGCGATTTTATAGTCGCGAGCATGCATGCGGGGACGGAATACACAACCAAGCCAAACGGAGACCAAATTGGCTTTGCTCACGCCGCGATAGATGCCGGAGCCGATATGGTTATTGGCCACCATCCGCACTGGGTGCAGACTATAGAGCGCTATTGCCCTCACCCCCTCCTAACCTCCCCCCTCAAGGGGGAGGAATCTGCAGTTCCCCTCCCTCGAGGGGAGGGTGATGCTGGATTAGGGTGCCCCAATCCCAAATATATTTTCTACTCCTTAGGCAATTTTATTTTCGACCAAATGTGGAGCCAGGAAACCAGAGAAGGGCTGACCTTAAAAATCCAAATATCAAAAAATAAGACCTCCAATCTTCAAGGCCCGCGTCAAGTCGCCGCTTTGGAAAGCATTGAACTAATTCCTGTTATTATTGAAAACTACTCCACTCCGCGCCCGGCGGATGAAAAAGAAACAAAAAAAATCCTCGAAAGGCTAGGACAAACCGACACTCTTTTGTATCCATAAAGTTCAGTAAGCTTGCCTAATCAAGCCACGCTGAATGAGGGAGATTTTTTTATTAAATGCGGGCCGGTGTTTGACAAAAAAAATTTTTGTGGTTAAACTCACTTTTGTATCAGATCACAAATACACCAATACCACAAATACCACTAATAGATATTTGTGAAATTCGTGTAATTTATGCATTAGCGATCTTATGTCAAAACCCTTAATAATAGTAGAATCTCCAACCAAAGCCAAAACCATTACCCGCTTTACCGGCGGTGCTTTTAATGTGACTGCCAGCATGGGCCACGTGCGTGATTTGCCCAAAAGCAAAATGGGCGTGGACACCAAGGCGAATTTTGAACCCCACTATTTAATACCCGTTAAAGCCAAACCCGTGGTTGCGGAGCTTAAGAAACTAGCCAAAAATGCCCCGGAAATTATTTTGGCGACTGATGAGGACCGCGAAGGCGAATCTATTTCATGGCATTTGGTGGAAGCTTTGGGGCTTAAAACCAACGACGCAAAACAGCCGGTAAAGCGCATAGTCTTCCATGAAATTACCAAAAGTGCCATTGAACACGCGTTAAAAAACCCGCGATCCATAGACATTAACCTGGTAGATGCCCAGCAGGCGAGGAGGATTTTGGACAGGCTGGTCGGCTACGAACTTTCCCCGTTTTTATGGCGCAAAGTCCGCTTTGGGCTTTCGGCCGGACGAGTGCAATCTGTCGCGGTGCGTTTGGTAGTGGAACGGGAAAAAGAAATCCAGGCTTTTAAGCAGGAAGAATACTGGAGCGTAGAAGCTGATCTTTCAAAATTGAACGACGAAAAAAAATTCCGCGCCAAACTCCACGAAATCAACGGCAAAAAAGTGGGCAAAATGGATATTACGGCTGAAGCCGATGCCAAAAAAATCGTTAGCGATTTAACCGGAGCCGAATACCAAATAAAAGACATCCAAACCAAAGAAGTCAACCGGAATCCCGCTGCCCCTTTTACAACTTCCACCCTCCAACAGGAAGCCGCGCGCAAATTGGGTTTTTCCGCCAAACAAACTATGATGTTGGCGCAAAGGCTTTACGAGGGCGTGGAGCTGGGGGCGGAAGGCCATACCGGTCTTATTACTTACATGCGTACCGACAGCTTGAACCTGGCCGAGTCCGCGCTTTCTGCCATTCGTGAGGTTATTCACAAAGATTTTGGCAAAGAATACGTTTTGGAAAAACCCAGAAATTTTGCCAATAAATCAAAAGGCGCGCAGGAAGCCCACGAAGCCATCCGCCCGACTGAAGTTTCAAAGAAACCGGAAGACGTTAAAGCATTTTTAGACAGGAACCAATTTAAACTTTATGACCTAATTTGGAAGCGCACCATTGCTTGCCAAATGGCCCCGGCAGTTTTGGAACAGACCGCGGTTGATATCTTAGCCCTTAGCCCTGAGCCCTTAGCCCTGTTTAGAGCCAACGGCCAGGTAGTAAAGTTCGACGGCTTCATTCGCGCTTATACCGAAGGCACGGACGAAAAAGCCGAGGACGAAATTGAAGGCAGCTTGCCGGAACTGGCAGCGGATGAAAAACTCAAATTGCACGAACTGCTCCCCTTGCAGCACTTTACCGAGCCTCCGGCGCGCTACAGCGACGCCACGCTGATTAAAGCCCTGGAAGCCCACGGAGTCGGCAGGCCATCCACTTACGCGCCCACTTTGACCACCATTCAAGACCGGGGTTATGTGGAGAAAATTGAAAAGCGCTACCATCCGACCGAAGAAGGTACGTTGGTTAACGATTTACTGGTCGAACACTTCCCGGAAATAGTGGATATTAACTTCACTTCCCACATTGAAGAAGAGCTGGATGACATTGCGGAAGGCAAAATAAAGTGGCAGGAAGTTGCGCGCGAATTTTACGACCCGTTTAAAAAACACCTGGACGAAAAAATGGAAAGCGTGGAAAAACAGGTGGAAATATCGGAAACCCCTTGCCCCCACTGTGGCAAAATGATGCTTATAAAGTTCGGCCGCAACGGCAAATTCCTTGCCTGCCCCGACCCGGAAAGCAAAATTACCCAGCCCATGCCGGAAGAACAGGCGAAAATCAACGAGCTGGCGGAAAAGACAAAGGGTGAAAAATGCCCGCTCTGCGCCGGAGAAATGGAAGTTAAGCGCGGTCGCTTCGGTTTTTTCCTGGGCTGTAAAAAATATCCGGAATGCAAAGGCATTTCCAAAATTTGGAACAAAACCGGCTTTAAATGCCCGGCGTGCCTCGAGTCCGACCGCAAAGATAATCCCGGCGACATTGTGGAGCGCAAATCCCGCGGCCGGGGCAAAACCTTTTATGCCTGCAACCGTTTTCCGGACTGCAACTTTATTATGAATACAAAACCGGAAAATGAAGAACTGCTGCAAAAAGCCTTTGAAGACTGGAAAGCTAACCCGCCCAAGCCGAAAAAGACGTACAAAAAGAAAACCGAGTAAATTTACTCGGTTTTTTATTTCCCTTATCTTCCTCGCATACCTGCTGGGCATCTTTAGGGATTATAAGCTAACTAATCATTCCGGCTGTATAAACTGGCCTGGCTCCAAACCAACTTAAGTGCCGGGAAAAAACCTATCAGCGAAGAAAAATAGCGTACGTCAGCAAGCATATGGATCAAATAAGCAAAATAGCCCGTAATGTAAAATGGCGGAATATTTAATATAGCCCACCGGCCTCCCAACGACACAATAAAGCCATGTTTTTTTGGCTTATAAGTATGGGGACGGCGGTTGCGAATAATTTCAGGCAAAGCATAAGCAACGTAAGCCGACTGGGAAAGGGCGTCCTGCGCGCTTTGGGGGACAGCTGCGCCTCCTGGGTCGCAAACACCGGCCTGGTCCCCGACTACAAAAATATTGTGGGCGCCTTTTATTCTTAAAAATTCATCTACTATTGCCCTACCCTTTTTATCCGTTTCCGCATTTATGCCTTTGGGCAAAGGCTTGGATCTGATACCAGCCGTCCAAATAAGCACGTCATACGCTATTCTTTCGCCGCTTAAAAGCTCAATAAACCTGGCATCGACTTTAACAATTGGGCTTAAAAGCCGCAAGCTTATTTTAAGTTCTTCCAGCCTCCTGAAAGCATCGCGGGTTGCCCGCTGGCCCATACCGGGCATAAGCATATTGCTGGCCTCAACAATTTCTACCAGGATTTTTTCCCGCGGGAATTGGTGTTTCCATGCCAAAAAATCTATTAGCCCCTTAAGTTCCCCAGCCAATTCCACGCCTGTATAGCCGCCGCCCGCCACTACTATTTTTACGTAGGGCTTTTGGACTTCATACTTCCGGCTTTCTATGGCAAACTCAACGGAATTTTTTATTTTTAAAGCGTGCGGAAGGCTCTTGAGGGGCAAACCGTAATCTTTCGCGCCTGGAATATTAAAATATTCCTCGCAGGAACCCAAGGCTAGAACCAAATAATCGTATGGGACTTTGCGGCCTGCAAGCGCCACCGTTTTTTGCAGCGCATCTACTTCCACCACTTCCCCTTTTACAAACTCTATCCGGCGGGAATTTAAAATCGAGGTAAAAGGCAATGCGATGCTTTGTTTTAAATTCTTTAAAGTTACGAGCTCCTCCGCCGCCGTGGCTACTTCGTAGAGGTTGGGAGTAAATAAATGATAAGATTCCCGGTCAATTAAAACAATCGAGACTTCTTTGATGTCCCGAAATTTTTTTCTAAGATTCAGCGCGGCGGAAAGGCCGGCAACGCCGCCTCCCAAAATTACGATTCGCGTATTTGTCATTTGGTTTTAGATCCCAAATTTAAAGTATACCAAATTTATTATAACACCCAAAATTATTTTTACATACTATCATTTTATCATCCTAACATTTTAACAAGGAGGATGATTTGTAATGATAGAATGTTAAGATGTTTCACTCGTACCTCATAGCTTCCACGGGGTCAAGTTTGGCGGCAGAGCGGGCAGGCAAAACTCCAAAACCTATGCCAATGACCGCCGACACCCCCACCCCCAGCGCAATGGCATACAGTGGCACGGAAAAAGTCCACTGCAAATTAGCCAAGCCGGCAACTATGGAAATTACCCAACCTAAAAATGATCCAAGCATAATCCCGACCCCACCACCGATTAAAGTTACCAGTACGGCTTCCATTAAAAATTCACTAAGGATGTCGGATTCAGTCGCTCCTAAGGCTTTTTTAAGTCCTATTTCCGATGTCCTTTCGGTAACCACCACATACATAATATTCATAATACCTACGCCGCCCACTACCAGGGCAATGGCGGCAATAGCAATAAGCAAAATAGTTATGCCGTTAAAGATAGTATTAAAAGTATCCATGGCCTGGGCCTGGCTTTGCACATAAAAATCGTCTTTGTCTGGATTATCAATATTATGATTATGGCGCATAAGCAGCTTAATGTCTTCCACTGTCGCTTCCGCCAAAACCGGATCCCGCACCTCAACTATTCCGACTAATAAATAATCGATGCCCAAAACTTTCTTCTGGGCCGTGCCTAAGGGCATATAAATAACACTATCCTCGTCGCCGCCCAATCCGCCCCGGGGCTCGTATACGCCAATTACCTGGAAATTCAAATCTCCCACGCGGATAAGCTTGCCTAAAGGGTCGTCTTGGCCAAACAAATCGACGGCAACCTTACTGCCTAAAATAGCCACCTGGTCGCCGCCGGTGTCTTCGGCTGCCGTAAAAAAGCGGCCGCCGGAGAGCTTGCCTTTGTCAATCTCAAAACGGCCGGCGGAAGCCCCGTAAAAAATGACACTCTTTATAACGTCGCGATAACTCACAACTTTTTGACCGACCACCATGCCGTAATTATTCACAACGTTAGGCAACTTTTTTATATCATCCAGGTCCCGGTTCTTAAACGTGGTAATAGCCACTGGGGAATTCGCACGGCTCTGGTCGTTGGACGCGGCGCCTGCCCCGCGGTTTTTGGTGGTCGGCGGTACGCGGGTCTCAATAAACAAAGTATTGGTTCCAAAAGCGTCTACCTGCGCGTTTATTAGGCTCCTAAAGCCTTCACCGGCGGACAATACCAAAATTACCGTGGAAATCCCAATAATAATTCCCAAAGTCGTAAGTCCCGTGCGGACGGGATTGGAAAAAAGATTTTTTATCGCTAAACGGAAAGCTTTATACATTACAATTTAACAAGATAACAACATAGCAATATAACATAAAAAAATTAAAATGTTATTTTGTTATATTGTTTAATTGTTATTTTAATTATTCATAACGCAGCGCTTCTATTGGATTCAGCTTGGCGGCTTTAAAAGCAGGATACAAGCCAAATATTACACCGGTTAATATAGAAACTCCAACGGCTAAAAATACAGAAGTGAAAGAAATCACAAAGGCCCAATCGTAGCCCAACTTACCCATAAGCAGCGACACCAGAAACGAAACAATTATCCCGACTACAATACCTACCAACCCTCCCAAAAAGGTTAAAGTACCTGCTTCCAATAAAAACTGGTTCCTAATATGCGCATTGTCGGCTCCCACAGCCTTCCTTAGGCCAATCTCCCGCGTGCGTTCCGCCACAGTTACCATCATAATATTTAATATTCCTATCCCTCCCACTACCAAGGCCACGGCGGCCATGGAGGTCAAAAATATCCTTAAGGCATCGGTTATAGTCTTTAAAATTTCCACCGCATCGGCAATATTTCTAACCGTAAAGTCGGCATCTTCCTCATTCTCAACCCGGTGCCTTTCCATAAGCACCTGCTTAATGTCGCTGCGCGTATTTTCCACGTTATCGGCATTGTCCACCTTAACATTTATGGCCTGGACGTGGCGAATGCCCAAAAGCTGCTTTTGGGCGATTTCTACGGGTACATAAATTTGGTCGTCCTGATTTTGGAAAAATGCGCTGCCCCGCTCTTCTATTACGCCCACTACCCTTAAAGGAATGCCGGCATTGTTGCCGGATTTTATTTTTATTACCTGGCCGATCGGGTCCACCCCGCTCTGCCCAAACAGCTCCTCGCTTACATAGTGTCCTAAAACAGCGACGTTGGCATTACCGCGGCCTTCCCGTTCGTCAAAAAACCGGCCGGCACTCATTTTAATACTTACTACTTGCGGAAAAGTGTACTCGGAGCCTACTACGTTGGTGTCCAAATCCTGATTTTGCCAGACGACGGTGGCGCTGCCCCGAACCTGGGCGTCAACGGCCAAAGCCGAAGGCACGCGGCTTTTGTCGCGTATGGCGTCCGCATCTTCCAAAGTCAGGGTTGTTACTACAATTCCAAAAACTTGGGCCGGAGGGCCTTTTTCATTGGATTTGCCCGGCTGGACGGAAAGCAGGTTGGAACCCAGCTTGGTCACCTGGCCCAATACCAACGATTGTGCGCCCGCCCCCAGTGAAATAATAATGATCACTCCCGCTACGCCAATGACAATACCAAGAATAGTCAGAAAAGAACGCCCTTTTCTGGCCAAAAGGGTGCGGATAACGAGTTTTATTGTTGAGAAAAAATTCACAGATTGATTGACAAGATTTAAATGATTTAAATGATTGAAAAGAATTAACTAAGAATCCTGTCATTCTTGTCAATCATGTCAATGTTGTCAATTACTTTACCAATTCCTTATCCGCCGTGGCTATTGTCCTGTTTCTTACCTGTTCGTCAGAAATAATACTGCCATCCTTTAGCCTAATTATGCGCTTGGCGTGATTGGCAGTGTCCATTTCATGGGTAACCAAAATAATAGTGCGCCCCTGGTCATTTAATTTCTGAAGTATCCCCATGACGGTATTGCCGCTTTTGGAATCAAGGTTGCCGGTGGGCTCATCCGCAAAAATTACGGCCGGGTCGTTAACGAGCGCCCGGGCAATAGCCGCGCGCTGCTTTTCACCACCGGAAATCTGGTTGGTAAAATAATTCAGCCGATGCGAAAGACCAACAGATTCCAAAGCCTTTTTAGCCAACTCATCGTGGTTTTTCTTCTTGCTGTAAATTAAAGGCAATTTGACATTGTCTAAAACTGTAGTGCGCGCAAGCAAATTAAAGGACTGGAAAACAAAACCGATACGCTCATTGCGCAATTCGGCCAAAAAAGTGTCTTTAAATTCTTTTGTGTCTCGCTCCTCAAACCAAAACTCCCCGCCGGTTGGCCTGTCAAGGAAACTTAAAACATGCATCAGCGTGGACTTGCCGCTGCCGGAAGGGCCCATTATGGCCACAAATTCTCCCTCTTCAATGGTAAATGAGATGCCGTGAAGGACAGGAGTCACCACGTCTTCGTTGATATAGTCTTTGGTTAAATTTTGAATTTTGATTAGAGCCATAGATCACTAATGCACAAATTACACGAATTTCACAAATACCGAATTGGTGTTATTTGTGGTATCAGTGTATTTGTGATCTTATTTTTTAATAAATGTCACCACTTCCTGGCCCTCGGCCAAGCCCGACAGCACTTCCACCAGTCCCCCATCCGCTTCCATGCCCGTGGTAACCTCAACTTCTTTGTAAGTTTTCTTTTTGGCATCGGTTATTACCCGGACTGTTTTATGTCCATTCTGAATGACCGCCCTTTGGGGCACGGCCAAAACCTGCTGCTTTTCACCGGTTAAAATGGTGAGGTTGGCAGTCATGCCCGGTTTAATTTCATCCAGCTTATCTAATGATACGGTAATTTTATAATTGACCACGCCCGAAACCAATGTGGAAGCCGGGTTCACCGTTTGAACTTGCCCTTTAAAAACCCTGTCGGGCCCCAAGGAGTCAAAAGTTATGTCTATAGTTTGGTCCTGCTTGACCGAGGCGATATTTGCTTCGCTAATGTTAGCCTCAACATGTAAATTGCCGACATCCTGCAAAACAATAGATTCCTTTAAAGCCGCAGCCAACTCGCCTACTCGGACATCTACCAAAGTTATAGTGCCGTCAGCAGGCGCTCGAATTATAGTATTTTCCAACGCAGCCGAGGCGGCCTGCACCTGGCCTTGCGCCGATAGCGCCTGAGCCTCTGCTGCGGCCAAATCAGCCGGCCGGGCTTGGGCCTTCCTTAAATCCAGAGCCGCCTGCGCGGTCGCGACGGCATTTTCCGCCGCCCTCACCTGCACGCGCTGGGTTTCCAAGGCCGATTGGTAGGCGTTGTAATTGGTTACATAATTTGAGGCCTTTGTATTAGGAATACTTACGGTCCACTGGTCATTACTTATACTAATATTAGATGGAAACTTAACATACAAACCCCGGGAACCCAGCGGCAACGGCACGGAGACGCTGGTGTTAATGCTCTGGTTGCCGGAATTTTCCAAACCTCTAACATAAAAACTTTGGCCTTCCTGATATATAGTGTATTGACCCTGTTCAGTACTATTATAAACCCCACTGATGGTTAAGGAAGTGTCATTTAAGTTCGCAGATGCGGGTATGGCTTCCAAGCTTGAATTCAATAAGGCCTTATAGGCGTTGTTTACCAAAACTTCCTGCTGTTTTTTGGTTTCCGCCAAAGCGCTCTTGGCATTGTCCACCGCCACCTGCGCTACCGCCACTTCTTCCGAAGAAGCGCCGCTTAGAACCTTGTCGTAATTGGCTTTGGCCAACGCCAAACTCCCACGGGCGGAAGTTAAGGCCGCCCCCTGGTCTTTTTGGTCAAGATTGGCCAGCACCTGGCCTTTTTTGACTTTTTGGCCCTCTTTTACGGCCACATTGGCCACGACGCCGCTGACCTTAAAACTCAAAGACAGATCGGTCTGGCTTACAACCTGGCCGGTAGCCAAAACGGTTTGTTTTATGTCCTGACGCTTTACGGTTTCGGTAGTAATATTATCGGCGTTGTTTTTGGGCTTAAAAATTTTATACAAAATAGGCCCCACCAACAACAAAATAACTAAAGTCCAAATAATTCTCTTCTTGGTTAGCTTAACTGGTAAATTCATATGCTTATCTAAATTTAATTTAAATAATATAATATTAAAATAAGATTACTTTCTGCACTTTTTCAAAAGGAACTTTTTGCCAAATGCCGCTTCGACGTGGTCTTGGAACTTCTTCTTGAATGATTTTTGGGTTATTTTAGACATTAGCATACGTAACATTTCCTCCATGTCCTGGGCCCGCACTAACCCCAGAGCCTTACCATGCTTGCCTATAACCAGCAACGACTCCCCCGCTTTAAGACCCAAGTCCTTTCTGGCCTGCGCTGGAATTACCACCTGTCCGCGCGCGCCTATTTTGGTTGTGCCATAGAGCTTGTCTTTGGCTATGTATTTATGGTCAATCTTAATGTGCATAGATAGTATGAAATTTCATACTGATCTTATAATTTTTTAAGCAAAAAGTCAAGACTGTAAGCCCAATTCCTCGGCGTAAGAGAGCCACGCCTCAACACCACTGGGAAATACATTATCTAAATTCAACCTCCGCTCATTTTGAGGCACCACCACCCTATAAATTGTGGGGATTGCCAAATTTATGCTGTCTTTAAGCGTAAGATTTTCCGCCAACTTTTGGTAGGCAAAATACATATCTTTATTTAACAAAAATAAATCCACAGCCGTGGGCGAAAAAAAACCGTCTTGCTTTTTGAGCACAGATAAACTTCCTTCGGCAAAATTTCGCGTCGGGATTTTTTGGATCCGGGATATTTCACCATCTAACCCCTCAAAGGAAAGCAAATCCAGAAGCTGTTGTTTGATTGCTGTAAGCCATGTGGTCTGGGTAAACCCGCCTACACAAGTTAAACCTGCGTTTAAAAGCAAAATAAAACCCAAGGTACTGGACGGGTAGAATTTTCTATTGCGGAGGCCTTCCAACAGCCCTTCTGCTGCCGGCAACCGGTTTACTGCTACGCGGCGCCCATGGTCATTTATGCCCCAAAACATACGCGTATGTTCACGGGGAAAATATTTATTCCAGGCTTTTTGTCCGCTCGGGTTTAAAACTAACCAAGAAATAAAATGCTTATCAAGCTTAAAAATTTCCAACAAATAGTCGGTCATTAAACTCTCTAAGCCCACCACCACCAGTTTTGGAGCCGACGGAAAAACCGCTTTCCACATATACGAACTCATAAAAGCGGCCTGCTTGGAAAAACTCCCCAAGCCTGCAGCTTTGGCGGCACCCAGGCTCTTTAGCACCGGCTTGAGTTGGGAAGGCAATTTTTTTTCTAAAACCGATAATTCTTTTTCCCCAAAAGCGGGCGCAGAAAAAACCGGCAGGTTTTTAAGGCGGTCTGGAAAAAAGGAAAAACGCTCCTGTTTTAAATTTTCATTGTGCCTCAAAAGGCACCCGGACCAGGAAGAGGTATTGTTCAGTGATACACTTTCCGTGGCAAATACGGGCAAAAATTCGACGGATCCAAAATACTGGGAATATATCAAATCGCTGTTAACATAAATCGGGTGGTTCCAAATACCCAAATGGTCAATGGTGGAAACTATGGGCTTAGAAGCAATCTGCCGGCAAATGGCTGCGGATTGCGTCTTATTATTTAGTAAATCCAACTCATTTTTTAAAACTTTCAAAAAGAGTGGGTCGAGTGGATTTACAGGCGCTTCCCACGCATCCTTTACATACTGTTTTAAACTTAAATGCCCAAACTCCTCATAAATTTTGGAAAGCTGGCTGCGGCGCGAAAAAACTTCTTTTTTCGCCGACTCCAAAACAGTAAATTGGTGGTTCTTACTCATGTTTACTACATTACCTAAATCCCCCAACTCAAGCAAGCCATAAAAAAACACCCCCGCTTTTAGCTGGGGGTGTTTTGTAAAACAGCTATTTTACTCCTTGGGGGGTCAATATCCTCACCCCGGGGGCAAAGTTGCCTGTTTGGTCGCCCAGACAAAAATAGTAATTAAAATCAGGATACACCGTGACGCCATTAATAGTTTGCGGCGTGCCGGAGGCTACATAGTAGTAGGTGTTGGAAGTTACACACGCTGGTTGGCCGCTGGAACCGCAAGGTGAAAAATTGGTCTCACAGACTGCGGAATCCGGCGGTAAGGGCGACTTAGGCAGAGTGGAAGCAAATTTAGGCGCCACGCCATCCGGCTCGCCGTTAGCATCGGTGTCGCCCGGATAACCTTTATTGGCCGCATTGAACAATTCCAGGGCATTTAGCATTTGCACCATATCGGAAACGCGTTTGGCGTTTCTTGATTTTTGGCGGGCAGATACAAAAGCAATTAATGCCACGGAAGTCAAAAGCGCAATAATCGCGATAACGACCAAAAGTTCAATTAAGGTAAAACCTAAAAGTTCCTTGCTTTGTTTTTTGTTTTGCATGTTTTAAATTTGATTTATACTTTATTATACCACATTTGGCAAGAGTAAGCGGTGGATAAATTAAAAATTAATGAAAACACCGCATGTTTAGGTAAAATTGTTTGAATTACCCTACATTTTTTAGAGTCTAACCGCTTATAACATAATGACAGTCTTCTTGCTTTAGCAAGAAGACTGTCATTAATTTGTGCTTTGTCTGTGCCCTTCGATCCCCGTTTCCAACACATAAAGAAATTGCCCCACCCTTTTGGGTGAGGCACTTTCTTTATGGTGGGTTGGGCGGGGATCGAACTCAGCACAAGCGGGTAAAGCACCACGCAATATGTGCAAATTTTTTAAAATTATCTTAACTAAGTATAGAATTTTTAAGGAACTTTGTCACCGCTTCCATTCAAAGGTATACGATTTTGCTAAACCCCTTTATTTTCAACATCCCCATCCGCAACCCCGTATTTGTCCCTATCCCTCAAATACACCTTATGCACCATGTGCTTCTGAACCTTGAATAATTGGGCTAAATTGCCAAAAGAATACATCTTCGGGTCCAGCTTCCTTAAGACAACTACAGCCCTATTTCTAATGACATTCTGTTCTTGCATATCCCCATGTTAACATACGGGTATACGCATGTCAAGTCGAAATTTGCACAGGGTTCTGCACGGTTTGCGCCTTTTCTGCCCGCAGGCGCGCGTTTTTCAAATTCATATAGCAATTTACGCAATAGCCTTTGGCTCCATGGGGCTTGTCGGTTAGCCCGCAATTAATGCATTTGTCATGGGTTTTTGACCACCTGATGACCGCCATAACCCCCACGTCCACAGCCGCCCTATACTGCAATGTCCTATTCTGAACTTCTTTAACCCTGTCATAATTCTTGCCCACGTAAATCTGGGTGGTTTGAAGCCTTTCATGCCCTAAGAAAACCTGCACGTCCTGAATGTCCGCCCCGTTATTCCACATGGTGGATCCTGCGGTTTTTCTGGCCATGTGAGGGGTAAACCGCTCAATGCCCGTTTTCCCGGCAATCCGCCGGAATACCCTTTGCACGTCATTGGGCTTGAGCCTCTGTATTAGGTAGCCCGCCTGGTGCGATACGAACATGGCTTCGTTATCGTCCTTCCGGTGTTCCAAATATTGCTTAATCCACCACAGCGACCAGTCCTGAAATAACACCTTTCGTTTTTTATTACCTTTGCCTATTATAAACGCTGACTTGTCATCCCACTCTATGGAATCGCGGTTTAAGCTCAAGACTTCGGAAATCCTCATGCCGGTATCCAGCATGGTGGTTAAGATGGCCTTTACCCGAATGCCTTGCAAGGTGTCCGTAGGAATGTGCACTAAAACTCTGTCCACCTCGCTCTGGCTCAAATACTTCACTTCCGGCTTCGGCCTGGGCGGCAGTTTTATTTTCTGCCAGGACATAACTTCCATCTGCAATTCTTCCAAAGCAAACCTTAATACCAAGCGAACCAATAGCAACACTTTGATTATGTATCCCAGTTTTGCGCCCCGGTCTATCAAGTCCTTTTTCAGGTTTAAAATGTGTTCCATGGTAACCGCTTCCATAGGCACATCGCCAAAATGCTTGGAAACCAGTCCCAATGTCCGCTTGTGCGTATTGAGCGTGGTCGCGGCCAGAGGAGAAGGCCTGCCGAACTGGCACCAGTAAAGGAATTCCTGGCCGACTTCGCCGAAGGTTTTGGTATTTCTGTTCATAGAAAATATCCTCCCTATTGTTCGTGCGGCGAAAGACGGAGTTGAAATTCTTCGCAAACTTTCTGTTTTGATTACACTCATGAGTCGATGTAGGGATCATAGCTAAATGGTATACTATCGTTCACCAATTAGCAATGATCAAAATTAATTGAAGGTTTCTAAAAAGAGGACATGTTTATCCACAGACTTAAAAAAATAAAAAATATTTTGTTAGCCCCGGGGGATGAAACTTAGCACACCGCACTCGGCACACTGAACTCTGCCCATCCGGCTTAAAAGCCTTTTTACAAAACAAAAAATCCACTCTTTGCGAACTACTCAGCTTGCAGGCTTGATAGTAAGAAAAAAGTGGATTTTCCGTATTATAACCGAAATAACGAGAAAATCAACCGACTTGCTGCAAGCCCCCTTGATAAAAGGGGCACCCATAATGGGCTCAAGTAGTTATAATTCTATGCGATTTGTCGTAGGTTACCTTCCTTCAAAAGAAGTGTCAAATTGGCAAAACACCGGTATTATGCTTTGGCTAAAAACAAAAAATTACCAAATAATATTGGTAATTTTTGCAATGCTATATTTCTACAAAATTTAGCTTTTTTTCTTGGTTTTATCAACCACAGTAGCATTTTTGACAATTTTCTTTAGTGCCTTTACGGCATTGTTTACACCCTGACTGGTCTTATATGTTTCGGTGTGTGCCAAGGTTTCGTTATTGGCCGATTTTAGCACTGCAAATTTTTGTTTGTTTTTCGATGCTTGGATAACTATCCGATTTTTTCCCGCCATTGTTTTATGGTTAATTGTTAGCTCCTTAATTATAGTTCAAATTTGAGCTTTTTGCTATATCCTTGCCCAGTCAATCAGATAACATATTTTGAATTATTCATGATATCCTTTTTTAAATTTAGTATATTCCTCCGGCAACGCTATGCTAAACTTTTCACAGAGTTCTGAAACAGCATCTAAATACTTTTCAGGCCATTTGCTTATCCAGGGAGCCAAGAACTCAACCATGTATTTTGCAGAAATACATCTTACGGTTTGGCCATTTATAGTTCCATTGCCAGTAAGCGATGCGGCCGGATACATAATCCCTTCAACCACGTTTCCTTTGTCATCGTAAACAAAAGCGTGGACGTCAATTTCGCGACCAGTAGCGTCGCCTAAAACAAAATTCCATTTGCTATCTTCTTTGATTTGCTTATAGCCTTTTGCACCTAGAAACTCCCGAAGCCTCGGAACATCCTTCCATTGCATGGCAATATCTAAATCTTTGTGGGGCCGCAGTTGCTTACCCAACAGAGCATCAACGCTCCAACCGCCGTCAATCCAAATTTTTATCCCAATATTTTCTAACTGGGAATATAAATCTACAACGTCTTGAGAAGTCATAATAAGATTAAGTCTTGTAGT
Source organism: uncultured Candidatus Saccharibacteria bacterium (assembly GCA_964504715.1). Lineage (GTDB taxonomy): Bacteria > Patescibacteriota > Doudnabacteria > UBA920 > UBA920 > JBBTRN01. Next base: position 49,775 of record CAZDEP010000004.1, on the reverse strand, counting down.
TAAAATTTTCCATCCAAGGCAATTTTTCTTTCCAATCATCAAAGACTTTGTTAAAGCCTTCTGTGCGGAACACACCTTCCACTGCTTTTAAGGTTTCTTGCTGGATTTTGATATCAGCGGTTTGTATGATTTTTAGCAAAATGTCTAAAAATTGGTCTTTATCCCACGGGAGTTTAGAGAGAGGATAATTTGTTAGTTCCCATTCTAAATATTTATGATAAGGCCGGATTCTGCCTTCAAGAGCAAAAATGGCGTTAAGCAGGGGCTCCATACTTTCCGCGGCTTCCAAGTGCGACGCTTTAAGATTCCCGTCCCTAAAACACTTAACCGAGCGGTAAACTTGGTTGATGTAATGGTCTAAAGCGGAATTAACGAAGCTCTCTTTTCTATCAGTTGGAATGGTTGATTTGGTATCTATTATTTTCTGGATTTCTCCGGTTTTGTCCAAGTCGACTTTAATGTGGGCAAAGGAGTATCTGTTCCAAAACGAATCACTGCCAAACTCGGCGTTGTCTTTTAATTCTTGCAGGGTCATGATATTAATTTCAATATCAGGATTGCCGAGATTGCTATACTTTTTCTCATATTCCGCTTTTGCTTCGTCTTTAACAACCATATCTACATCGTAATCAGAAAATTCTGTAGCCAAACCTTTGCCTCTTGAGCCATTAAAATACAGCCCAAATATGTTAGGGTCTGTTTTGGCTTCTTTAAAAATTTGGTTGATTTGTTCCTGAGTGTTCATATGCCTTAATTTTAACACAATTTCCCATAGTTCGGGTATCAGTCGGAGCTATTTACTCAAATCGTCTTTTAAGTTACAATTATCAGTTGTAATTGCAACATCAACCTTGAGGAGGAAGACCATGAAGACATTTGCGTTTGCAGCAACGATGATTCTTTTGTCTGTTTTGGCCTTGCCAGCACAGACCAAGAGCACAGAACCGAAATGGGAGAGAACCGTCCTGAAGGACAATACCTACCATGCCGAAACCTACCGCTATGACAACTGCCATGTCCACGTTCGCCGCGGCAATACCGGTCTGGACTTGAATGCCTATGACCCGGCCTACCGGGGCGTGGGCTTGACCCACATCGTCAACATCGATTACAAAGACAGCAAAGTCGACGTGAAGCAGCATTGGGCGCCAAACAAGCAGGAAATGGTTCTAAGCCCCGATATCCGATCTGACGTTTTCGGTAACAAGTGTGGTTCGGCACTCCATCTGCTTCCGGCTAACGTCTTGAGGCTCTTCGGCGGCTTCTACGGCTTCCCGAAAAGGTAGCAACCTATGAGCCAAGACGAGCCCAAAGACCAGCCGAAATGCACAGATCCGGAGCTTTCCAAGCTTATGACGGATTATTGCTTCGGCGACCTGACCGACGAAGACAAACGGCGAGCTTTTGAAGCCCACATTCTGGACTGTGATGCCTGCTGGGAAGAGGTTCAACGGCTGGATGCGGCCGTGAAGGCTCTCCAATCCATGCGGCACCAGGGCAAGCGCAATGGACACGGACAATAGCAATCACAAAGGGCAACCCGAGAGTCTCCGGGTTGCCCTGATTTTTTTATGTGAGTAACTACTACAGAATCATTTAGAAAATTTGAAAGTATTTAAGATTCCCTCAAAGTCAGATTGACTAATTCTATCACCGGCACTTAGCCAAAAAGTTTTACCCCCTCTTTCTGTTAGGTAATGTCCGCGTGTATCACCTTCTTGGGCATAAATAACAGTCCACGCAATCCCGTTTTTATTAACAGTCTTAGCAACTTGTAATGCGCCCTCGCCAAAGCCAACAGATTGCGCGGCTTTAGCTAATGGTAAATCAAAAATCCTAATATCTCCGTCCTTATCTTGGCCATGCGGAACTGTAAAGATGTTTACCACCCCAATAACACCTTTCGGGTCAATGCTGGAAACATACCCTTCTGCCACAGAAAGAGTTTTGTTTGGATACTGAAATTCAAAATGATATTTTGAATTTGAATAAGTTTCTAACTCTCTATTCTTGTCAGATTGCTGGTTTTGATTTTGGGTTTGCTGCTCATTATTACTGGCAGGTTTTTGGCCAGTAGATTGCCAGTAACCTTGTCCATAGGGGCAAACTTCTTCATAGGTTTTGCCTTTCGGGACGTAGTCGCATTGCACTATAGCGCACGTCGTGCCTGTTTTAGATTCACAATCTGTCTTGTTTCCAAAGCGATTAACGTTATCTATCCTTTGATTGCAGGATGCGGCCAAAAGCAAGATCGTGGGTATAAAAAGTAAATGCTTTTTCATATTGCTTTAGGGAGCGATTTTTAAGGTTTTAAGGATTGTAGCTCGTAGGCTGGACGACTGGCTTCCTGATAGCTTTGCATATTCGTTGTCGTATGAATTGTTGTAAAAACAGGCTTCTTGCGGCGGGGAAAAATAGTAATAGTAGTTGCCAACCTTTACATAATCCGGTATTCCCGGCCCATTTTTCTGCGCGTCCTGCAATCCTTTTTCTGTAAGCCTGACCAGCAAACCAAGATAATACTCATTGCATTTGCCGCCAATGGACTTGTTTACATCAACCAGCCTTTGCGTTATCAAGCCTACAGTGTTATTGCCGGTGCTATAGCTAAAAGGCTTGGTTACATATAGCAAATCGCTCATCCCTTGCGGTTCTTCAAATTTTACGCCCCATTCTTTGATCGTCAAGTAATTATTATCTTGTGTTACAGAATTGGTCAATTTAAAAGTCGATAATAAATGTTGATAAACAGCATCTGTAGGACGAGATAGCTCAATTCCAGCATGGCCTTCAATTACATAAACAGTGTGATTCCACCAAACATAGGTGCCTGCCAAGCTAGGTTCTGTATAAGCAGTTTGCCCACTGACTTTGATAAAATTCTTCGGATCAAGATTCTTTGCGCCTGTTTTAGTTTTCATCCATTCTTCCGTGGAATTCTCTTTCACCCCAACATAAGTTCTTACGCTAAAAACGACCGGCTGTTGTTCGCTTGAATTTTTGGTATCCAAAGCAAATTGCACCAAGTCTTCGTTATAATTTTTCGGGTCAGGATATTTTATCGTTTCTTCAAGAGGCAGGGTCAAACCACTGGCCGGATATTCAAACTGATAACCAACCCGGTTGTTATTAAAAGTTTTCCAATTAGTATACTGGTCAGGTGCTGTCTGTTGGTTCGCTGGCGAGGTTTGGGTTTGTTGTTGGCTATTAGTCTGTTGACTTGACTGCGGCGGCGTAGTTTTACTATTGCAAGCCGCAGCAACTAGCAAAATGGCGGGCATTAATAACCATAGTTTTTTCATTGTAGTGTTATTGTCTTATTTGATAAATTTAAAGCTGCTCATAATTGCCCACATTTCACTGCCATCACCTCTTTTAAGCAAACTTGCGGGCAGCCCTGCGCCATCTTGTGGTAGCTGGGCCAAAAATACATATTTTGAATTTTTACCTAAAACTGTTCCTAGTGGCATGGACTCCGGGTCTTTTGTAATCGAGTTCCAAGTGTTTAGTGGAATTGTAAGAATCGTTAATGCCTCAACATTTACCTGAGGAGATAATCCGCTGCTGGGTATTATAAATGTAAAATAATCGCTACCATAATAATCGTGAACTTTTTTAGTTACGGAATAACCTTTAAAAGCGTCAGATAAAGTAATCTGAAAACCATATTGGGAATTCTTATAAATTTTCCAATCAGAATTTTGTGCAGTTCCAGTAAACTTGAAAGTGGCTAAAATGGAACTATAAGTTTCCGTAATACTGCTCGCCTTGCCTGCACCAGAAATAAGATACCACTGGTTACCTTTTTGAATTGGAATTATGAAAAGAGAACAGTCACTAGGCGTGTCGCCATAACATTCATAACCATTAGGGAAAATGTAAGCCGTGTATTGCGTTCCGTTTACTGTAACAGTTGCTTTTTTAGGAGATGTATAAACAAAGCCTTGCGGCGCGTTTTGGTCTACTCTGACAGCAAAACTTTGACCATCACCTACAACAGAAATGTCGGATAAAATTTTATTAACACTGTCCATGGTAGAGCCGTGGTCGGTAACTGCCCAGTTAGAGGGGTATTTAAACTCATACCCATATTGGGCACTGGTATAAGTTTTCCAGCTTGTTTTTTGGTCAGTCGATCCTTGTTGGTTTGTTGGCGAAGGCTGGGATTGTTGCTGATTATTGTTTTGCTGCTTGGTTTGCTGCGTTGGCTCGTTATTGCAAGCCGCAGCTATCAACAAAATCACAGGCATTAAGAAAAGTAGTTTTTTCATCGTCAAAACCTTTCAAAATTAACAGTTAGGGATCAACTGTTAATGTTATTGTTTTTAGACCGCTGGAATGACCTTGGTTATCTTGAATCTGAGCGGTAAAAGTATATGTCCCGGCTTGAGTTGGGGTTCCGCCCATAAAAATTTGCCCCTGTCCATTACTGTTGCTTCTTAATCCGGAAAATACGCATGAGGAGCCAGGTGCACCAGCTAAGCAATTAGGAGTGAAGGTTAGTCCATTCGGCAGATAAGGATAGGGATAATTGTTATTTCCTACCCTGTCAATAATCGCTGTAAGGTCAGTGGTTGGAGAGATATTTTGAGATGACCAGCTAATATAACCATAATACGACTGTCCGATCTTACCATTAGGCACATATACATTACTGATTTGAATACCGGGGGTAGTCGCAGGCGAAATAACAACGGTCACGGTTTTAGTATCGCTGGTATTATACTGGCCTTCGCTGAATGTTACTGTAAAAGTATAAGTCCCTGCTTGGGTTGGGGTTCCCCCAACAGCAATTTGTCCCTGGCCACCGCTATTATTTCTTAATCCTGAAAAAACACAGGAGGAGCCAGGAGCTCCGGCCAAACAATTGGGAGAGAAAGTTAAACCATCTGGTAAATAAGGATACGGATAATTGTTCGTTCCCACCCTATCAAGAACTGCTGTAATATCAGTTGTCGGGGAGATATTAGGGGCTGACCAACTAATACTTCCGTTATACGCTTGGCCGACAGTGCCTGAAGGCAAATTTATGCTGCTAATTTGTATGCTTCCTGTTTGCATGACTACTGTCTGTCCGGTTACAGAAGTCGGTAATTGCGTTATAACACTTCCCGTTTGTGTGTAATCGCCAGTTTGCACGTAAGTGCGGGCGGCATCAAGCGTAACTATGGGCTGGTTTATAGAAACACCGCCAATAACGTCCGCATACACTTCCAGCGAGGTTAGTTGATTTGGTGTAAGTTTAACTCCGCCAGTTTGGGAATAAAAACTATAGGAAGTATTATTTGTAGGGTTTTGCACAGCCGTTCCATAAAGGCTGCCGTTAACAAAAATTTTAATGTTTTGGAAATTGCCAACCACGTTACTGGCAGCAGTTTGTATACCGACGGAATTTAAAAACACTTGGCTGCTGCTATTTCCAACTGATAGATTAAATGACGCTATGCGCTGGTTAGTTGCCCCAGCAGTTAGGGAATAGGGAATTAAGGAAATAGGAGAACCCAAACTGCTCAATGACGCGCTAAAAGCTAAGGGGGTATTTACTGCTGCCATAATAGTAAACGGCACAGTATTGCTCCCGCCAACGCCAATTTGAATTGTGGCGGAAGGCGCAGTAGCCGCTATTGAGTAAGTAGCGTCTATTTCAGTATCAGAAACTACTTTTGTGCTTTGTAATGTAAGCCCTTGGTTAGGAGCCGAAGAAACGGCATTGCCGCTTTGATTTACTGTAGACAAAAACCCAGAGCCGATAATAGTCATGTATATAGTTTGACCAGCTTTGCCTGAAGTTGGAGTAATATAAGATATGGATATTTTACCTGAAGGCACAACCACCGTAAAGGGAACGCTATTGCTGACCCCTGTAGAATTTCTTATATAAATTGAGTATGCTCCTGGAATGATACTTGACTGGAAGTTGCTGGAACAAGTGCCAGTTTCAGAACCCGGACAAGCCATGCTAGGAATTGTAACAATGATAGAACCATCATTTATAACTTGAGTGTTCAACTTTGCTGAATTTTGCGAATTAGAAAGCCATACTCCCCTAGAGTCCCCTACATCAATACTCGGGTCCGATAGAAAACTAAAACTTTTCCCTGTTACAGTAACCTGAAGCCCACTTATACCAGAAGACTGACTTAAATAATAAATTACCGGCGTGCCATATTGGACACTGCCTGAAGAACCAGAACTATTTAAGACTGCCAATTGCTGTGGTTGGCGCGCTGTTAATACTCCTGCATAAGGTAAATTCCAATCGGCTGAATTTGCCAAAACTATGTCAGCTGAAGTGTATCCCCAAGATTTTAAAGTTCCCCAATCCGGGACGCCTAATAGTCCATTTATGCCAACGACATAAACAGTGCCATTCTTATTTATTAGGGCACCGGGTTGGTGTGGTAAGGTAGAAGAATCAATGTTGGAAGTTGATCGTAAAAAGGAAACGTCACCAGACATTACATGGTTAAAACTGTAGCCTAAGTTTTTAAAAACATTCTCGCTCGTAAAACCAGCTTTTTGAGCATTGGTAATCAAGTAGCAAGTGCCTTTATCCGCACCTCTGTCGGAACAAATTATTTTTCCATCCTGGGGCGGAATGAAAGTGCCAAGGGGCAAATACATATCTTCAGCAGAAGCACCTACAATGGTATCCCATGTATTAAAGCTATAAGACAAAAAAGCGCCGGACGAAGTATAAGGTCGGCGGACGGTCTGGTTATTTTCTTGGGTAATGGTATAAACGGTTCCTTCAGGGGTAATAACATTACTGCCTAAGGAATGTTGCGCTGCCTGAGCAGGGGCAAATGGGTAGCTCATTAAGAAAAGAGCCGCCACTAAAACATATTTTGCTTTGTTGAGCATATATTTTATTGTAGAACCAATCTATTATTAATAATAGTAATAAATAAATTTAAAATTGTGCTTTAATTATAGCACCTTTATACTTTTTGTTTGACTGATCATATTGCCATATATTTTTGACCTTGTCAAGTCGTCGCTCTCTCTAAAGATCGCCATTTGGCAGATAGCATAAATCTACCCAAACTATAACATATTTTCAGTGATACTCATAGTCCGTCGCCTTATAATCATCTGCCCTTTAATCTTAAAGGGTGAATAAAAATGACGACATTTTAAAGAAATTCGGCAGGCGTATTTTACAACTGCGCCTAAAGAAAGGTATTAGCTCTCAAATGGCCTTAGCCAATAAGGCTCGTTTGGATCGCACTTATATTGGCGGTGTTGAGCGTGGTGAAAGAAACGTGGCATTAAAGAATATAGAAAAGTTAGCCAAAGCCTTAGGAATTACAATAGATGAGTTATTTAAGTTTTAATTCTAACTTTTGGTAAACCTAAACCCCAGTTTAAAGCTGGGGTTTAATAATTTCTAAACTATCATTCCTTGGTAAATTCACTAAAGTAGATATGGCATAGTCTTTCATTTCTTTATCCGGATACGGCTGTAGCAATTCCAGAATTTGCTCATCTTGCAAATCCGGATTTAACCAATCCTGCTCAAATTCTGGTTTAAGAATTGCGGGCATGCGATTATGGATTGACTCAACTATTTTGTTAGGGTCCGTGGTAATAATAACAACATGCGGATCCTCGGCATCTTCCTGCCAAATACCGGCAAAAGCGAATGGCTCTTCTGATTTTAAGGTAAAGCGATATGGTATTTTGGTTTTCTCCCCTGGCACTGCTTTCCATTCATAAAAACCATCGGTCAAAATTAAACAGCGGCGTTCATGGAACGACTGCTTAAAAGTTGGTTTTTCTAAACTGTCCTTGCGGGCATTGATTATTTGTTTTTTACCGGTCTTATCCCAAAAGGGAATAATGCCCCATTGGGCTAAAACCATCTGCTCTGGATTCGTATTTAAAATAGCCACAAGCGGCTGGCTCGGCCGGATGTTGTATCTTTTAGGATACGAAACCTTCGGCGGTTTAGCCTTAAACCGCTTTGCGAGTTTACCAAAATCAGTTGAAAGAGAATACGCTCCGCACATAGAATTACAAACTTGAATTAGTTTCTAAACCCAATACCTCTTTTAATTTCCAGAATCTTTGACTGCCTTTTAATAACAATTCATTAATAAGGTCATAAATTTGTTTTTTAGTATCTGGATTGGCATGGAGAATTTTTAGCGTTTCCAAGATTTCGCTATCAACATAAATAGAAGCGTGGTTTTGAATACCAAATTTTTCTGCATCCAGCATATAGAGCTTCAAAATTTTGAAAGAATCTTGCGGTTCTGTTTTAGCCAGCCCTGGTAAGGCATGCATTAACCCGTATTCCCACTCGATATCACCTTTGGTTTTTTCTAAAGTTTTGCGGATATGCTCAACTAACCATTTATTTTCAAATACTCTTTTATTCGGATTTATCCAATGCCCAAATCCTTTTAATGCTTCGTTATCTGTGACGTTTTCTAAAACCCAATCCCACAAATTTTCTAATCTTTTAAGCTCAACTTCTTTGTCTTGACCACTTTCTCTGGATAAGGCATGCCTGCCAACAAAGGCAATAAACGCCTCGTGCCGTTTCGGGTTTTCTTTCTTCCAAAAGTTGACGAACAACTGGTTATTTAAACCAAAGCCCGGGAAATGTATATAAGCAAGGGCTAGGTGTATGGCCAAGCCTTCGTCAATTTCCTTGAAGTATTTTCTATCGGTGTATTGTGCTGAATCAAAATTAATAGCTCGTTGGTAGAGAAAGTCAAATTTTTCAAATATTTCCTTGTAAAGATTATTAGCCAGATAACCCTCCCATGCGGCAAGATATAAATCTTTCTTTTCTGTCTCTTCGGGAAAAACCTTGGGTATTAAACTTAAAATCCAATCTTCGTCCCGAAACATAAATGACGGTAAATAATGTCCAAATAAGAACATGACTGATAAGGCATTTTCTTGAGTGAGCAATCTCTCGTATACTTTTTTAACATCCGCAGAGATTTTTACCTTAGCTTCCTTAGGATATTGTTTTCCGTCTTGATAAATAAATGCAACCAAGGCTTCAAAGGCCTTACCCCTTACAGAGTTGATAGCCACGGTAAACAGATCACCGCGATCCGGTGTTTCATCTTCCCGCTTGGGATCTGGATATAAAAACAAATAATCAATAATATCCAAAATATCATTTCTGTATAGAGAAAAATCTATAATTGGTCTTTCCTCTCCTTTTAGGAGTTCCTCTAAAACGTCGCCCATAACACTATGGACTGCCGCCCAGCTGGCCAGCCAGGAGGTAGAGAATTCGCGTTTCCTGGCTTTAGGCTCAAATTGAGTTTCTTTGCCAGACTGGACTATCTGCTTATACATTTCTAATAGACCTTTCCAGTCCAGTTGGCTTGTATTTTTTTTATCTCGTAATATCTGCTCAATGCCTCGCAAAAAAGCATAGGTATAATCCGAATCCAACGACTCCCTATCAAAGAAAAGAGGGGCGTCGTTTAGATACTCCTGCAGCCGGTTAGCCATGTCACTCTTAATAAGCTGACCGACTCCGTCAGCGTCAATCGGCCGGTGAAAAGGCTCATCTTTATATTTTTCTGCAAGGGCCTGTGGTGACCAATCATCCTTTAACTTTGCAACGATATCTAGTATTGGCATTCCTGCTAATTCTTCAGCTGTTACAGGTGGCTGCGAAACTATAGTTCTTGCAAATCCATCATACTTGACGGCCGGCTCGGGTTCGTATTTATCATCTAACGTTTTTCCAAATTTTTGTTCTGCTTGTTTTTTCTCTTCGTCTGTTAACTGATCAACAATGCCGGACAGAATCTGCCAGCCGTGATGCTTCCACAAGTCTGCATCTTCACCCATTCTGTCGCCAAAATAGCTTAAGACCCGTGACACATAATCACGTTTTTCTGATTCTTCTAATGTTGCAAAGCCAGCATAAACAGCCCTCTCGTATTCCGCATAAATCAATGCCCATGGCTTGTCATCTTCTCTGAAAATTCTAAAGAAAGCCGACTTTAATTCATCCTTAAACATTTCCGGTGCCAAACTCAAAACATACATCCGAAATCTCCACATAGTCTGGCTGTCTGGTAGAGTTTTGATGTATTTTTCATATAAATTGCTTATTGCTTTTCCATCTCCTTTTTTTATTTCCACAGCCTTGGTAATAAGTAGCTTGGCGACGGCCGCTAAATCTCGCACATCTTCCCTATAAGAAATGTGTCTACCCTCCTCAAGTTCAAGGGTAAAAAAATCAACATGTGATAAGTAGAAAGTGTCCCTAATTGGGAAAATTTCGTCACTATTCGCTTTTTCTCCTCTGTTAAAAGCATTACCCATTACTTCGGTTGCCAAAGCCAATGCTTGTTCTACATGTAAATCGTCAACAGAAACGAAATACTGAAACACCTTAGTTTCGGCCAAGTGGTCTAAATAAAAAGGTGAGTCTAAACTCATGCGCTTGACTCCTTCGGTTTCGTCTTCTTTTGTCTTTACAGCCAATACGGCTTCGGCAATAGCAAGTAGGCTATCGTAGTCTTTGGCTTCGGAAAGTTTTTTAAACATTTGCTCATATTCAAATCCCCAGCGATTGAATCGCCACATGAGCTTTGGCCACTGTTCGTCACGAATTTTATTGGCTATCCTTGCAGTCTGGTCAGCCGGAAGGGATCTTGCAATCCATAAAAATCTGTCTACTACTTCCGGGTTAAAATGTTCTTTTGAAATAGACACCTGCAAAATAATATCTGTAACTTCTTTTGGTTTTTTTTCTACCATGCGGACGAGGTAGCCAAGCTCCGGTGTGCTGTAAGAATAACGATCAGTTTCTACTACTTTAGCTTTAACAGGATCCAAAAAGTTATTTTGCCACAGCCAATCCAGCCATAGCTCGTCGGCTTTTGTATAAAAATACAATCGTGCGTCAGAATTGGTTTTTATAATTTCCAAAACCGTGGCAACAGTAGTGGCCTGATGCCCGCTTTGTATTAAAGTGTCAATTTTATTATGTAATTCTATTTGGTTCATTTACGTAAGACGGGAATATTCGATTAACTTATTCAAATCAGCAAAATGAGTTTTTAAGGTCCCCAGAAATATATCGTCGGTATAACAGTCCTCTAATTTTAGACTTTGATCTTTTTTTAAAGCGGATAAAGAACCTATTATACCAGATGCATTGTGGTGGGCAATGCCAGAAAAGTATTGATATGCCAGCTTTAAATTTTTATAAGTTTCAGTGGTATCAGCAGATGGGCTTTTTGGAAAAAAGTCCCTAAAATCACTATTAAACTCTTTTCCATTACCCCACCATTCATGAAACACTTCTCGAATTGATGAAGCACAGTGTTCTTTCCATTCTACGTTTCCCAACTCTTTTGAACCTAATGCGAATATTGCACCTTGAAAAAAACTTAGTCCATTTCTTGTAACTTGCATCGAGTGAGCATTTCGCATCTTTTCGAATACTTCATTAAAAAAAGCCCCCAATTCTTCTATTTGCTCATCGCTATAACCCAATACATACAACCCCTTTTTATAGGGAGTTTCTGTGGCAGGGCCAACTTCTACAGACTCTTTTTCTTTAAGAATTGGATCATTCATGGTTTTTATACAATTCAAATAAAAACTCCATCCGTTCGGCTTCGGATTTGAAGGTGCGGCGGCTGTAGGTGGCGTCAACTGCGCGGTTTAATTCTTCGTGTGCCTTAACCAAATCAGCTGGCATTGTGAGCGGGTCGTATAAATCAGCCAAGGAGCTATTGGGATATTTTTGCCGGATATCTATAACCTGTTGTGCTGCCTGCTCAATAGCTTGCATTTTCTCAGGACTTGGATCTTTTGGCCACGGAAAGTTGTTATAGACAATATCCTTGGAATAACGGTAATCACTTTTAAGCCGTCCACATACATACCGCACCCAAGCCATATGCATTTCGCTTTCCAGCACCCCAAAGTGATATAAAGTGGCTCCAGGAATGCTCATGCAAGTGTCGCCAACTATGCTTTCCTTAGTAAAGAACCCCATAGGTATATATTTGCGATTTTCAGAGGATACACGGGGCACTAAAATATATTCAGAATCAGGTTGATGATTTTCACCAAACAGAGCCGGTTTATTTGCTAATTCAACAGTCGTTTTTCTTTTACTTTTTTGCCGATAATCTCTTATATTTTGGACTCTTTGCAAAATTGCAGGCATGGACTTTATCTCTTCAGGTTTAGCATCCACCAACCATAAACACCACCGCGTCTGGCGATTTAAAAATTCCTTCGCACTGATGAAAGGCTTTATAAATTTTGCAGCGTTAGGTTCGACAGAAAGCAGTTCAACTTTTTGCTGATTGTCCAGTAATAAATTACCATCATCGTTAGGCATGCTCCCAAAGACCATACCAGGAACTTTTGAAATTGGCTTACTTCTTTTATCAATAATAATGTCATCAGCAGCCACTAAGTAAGGATTGATATTTTTTACAGTAACTTCGTGTGGCACTCCTTTTATATTTTCATATTCATAAAGAGATTTTTTATTGACATCAAAATTCGCAAAACCAACAATCACACAATAAACCGCTGCTTTACCAGCTGCTTCATTGCTCCACTTAAAAGTCTTATGGGCAAAATGAATTTTAATACCATATTTATTAAGCAGTTCATTCCACAGAATCCCGACCTGCTCACCTTGGGTAATGGAATTTGTAGAGACAAAAGCGCATTTAATTTGCGTGCCCTGTATGTATTTGGCCGCTTTTATATACCAACCCGAAACATAGTCCAGCACACCCACACCCTTCGCATTGTTAAATACATCCACAATTTCCGCCCGCTGCTGTTCAGTCATAAGCTTTGACCCGACAAAAGGAGGATTACCCAAAATATAGCTCAACTCATCAGGCGGTATAATTTCCTTCCAGTCGGTAGTTAAAGCATTACCAAACTTTATATGCGCGGCTTTGTCCAAAGGCAAACGAACAAAGTATTGTCCCAAAGCTTCACTGGCTTTTTGGTTCATTTGGTGGTCGACGAGCCACATTGCGGTTTCGGCAATACGCCCTGCAAACTCTCCAATTTCTATGCCATAGAACTGTTCGGGACTGACTTGGGTAATGGTCTGGATATTCCACTTTAAAATTGACTTGCCAGGTCCATACATTAACTTTAAAATTTCCAGCTCCAAAAGGCGCAGTTCACGGTAAGCAATTACCAAAAAGTTGCCACAACCACAGGCTGGGTCTAAAAATTTTAAGCTGGCAATTTTCCTTTGGAAAATTTGCAGCTTTTGATGGTTATGTTTTACCGTTTCAAATTCCGCCCACAGTTCGTCTAAAAATAATGGCTTAATCAGTTTTAAGATGTTGGTTTCCGAAGTATAGTGCGCTCCCAAAGCCCGGCGTTCTTTTTTGTCCATTACCCCTTGGAACATGGAACCGAATATAGCCGGGGAAATTTGTGACCAGTCAAAATCACAGCATTTTAAGAAAGCCTTGCGGATAGCGCTATTAAAAGAAACGGTTGGTAAGGTTTCGGCGAACAGTCCGCCGTTTACATAAGGAAAAGATTTTAAATCTTCGTCTAAGTTTGCTTGCCGCTTTTCTACAGGGGTGTTTAAAACATCAAACAAGCCTTGTAAATACAGACCAAAGTCTGATCCATCTTCTTTAGGCTTCCATTCAATATAGTCGTAAAATTGATTCTTGATGGGAAAAATGCCGGTATCGTCTGCAAACAAGCAGAACAGGATACGCACTAAAAAGACTTCGAGTTGATGTCCGCTGTATCCAGCTTCGAATAAGCTGTCATGGAGACCTGCCATGCGTTCGGCTGCCTGTCTGTTGGCCGGATCTTCCTCGCGAATGTGTTGCTTTTCATAACCGGCAATAAAAGCAAACAAATTCACATGTTTACTCAAATCTTTTAAGTCAAAATCGGTTTCCTTTCCGGTTTCCATATCATGGAGCCGGAAACGCGAAAAGTCAGAGGTTAAAATGTATTTTGGCAAGTCTTTCTCCAACAGGCCAGGGAAATAATCAATGGCTTGCGTATACGCCTTGGCTAAATCTTTGCCTTTGGATTTATGCTCTACCAATAACGTGCCTGGCCAGAAAAGATCTATAAAGCCCTGGTCTCCGCCTCGCAGTTTAACATAATGTTCAAAAGCAGCAAGACGTTTGCGAGTCATGCCAAAGACGTTGAAAAAGCCATCCCAAAAAGTTTTGGCTTCGGCTTCTTCGCGGGTTTCATTTTCCCACTCTTTGGAAAATACCACAGCGCGGGATTTTATCTCATTCCAAGAAAGGGCCATAATCAGTGTTAAATCTGGCTTTATTTTAACACTTTTTAGCCCGTTGTGCTATACGCTCGTTAAGCGAGTTTAGGCTTTACTTTTATACTTTTTTTAGCAGCTTATACGGCCACAGCAGGACAAAAACTATGGCCGTGCTGACACTTCGGTCATGCAAAAATCGCGGCGGATCATGCAAGGTATTGCCGCTACGGAAATCCCAAAAAACCATTCCAATACCAGTCAATAAATAAACCAAAATTGCTAAAGGGATATACGTCATATTCGGTAACAATAATAAAAACAGATAGCCTACCCCCTAGGGTAAATAAACTCCCGATAACTGCCCTAAAATCAACCTATTATTTTTATTTACCTTTGTCAGGGGTAAATAAACCCTTTTCGTCGGCCGTTGGCAGACGGTAGCTTATGTTGCGTTTTGCCCCCGTCCTTGGCACTATTTTGATCAACAAATTTTTTTTCACCCACTTATTGAACAATTTTGACATCTTAACTTCGCTTTGAATACCAATGATCGAACGGGCTTCTTTGTTGGTGATGTATTTATGCTCATTAAGATGATGCGAAACCTTGTCCCATTCTGATGGTGCTTTTTCATTAAAGAGCACAACCTTGAGCGAGTCTTGCATGTATGGATACGTCAGGAAAATTGGCGGATACAATTTGGCTTCGGTCATGGTCTGGCGCATTGCTCTAATACCCTCATTTTGGTCAAGGTTGGGAGGATCAGGAAATTCCCGTAAATGTTTGACTATAAGATCGTTGCGATAACCATGAGCCCTTACAATACCAATGTTCGACGGTGTAATGTTAAACGGCAAAAGTCCTGGGCTTTCAATCTCAACACGATCCTCAAAAATTCTAATTTCAATATCTTTTTTTGTATGGTAATCGCGGTGGATGACGGCATTTGTGATCGCTTCTTTAACTGCTCTTTCCGGAATTTGATATTGGGTCACAAACCCAGACGGCACTTTCATGCCGGTTCTTAAAAGAGTAAGCACATATTCGTGAGCGTCTTTGATTAGCTTAACAATAGGTCCGTCAATTGTCTTGGGGGTGCCAACAAGGTTTAAAGTTTCCTTTATGGTTTCCAGGTTACCGGCGTATTGAAAGACGCGAACGGTGCATTTTGTGTGCATTAAGTCATTCGGATAGTCGGCAAAGAGTAATACTGCGGCTCGAGTCGGTAAAATAACACCTTTGTCGTTTCTTTTTGCCAATCCAGTTTTTTCTAAAATTATGCTGATGGAATCTTCCTCAATACCGCGTTTCTTCCGCCAAGCTTCGTAATAGCTGGTTTTCAGTAAATCAATACTAACTTCGACTGCTTCAGCATCAGCTCGCTCAAAACCTTTGACATAAGCAAAGTGAACAATCTCTTGAGGAGATAATCGTTTATTACCTCTTTCTTGCCTAACGTAAACATGGTTGTCGATAGACCTGAACCCATCCGTAACTTTGGGCACTGATAGCCACCCGATCCTGACGTTCTTTCCTGGAACTTGGATTAACTCCGGGGGCCAAATTGAGGCAATGGGAGGAGAAATCTTTTTTACATTTTGACCAAGTTCGTCATACAATTCTGGATTTTCCTCAATGCCAAAAATCCGATCAAAACCTTTTAGCTTTGATTTTTGCGGATCATCAATGCCAAGCACAATAGTGCCGCCATCTGTATTGGCCATGGCGACAATAGCTTGCAGAGTTTTATCCAATCCTTCGTTTCTGCTGCCAAGGCGCTTAAACTCAAAAGTCCTTGACTCGTTGGGTATAGCCAAAACTTCCTCTAAGAATTTTTGTATATCCATAAAAGCTATAATTTTTTATAAAGTTAGTGTAATTATAGCAATTTTTCGCACAAAAGCTAAATCCCTCAAGTATTCAAAGATACTCCCAAGCGCTTAGCGTAAGGATTAAGTGTGGTATCACCTCTGGTTATTTCCAAATATATTTTAACCGTTTCTTTCGGCGTTGCCGGAGTATAATTATATTCGTCTTCGGTGTAAATTTCCGTGTCTACCAATACGTCCATGGAGTTTTGGAAAGCAGGTGCTACAAAATTTCTAGCCTCACTATTGCCCGTAATGCTAATCTTTGGCAATACATCAACCCTTTCTACCCAGTCAGTAGTGACAAAGCCTCCCGACTTTTGGATCGCTGGAGAAAACGTTAACGTTATATCGGGAATCGTCGGCAGAACGCAAATACTGGCTGCGTAGTGTCCGCTGCTGGTCGGCCAACTATAAGAGCTGACAATGGATCCGGGAACCGTATTGTGATAAGTTTTTAAGTCGGTTCCGCCCGCTCCACCGAAATCTCTGGTCTGGCCGTTATTAGCAACCACGCTACCACCCGGGTCACCCCACATGCGGAGAAAATCCAGTATCATCCCGCCACTCATTCCTGTAAGAGTGGGGTTGTAATTATTATTTACGGAATAATCAGTAGTATATGGTGTTCCCACGCCTGAAGCATTATAAAGGCTATAGCTTCTAATATTGGCGTCATGGGAACTACCAAAAGTTACCACCACGTTATTGTTCCCAATAGCAGGGTTAGCGAGAACCCAAAGACTAGTGTTTCTTCCAGTCGCGCCTACGTTTTGTTCGGCTACTTTAGTTAAAGCTATTCCATTATAAGTTGCACCCGAAGGAGCGGAGCTATTTGCGTCTACGAAAACCACTAAGTAACGATTAGATTGATTTGCCACATTATGGGCATAAGTAAAGACCGTGCTAGTGGTATTTATACCGGTAGTAGTATCAAAACCAACATTGCCTCCTCCTCCCGCTTCCGAAACATTACTGACCGCCTTTCTTTCCCTGATCGTTTTATTCGCAATATAAATATCTATGATGTCGCCAATGGTAAAAGTCCCCGAAGGTCCCGTAACGGTAACTTGGTTGGCGCTTTGAGCCACGGAACTGTTCGGATGAAACTTGGTCGTGACCTTTCTCATTATCCATAAGTATGCGCTGGCCATCAATTGAGTAAATACGCTGTCCACACTTTGGTAAATAACTCTTTTTAGATCGCCGACTCCGGATGTCATGGCTAAACGTTTATTAGAGGTGTCTATGGTGGCCGTGGTGTATTTTACAAATCCGCCTTGGGCGTAGCTGCTCGCCAAGTTATTCTGCATGATGAGCAAATACCCCGTGTGCGTCACGGAAAAGTTAGACCAATCCGCCCTATCTTCATTCCCCGTCCCGAAATTACTGTTTTGTGAGGCTTTTAAAGCTATGCTCATGCTTGAACCGGAGGCAACCGCATTAACGTCAAAGGTAATGGCGCCGGTAGTGGCATAGCCGTTGGCGGCGTCGCCCAAAGGATCTTTTTGCTGCTTGACCACTCCATCTACTACTAACTGAATTTTGGCAGCCTGGCTGTCAGGAAAGTTCCAATTGCAGGTGACCTGAATGCGGTAAGTTGCGCCGTTGACCACAGCCATGGTTTTGGTGAAAAACCCTCCATCGCCGCCGGATCCCCAGCCGCCATTACCGGTTCTCCTGACCCTGCGCTTGCCGGAAACCACGCCGTCGTCAAACCAAAAACCCTGCCCATCCTGTTCACTATAGGCAAAGCCGTCGGCAGCCTTGCAATCCGCGCTGGTAAAATCGGTTACGGGTCCGGTCGTGGATCCTGCCGCCACGTTGCTCTCCCTGTTGCTTCCGTCATAAATCTCCACCAAAGACCCGGGCGGAAACAAATCGATTTCCGCCTGATTGGCCAAAGGCACGTTGGGCTGGCCACTTACCGCCACGCTGGCGATATTGCCAGTGCCGGTTTGGGCTTTGCTGGCATCGGAAAAGCCATCGAAAAATAAGCCTTGAAAAGGAGTATTCTTGCTGGCAAAATAATTCTCCAAATAGAGTTCAAGGATATTGTGTTCGGTTTTGCTAATACGGGTGTCAGCTTCCGGATTCAGCTCATTAAGTTTTGTAGCGGTGACCTCTTCACCGGCAACCCAATTATGCATAGTTTATTTTTCAGGATTCAAACGCCTGATGACTAAGTTGTGGAAAGCGGCGGCAATGGTCAATATTTCCGCAATCGTAGTCCAGTAAGCAGAATGAGCTAAGAAGTAATAGCCGGTGGCTCCAACCAAGGACACTACTAACAAGAGGAAATAAGTGCCCAAGGTGTTGGCGTCAAAATACTTTTTGGCCACCTCTACTATAATAGACACTACGACACCCAATAAATACTCCATAAAGATTCCTTTCTAATAGCCTCCCGCTTGCTTGGTGATGAAAGCAAACAGTAAGACAATAATTGTTAAAATTAATATTATTTTAAAGATAATTTTCATTATCCAATCTTCCTATTACTTCTTATCGACCTTGTGCAAGATGATGCCACTGGCCAAGGTATGGGTTTGGGTTGGCACGCTTGGCACGTCTTCCGGCATGATCCCGGCATCGGAAAAGATTTGCGCGGCATTCATATCACCAATGCCAATGCTGGATTTGCCGTTCAGATTTAAATAGAACGTTCCGTCCGGGGTCTTTTGCAAAGTTATCATTTCTTTTGTGTCCTTTATTGCCACGAATACCTGCATAAGCCAAGGTATCACGTAGTTTAATGCTAATTGTTTAATGTAAGGTTTGTAATGATCGAGAATAAGAGGGTTAGTTTTTAAATCTTCCTTAATCAGACTTACCGCATGATTGGCTTCAGACACTCCGCACCACGGCACTGGAGGATTGCCCCAACCAGGGCAGGTGCAAAGCGCAACCCACAAAGGCGATTCCTTTAAAGCGTCGGGAACGGCGTTAATCCCCGCAAAGAACCAGTGATACTGAATCTCAAAGTAATCCCTAAACTTTGCAGCAATTTCCCAAACACTGTCCGGAAGAGGAGCGTAATATTCTTTAATGTTTGAAACCTTATCCCAATCCCATGGCCAAGCTGTATTGGGAGCAAGGCCGTATGTCCTTGCGGCCTGAGCCACGGTTTGCAGATAATTGCCATTGGATCCGGTGCCAGCCATAACCCCTAAAGCCCGCTCGGACAAATCGACCTTGCCGTATTGATCCAAGTAGCCGTTATCCTTCAAGAATTGCATATGGTCGACCGGCATTCGTCCCGACTGAATGTAAAAATTCATCCACATCTCCACCACGTTGGTAAAAGAAAAGCCGGTGCAGTTCATAGTGTCGTAGACATGCTTTGGATCGAACTGATCCTCGGGAGTGGAAATATAAGGCGACCAGTCGCCCGAAGGGTTGACCTTTTCTGCGACAATCGGAGAATTAGTTCCCTTTATATAATCCGTTGGCTCGGGATCTTTAATTAAGATACCGGTATTAAATTGTGGTTGTAATTCGTCCATAGTTATTTCCTTTCAAAATTTTGGTTAATATTATGCATAAAGTTTTTGATCTCAGTTAAAATATCCGTAGTATCTTTCATGAAAGTTTGCAGTCGTGGATCTTTGTTCTGTAAAAGCTCCGTAAGCTCTTTAATCTTTTTATCTTTTTCTTCTCCCAAAGTCTTCAGCTTTATAATTTCATCCGAAAGCCGTTTAACTTCCTGTTGGTTTTCGTAAACCACCAGTTTTAAGCCTTCCATCTGCTCGCGTAAAAGCTTGATGACTTCCACATTGCCTTCATTGCCACCTTTTTTGTATTGCGCTACCAAATAACCAATGGCAAAAACAAAGATGCCGATTGATCCAGCGTAATTTACTATTTCGTTAATGGTCATAAAGTTATTTACTTAATTTTAAAGTCTTGACGATCTTAGATGTCATCATTTTAATCAGACCTTTGGCTTTTTTGCCTGTAGTTTTAATCAGGTTAGGGTTTGTATCGACATATTCGATTGCGCCGCTTGGCAGTTGAATTCTTTTGAGCATAGATTTAAAAATAATTGTTTTTAGTGATTAAAGAATGTTTGGTGGAAGTTGAAGTGGCTGCGCCGCCGGAACTGGGTCCGGTAAAATTGCTAGTGCCCCAGTTAAATCCAGCCCCTGCGCCCCCTCCGCTGCCGGATCCGTTTCCGGAACCGACACTGCCGTTGGGGGGAGTGGTCGTTCCGCTTCCCGTCGCTCCATTACCTCCCGCGCCTTCCATTGATCCTGCGCCTCCGCCTCCAGAGGCTCCGGCTGCTCCAAAATTCCAAGATCCACCGGCTCCGCCGCCATCTCCGCCTTTACCTCCCGCAGCTTTTATAGTGCCGGTATTCGTCGTTAGATAATTATAAAGTGCTAAGAACATGCCGCAATTACCGCCCCCTCCGCCACCGGGTCCCGTAGAATTCAGTCCGCCATTATATCCGTTACCGCTTACTCCATTGCCGCCATCTTGTCCGGAAATATCGATTCCATTGGTAACGGTAAAATTCCATGCGCCACCGCACTCGATGAGCATCCCGCCACCGCCACGCCCAGTCGTGCCGCCTGGCGCACCGGCTGATCCGCCTCCGCCAGTTGATCCAGCGGCACCCGGAGCAAGACAAATAGTTCTAGTAACCAATGAAACTCCGCCGCTGGTATAGGGCGTATACGAACTGGCTCTGTCCCAAATTACCCCGCCCGTGGGAACACCGCCGTAAACCGTAACCGTTCCTACAAAGAAATTTGGAGTGGTGCTATCAGTGGCTCCTATGCCCTTTAAGTCAATGCACGGAACGGTGGAAGAAGTAATGTCGACGTTTCCTTGCGACCTTAAGACCACTAAAGTTCCACCGGCATGAGGATTACTGAAAGCCAACTTGCCGCTGCCGGTAATGGCTATGGAAGAATAGTTTTTAACGACAATTGCCGCATCACCTAAATTAATCGTGGTCGTGCCGGAAGAAATACTTAACGCTCCGTCGCTGCCATCGCCGCCGAATTTATCAAGCAATACCGCATACGCCCTGGCATCCTTATAGATATACCCATTAGTAGAATCATCGATATTTTTTATACTGGTTGCTCCAGCTCTCAGATAAACTTCGGTAATGACAAACTTAGTGGAAGGGTAAGCAGGAACCGAGGGAGAAGTGGCGGCCGTGCCTTGAATAATTTCTAGAATGCCGCTGGAATTGATTACTAACAGGTCAATCCGGTTATTGGATCCGGGTGCGGTGAAGCTCGGAGAGTCACCGCCACTAAAACGAACTTCGCTTTTGCCAAACCTGACCACGCCCTCGTTAACTTTCAAGGTCATATCTGGCGTAGCCTGGGCTGAAGCTGCCAGTCCCGCCAGAGATTTATTGAGTTTGGCAGAGGTGACTTCGTCACCGGCATTCCAATTAGGCATAGATTATCCGTTAATGAACGTATCCTCGTAATCAATTGTTAAGGTCTGTGTGTTGGATTTAATAATCGAAAGCAGCGACCTGTCCCATATCACGCCGGAGTTGACAGTAGCCGATCCGTTTATGAACAAACCGATTTCAGTGAAAGTTCCCACAGCCTCGGTAGCTGCATAGAAAGCGGTATAAAAAGCTTTGTTGTTTGAATAAGTCTTTGAAGCTAAAAGTTTTCTGGTGCTCTCGGTTTGTAATTGAATATCACCGGCAGCCGGAGAATTCGTGCCCGTGCCCATGGCGTGATAATTAACTCCGATCTCCGCAATCGTGGAAATATTGCCACTCATGGCTTTGCAAAGTTGCTGAAAGCCAACAGTCGGAGTTAGGTTTTCAAACAATTGCTGCCCTTCAATCAATCCGGGAATGCCTCCAAATATTTCAAACCTTTTTTGCGGGGAGATTTTACTCACGTCAAAATAGTCACGCCAATTAGGAATGAGTTTTAGCTTTTCCCAGTTATACTTGGTAATCCAGCCAATACGTTTAATGAATTTTTCTTCAGCTTTTATGTCCATAAAAACAAAAAAGACCCTACTCCCGAAAAGCCCGTATGCTTTTGGAAATAGGATCCGTAAATCCTTAAAGTTATTGATTTATTATCTATATTATAGCAAATTAACTGCCTAAAAGACAACCCCGATCGGCAAAAGCCGGTCTTTTGCGGTCGCTTAGGGAAGTGGGATTATAGGGTCCGGCCACCCAGACGGGCGGGTTATCAATATAGCTTAAAAAAAGCCGGGTCAGTTGGACTATCCTTGCTTTTGACTGCGGGGTTTGAATTTGGATATTCCTGCTCACCTGCACGCTTCGCAATACAATCTCCGCGGTCTTAACTATTTCATCCGTGCCGGTCTGCAAGTTACTTTTGTCGACAATCTTGGCCAACAAGTCCATGACGTCAAAAGTTTTCACGCTCACCAATGTCGCTTTCCAAATAATTTTGCTCGGATTAAACATTGAGGCTTCCAAATTATTGATTAAGTAATAATCACTCAAAGACCTGATGTCCGACTGAATTAAAAGACGTTGACCTGCGCGAAGACCCGACGTATAAGTTTCAAAACCTCCTTCGTTAAGATTTGCCGCGTAGGCATAGATTTCCGCCTGCGCCCTTTTCTTGGCTACGTCGCGATTTTTAATATTGCTGTCAATAATTTGGAATTGCTTTTCGCCATACTTGGTAATTGACGTGCTTTCCCTGACAAGAGTCTTAATGGGAAAATAGAAATTGCCGCCAAACTCAATTACCGTGCCATTGGCCGGGGGAGATAAAGGATTAAATCTTAAAGAAAAATTCTCAAAATTATATAGCGCGTCCTTGCCGGTAAAATCATCGGTGCCGTCGATGCCGACGGTTTTCGTCACGCCGTTGAGTTTCAATATAAGGTTGGCATATTGATAGCTGACGGAAAAGGTATGCTGCGTGCCATCGGCCACGAATTTTTCGGTAAAGACCGTGCCGCTCAATTCCTGCCCTCCTTCCACAAATACGCTGTTTTTAATCTGCGTCGTATCTGTGGTAATTTCCAAACTTTCCAATATGTAATTTCCGTTGGCATCGCTCAAACTAAACGGCGCGACGTTAGCTTCTTTGGAAAAGTAATGGATATCCTTGTCGTAATCGATATACCAATCTTTGTTGAAAATTTCCGCCAGTTTTTGCAAAGCCGCCGACGGATCCACATTATTAAAAGTAATGTTCTCAATGACATTGGCTCCGTCAACATTAGCAACGGTGATACCGGCTGCGGAGAAAGTATTCTTAATATCGGTAATGATTTGCAGTTCGGTTTGGTTGCTGTAAGTTTTATTCACCAATTTGCGATTTAGCAGATGGGTATAATCTTTGGCTTCACATTCGTATGAAAGCACTAAGTTGGGAGTCAAAGTTTCCCTGACCCTGACAAGAAAACCGGCAAAGATTTTTATTCCATCTTGCTTTATTACGATCTCGTCTTCTTCGTCCGGTTTAAATGTTTTACTCCCGTATTTTTCCATGTTGAAATTGCAGGAGTCCACCTCTTTGGTCAAAGCCTGCCTGATCTTCAAGCTGTCCCATATTACCGATGTAGTGCGGTCGGTAAATACGACCTCTCCCAATTTTTTTATTTCAACGGTTATCATTAAACCCTAACATTTAATTTTAAGTAATTCACCAACTCCTTTCCAATCTTTCTTGCCACGTCTCGATCTCCCATAAAAGTATTTCCGGAAAAATTGATATTAAAGACCGCACCGCCCAAAGCATGATTTGGAACTATCATTCCGGAAGAGGAGGGCGTGAATAATTCGGGTCCCTGTTCTCCCACCAGATAGGTGGAACCGCCGAATACCGAACCTCCAGAAGCTTTGCCCCCGCCAAACGCATTGCCAATCTTATTACCCGCACTACTAATAGCCCCGCCAACCGAGCTGGCAACACTACTAATAGCGTTTTTGACGCTGTTAACTTTGTCCATTATTCCGTTTACAAAACCGGTAATTTTATCGACAATTTCCTGCCAAATGCCGATAACGTAATCCTTAATCGCCGTCCAAACTTCCATCCAGGCGGTTTGAATATACGTCATGCCCGCGTCGATGTAATTCTTCACGGTTTCCATGGCGCCGCCCACGACTTCCTTAATTTCATTCCAAACTTGCAAAGCTATAACCTTGGTCTGTTGCCAGTGGGTGATCATTAAAACAATCACGGCAATTAAGGCGATGATGGCGCCAATGATTAAGATAATGGGATTAGCTGCCAAAAACATCATGGCCGCTCCGACCGCTTGAATGCCCGCGACTATGGCAGGAAGTGCAATCAGCAATGGTCCCAAAACCGCAAGCAACAAACCCAAAGCCCCGACTCCGATGATTAGAACAGTGGTAAGTTTTTCATGCTTGCCCATCCAGTCAACAATTTTGTCGACAATGGGTGCGATGCGTTCAAGCAACTGGGTTAATACGGGCAAAAGCTTGCCCCCGATTTCCTCAACTATGTTGGAAAGTTTTTCCTTGAGCACCGCGCTTTGACCCGCAAAAGTCTGTGCGTAATCCTGCACCGATCCCTTCAGTCTGACTTGGAGTTCTTGCAAAGCCTCTCCGGCCGTGGCCGAATCTTTGATATCAATGCCGTATTGTTTTAACACGCGTGAGTTGCCGCTTAAAACCATGCCTACCAAATTGCTGGCGGTAGACAAGTCCATGTGCTTGCTGCGAGCCAAATCCATTGCCAGACTATTCAGTTTAATGGCTTGATTTAAATCGCCGGTGCGCTGGAATAATTTGGTAATACTTAGACTGGCCTCCTCATCGTCAAAGCCCAACTGTAAAGCCGCCTTGCCCGCCTTAACGATAGTCTCTCTATATATATCAAAGTTGCCCGTGGCGAGCTTTAACAGATTTTGCTGTTGTTCTTGTTTGGCGTTTAAAGCCTCGAGCTGTATTTTATATTCGGCCAGTTTGACGGCATTTTTGTCCATCGAATCGGTGTTGTCATCCAAAGCGTCCTTGTTCTTTTTATATCCCTTTTCAATTTCCGCTATTTTGAGCTGCAACTCCTGCGCCTTAAGCGCGCTCAATTTCATTTCATTGCCGTTTACCTGCACCTTGGCGGCCGCATCCTGCGCGCTGCTTTTCATGGCATTAAGCACGGTATCAACGCCCTGCATTTGAATCTGGGCATCGCTGGCCGCCTTAATGGCAAAAGCCAAAGACCCGGTTATTACCGCTCCCACGGCCGTAAACGCTATGCCCATACCTTTTGCGCTTTCGGCAATACCTTTAAGCTTATCCGATGCCTCGTCCTGGGCTTTTATTACGATTTCCAAATTACTTTGAGCCATATTGTTTATTTAATTCTTCCGAATGCTCTGCGTCTAAATTCATTTTAAGCAGCAACGTCTTTATAAACCAAACGGGCTGGCACAGGTATTGCTCCAATGTCCAGCCCATTTTTTCGCAAACCATTGCCATGATTAACTGTTCCGGCAACTTACCTCCGCCATTTCTTAAGAAGGTGCGATATTCAACGATTAAATTTTTTTTTGAGATTCAAAATGTTTGTCTTGCGTGACTTCCTTTACCTTATTGGATACGGCCTCGTAATCCTTTAATTTCATATCCAATACCGCATCGATTAGGGAATAAGGCTTGCCATCAATGACATCGCCGTCTTTGTGTCCGTCAATGGATACGATTACCAAACGCCACGCTTCATCCTCGGCCTTATCGATTAAGGCGGTGTTAACCTCCGGAACATTTAAGTCTTGGTTTATTGCCGAAACTTTGACGTCTTTCATTCCCGATACGAAAATGTTGGTCAAAATTCTTTGTTCGCGGCCGGTAATAAAACTTTTTAGCACCACAACGTGCTTATCGACCGGCGTTTCAATTGTAATATTTTCTCGTTCCATATTTTTAGGAATTATAATTAGCTTTTTCATTTGTAACCACCGCTTGAATGGCCATGGCGTCGGAAGCGGAGTAGTGAGCCATAAATTTAATGGTCTGCTCGACAATATCGTCGATCTTTCTGTTTTCATTGAAACTTTCAAAGCTGACTTTCGGCAAAGTTATCGTTACGGCCGGATTGCTGGCAGTGCCGATTGTGATATCGCTGCGAATCATTTTTAACTGCAACGCTTTGTATGATCCGGCGGTAAAAATATCGTGCAGGGAAGTATCAACCAAGTCGAGCTGCATTTCGCCTTCAAGGCTGAATATATCGGCAATGACGTCGCTCGGGTTTAATTCCGAAACGTTCTGATTAAACCTTCCTTTATTATCTATGCCGAATTTGAAATTCTTTACTTTGATCGGGCTGGCCGCCGCAAGTCCGGCCACGTTGTCGGCAAGCTTGATCACGACATCTTGATGCCGGAAGTAATAATCACTGGCGACAAACGCCGGAGTGTAGGCCGCGTGCGTATTTTCCTTTTGCGCCAGAAAAGCCGCCGTGGCGTTTATAAGATCATTAACCGGTGTCCTGATTTCAAGGCTTTTGACCAAAGCCAGAGGATATTCATAATCCTGAATGCCGGGTTTGCTTAACGCCAAAGTCAGGGAAGGGTGCTGCGGATTGCTGGGTAAAATGCTGAAAGTGTGATTATAAACGGCGGATTCGCCACCGGCCACCGCGCTGCTGACCGCCCCAAGCAAACTCTTTAACAAATAGCCGATGCTGCTGACTCTTAAGTTAAACTCCAAATTTCCACCAGCCGCTATGCGGGTAATCTCGCTGCCTTGGCTGGAAACCTTACTAGCCCTTGTTTCTTTGATCAAAGTCTTATCAACATCAACGCTCACTCCCGTCGGAGTTTTGCCGGGAATGAATACGGCTGGAGCCACGCCCGTGCCTCGGACGGTTTCCACCCCTAAACCGATATTAATATCTTCGCCTCGTAAAAACATAAATTATTCTCCTTCGTCGTTAATTGGTTCAGACCTTTGACTTTTGCGCCTGGCTAATTCGCTTTGGGCTTCTTCCAAAGTTTTGGCTTTAATAACCACCCCTTCAAGAGGGAAGTTAAATTCCAAGTCGGGTAAATTGTCGTTGGTATTTTTATTCTTCATGAGTCTAATGTTAATTGCCTATATACTTTCTGCATCTAAGTTTTAATTCTGCCACCCGAACCTGTCCGTCCGGCCTGTCTTGATATCCCCAGCGGCTGTTTACCGGTAACACCCATTCCACGGTATTCCCTAAAACTCTGCGGTCTAGAAATAAGGTGATTAATTCATCGACAACTTTTTCCAAAATAATATCTGCTTGATCCTCTCCCACGTCGGCAATGCTTTGGAAAACGGTAACGGTAAAAACAAAAGTTAGCTCATCGGTTTTAGTATCTTCGTAATCCGACTCGTGTTCGGATGGAGCGATAATCGCGGCCGGGTAGCCGTCAAATTTGCTGCGGTCGGTTCTATAAACGGATTGCAATTTGCTGCCGTTTGCGGTAACCACGTCCAATATTTTTTGTCTGATATCCTGCCACATAATTAATCTCCTAATTTTTCAACTACCTTGGCCAGCTCATTTAAGAAAATCTGTTCCACCGCATCCTTCTGATTGTCGGCAATGTTGGCCATCCACGGCTGGGCTTTAGTGCCTTTTCGGGCAATTGCCCTGGCCACCAAGAACACTGGAATGCCTTTCTTCTGCGCCCATCTATATAGGGATCCGCCCGGCTTAAGCTCTATGAGCGGAGGCCAATGCGGCCTCGTGCCTTCGTGAACGTAAATGCCATATTTTACCGTCGGGTAAATCTTGGCGTAAGTCGGAAACAAATCACGGTTAATGCTTTTTTTTAAGGTGCCGGTGGAAGTCGGGGCTTTTTCTATGGTTAATCTCCAGATAAGCGCGGAAGCGTCCTTTAAGGCTTGTTGAATTCCAATCTGCAAGTAATATCCGGCAAACGGGATTTTTTCCAATAATTTTCCTCTGACTTCTTGAATCTGGACATTCATTATTGCTTAATTACTTTTTCCACGATCAATTCAATATGCTTGGGAATATGATCAAACTTTTGGTAGCCTCTGACTTCATAAGTGTCGCCGCCTAAAACCAAACGATCGTTTTCCCTAACCGTGCTGTTATTATCCTGTGAAAAAACCTTGAAAGATTTTCCGAATGAACTGCCCGACAAAGCAGCGAATTCCGCATCAACAGGGTCCAGAACTCCGGACAGCTTTTCGCCGGTATTCTGAAAACTTCTCTTTTCTCCGGATACGACGGTTAATCTCCATATTTCAAAAGTTACTTGGTTAAACATTGTAGACTTTGTAATGATCTAAAATATTCTTTACGCTCTGGTCAATCCCGGTTGCCCAAGTGATATTCAGATTGCCCGCCGATGCGTTTTTCACTCCTTCCGAATCTTTAACATTTAAGAATGCTCCGACCAACTTAATACATGCCAGCTCAACATCGTAAGGCAAGTCGCGCACCGCGGGCGGATCGGCTTCAGGGTCTTCCTCTCCGGGCAACACGAAGTCATCGACAAATTTGCGGTTACAGTATTTCTCAATGAACTCCGAAGCTCCGTTAATCAATAACTTGATTTCCTCATCTTGCGCCGCGCCCTGAATATTGATATGAATTTTTACCTGCTCAACCGTAGTGAGCGCCTTTGAAGTTAATTCCATATTTAGGTGGTGCCAAATACGCTTAATTCGTTATTTTGAGCTGAATTAGTCTGCACCATCTGCACCCGCAAACGCTTAACGCAAGCTATGGTGACAGAATTTAATCCGACTGCTAATGTTTGTAAATCGAACCAATCGGCGGCGACAGGAGTTTCAGAATGAGTTCCCTGCAATCTGGCGGTGGTTTGGGGGCCTTTTGTTCTCCAAAAGACCTGCACCAGTCTTAATAGTTCTGCATTTATCAGTTCATCGGAATTCAATGTGCCCACTGGAACGCTTTGGTTGATGTAAACTACCCGTTCGCCTTCCGAATTGGTCATGGTCACATTGGGCATAGATTTTTACGTTTTATTTATTTTCCACGTCTTCCGGAGTGATCGCCTTGGTTTCCACGGCCTTGTCCTCGCAAGGGTCTTTAGGTTCGCTGGCTTGGATTTTGACTTTAATGTCCTGGCTAACTGCGACAACCAAATTCTGGTTGAGCAAGTCCTGCGCCCGATCGTCAGCGACTTCTATCACGTCACCCTTGATGAAAGGCTCGGTATCCACTAAAAATTCAACTTTCATATATATCCTTTCTAAATTAATTCTAAGCTTTCTACTTAGCCCCTTAGTAAGGGGCTAAGTGTGAAAACCCACAAAAATTTCAGGTTACTTGACTGCCGTCAATTTCTGGAAGGCCGCGGGGAAGGTAAGCTTGCCATCCACGTATTTGTAAATGACAATCTTGGTCTGCAAGTTCTCGATTTGATCCTGCGTGGCCATTTCCAATTGCGAGCCATCCTTGATCCAGTAGTTGAACAGGTCACCGAAGAAAATTTCGGTTTCATTCAATCCAACTCCCAAGTTAGCGGGCATGTCTTGGCTCTCCAAGAGGGGCTTACCCATTAACTGGTCCAACTGCATGTTGGGCTGGAAGATCGGACGGTTCTGGCTGTCCTTCAAAGCATGGATCAAACGAGCGCCTTTGGACGAAGTGACGAACTGCGCGCTTCTGCGATAGGTGGCGGGCAAGGAAAAGAACAGAGCCATGAGGTCATCGTAGGTCAAGTTTGCTCCGGCTTGAGCAATCGAACCGATACCTGCGGTTTGCCTTAACCCTAAAGGTTTCCCGGCTCCGTCACCGTCAATGAAAGCTGCTTCTTCCTTGTCCGTAATGGCTCGAGCAGCCAAGGTAGAAACGAACTTGGTGATATTTTGCGGAGAGGTGCGAAGCAGTTTCCACGAAACCTTAATCAAAGCCGCCACGCCGTTGTCGTCGAGCGAGATTTTACCGCTGGTCGGGTTGCTTTCGGTGACGGGCGCGTTTTCAGAAACCCAAAAGCCGGTAACGCCGGTGCCTTGGGTAGGCACGTCAATTTTACCGGTCAGGCTGAATACGAACGCATACTTGCGGACAACCTGCCAGCGCAGGGTTTGAGCCACAATTTCGTTGTAAAGCTCGGTGGGAACCACGGTGCCGAAAGACCCCGAAGAGGTGTCGATAGCCTTAACTCCGTATTCCTTGTGCAAATTGACGGGCAAAATTAAAGACTTTATGAAGTTTGCGGATGCTTCATAATCTTTTTGCTTGCGGCTGACTTCATCCTGCACTTCCACGGGCAAGGCTCTCAAGGAGAACTTTCCAGTCTCGTCAAAAGGAAGACCCGCATCTTTCATGCCTTCAACAGTGGCTTCGGAAATTAATTGTTTAAGATTAATTTCCTCTCCGGTCTCAAGTTGCAAGACCATTTCTTTGGCTTTTTGTTCTTCTTTCTCTTTAACTTTTTCCATAAACTAAATCTCCTTATTAATTAATAATTTCTTTCTTTATACGCAGTATCAGCCGATTACCAGCTTTTACCGCCTGTCGTGCGTCTCGAAGCCATAAGTTTTTTACGACTTTGCTTCTATCACGCTGCTCGACCACAGTGTTGCCTCCCTTACCCGGAGGTTGTTCTGTCGCCCTGTAAAGAGCCTCAAACATTTTAAAAATATCGTTCAGTCCGGTCACCAAAAGCACTATTTCATCCATGGCCGTTTTAATCATGCTCCGATTGGCTTCGCTCAATACTCTTCCGATTTTTTCCTCGGTTTCTTTATTATCTTTTTCCGGATCGTCTTCATCGTCATCTTCCAAGAGTTCTTCCGTATTTTCCGCAGCAGTTTCTTGACCGTCACTTTTAACCCTCAAAAGAGTAGCTCTGTCGTTAGCGCCCACCAGCACCGGACTCCATTCGTAAATGGTGAGTTTTTTAAGAAGTCTCACGCCCGTAGATTCATCAATGACCGCTTCGTCCACCTCATAACCGAATGAGAAATCCGTAACCACGCCTTCCTTGATTAAAATGTAAGCCTCTTTGGCCTTTTGAATATCCAAAAGCAGTTGACCCTTAACATACAGTCCTTGCTGATCCTCTTTAATCTCTAAAGTCTTGGCGATCGGCTGGCTCCAATCATGAGCCCATACTCCTTTGGGGTAGCGGGGAAAATGTTTGGCAATGCTTGCGGCAAAAGCACCTTTTTCCACCACGTCGCCGTAACTGTCTACATTGCCGAATATGGAAACATAGGCTTCAATAATGCCCAGGCTGGCATCCAGAATCTTAATATTGCTGATGGGTAAATGCTTGAATTCCAGTTTAACTTCTTTACCCTCAAGGTTGATTTGCTTGACTAAAACTTTGTCTTTTTTGTCCATAAAGTTATTTAGAAAAAATAAAAAGGCTCGGTAGCCGATTCCCGTGTGAATCGTTTTACCGAGCCCTTAAGCTCGAGAGGAAAATTAAATTGTGCTTATATTATATCACACCTGAAAACTAATGCAAATTATTCTATCACAGGAACGACTGAACACTGACAATTAATGACATTTTCAGGGCTTCCCGCAGGGTCTTGAGGGTATGCCAATTCTTCGCCGCCTACGACGAAATTGTCGCCGATATCCACAACTTGGCCGTTAGCCTCGGCATGGGTTTCGCGGGTATTTGAGAAAATCGCCAGCCACTGCTTGCGCTTTATGCCTTGTTCGCTCATTTGCTCGTTCCTGCCGAAGTTCATGGCACTGCCGACTTCGGTTCTGGCTATGGTTTCCGTCCTGACGCTTCTACCTTCCTCAAACACCGCGGCAATGCGATTACCAAGTTCTCCCATGCTTTCACCGGCCTCCACCCCTTCGCTCAATTGATTCCTCAAAGCTTCCAATGTGGTATCGTTGACTGCTTCGGCAAATTTTACGGGCTTGGTTTTCAAGAATTCCACGGCATGAGCATTGCCGATAATGTCTACCAAGTCAACGCCTAAGAGAATAGCAATATCCTGACTGCCTTCCTTTATATTATCTTCATACAACGGCATCGTTACTTTTACCAGCTCTTCAATGTTATCTTTGCGCCTAAACAGTATCTTATCGATCCAGCCTTTCACTTCAATGTTCAAACCTTTAGGCTCTCCGGCTTTATTAAAATTTTTTATAACTTCATTTTCTTGGCCGTCAAAAAACTTACGCATTACCTTTTCAAAAGCACCGGCTCGTTGCGGTAATTTTTTAACATACATTTTACGTTCCTCAATAATATTATCCCAGACATTTACCAACTCGTCTTTATACCTCAACTTGACCTTAATTTTATTGCTACTTTCCTTTTGCTTTTCGCTAATCTTTTGCACGACTTTTTCCGTGATATTTTCCACGAACTTTCGTTTGGGGTAGCTTCTGGCCAATACGGCTTGCTTAATCTTTTTATGTTTAGAGTTAACGAATTGGGTGTCGGATTGTTTTAAAATAACATGCCGCTTTGGTTCTTGAATCGGATCCGGAACACTGCCAACCTGCGGCACCAGCGATAAAGGCATATACAATTCATCGCCACCTTCGAGCGGAGGCAAATTATATTCCGCCCTCGTTTCATTGACTGTTTGCCACACGTTAGTTCCGGCTTGAGCCTCCAAACGTTTAGTCTCCCTGTCTTGGCTGACGGGGCTTTCAAAGTCCAGCCAGAAATTATCGCCGAATCTTGTGACGAAAAATTCATTTAGCTGGTCAACAATTAACCTCATGATAGGTTCTATTGTTTCTTTGGCAAATACTCGCTCCGCGACTTCGGCATTAGCGCGGTTAACGTCATCGGCAATCACCAAAGCTTTGGGCACCCCAAGCATGGTTAGTATACTGTCCCGGTTAAACTTTCTGCTTTCAATGAAATCTAATTCCTGCTGGGTTTGGGAAATTTTTTGATACTTCAATCCCGCTTCCAAAATCGCCGTCCTGCCTGCGTTGGTGGGTCCGGCATACCTTGCCTCCCATTTTTCCACCAAACGATTATACTGTTCATCGGTTAAACCTCCTTCGGTCGTAAGCACGCCTCCGGGTTCCGCCGAGTTTTCCAGCACATGCCTATTCCAAACCGCTGCTGCCACATCGGCATCAATTTCCAATGCCGATGCCAGTAAAACGCTGAAGCCGATCATGGGATTTTGCGGGCTGGATTTGCGAATATTAATCACTTCGTCCGCCTTAAGGGTTTCGTGCATGACACCCACCCGATATTCATAACCTGTCACCGTGCCGTCCTGGCTTTGTAAAACCCGAAGCAAGTCTGGTCTTAACGGCCAAATATTAATTATCTTTTTGCCGTTCATTTCCAAATACCACGGCGCCGATCCCCAAATTCTCAAATACAAAGTCGTCAAGTAAAACAAGTCGAATTTGGTCTGGGTCGGATTTGCGCGGTAAATCAGGCTAAGCAATTCATGATCGTCCACCTGCTCAACGCTGCCGCCTTTCTCCAGCTGAAATAACTCCACATTTATGCCGCCCACGCGCTGCGCCACCTTATCGATCGCAAAGAATACCCATCCGACCAGATTGCCGTAAGGATCAACCTCAACGGAAGCCCGTTTTAAAGAGTTGCCGCCTCCAAGCATTCCGAAATAATAGTTTCTTGGCAATTCGCCCAGCGTGATTTTAACCGCCGCTTTTAACCTGTCTAAGAATTTCATAAATTTAAAAGGCCTACCGGTTACTCCCGTGAGAGCAAACCAATAAGCCCGTAAGCTTTAAAGTTAAATTGTTACCAATATTATACCACATTAACTAATACCTTTCATCCTGTCCGGCACAAACATGACTCGGTAGGGGCGTTGTTCACCGATTACCCGAAACTCAATGTAAAAACGAGAATCAATCTGATTAACTATTTCTTGAATCTCGGCCAAGTTACTTTTATCTTCCGTCTGCTGGTATTGTTTGAACAGCCACATAATTTTTTTATAGGCTTTGTCTTTATCCGTGGTTTTATTTTTATCAAAGGGCAATACGATATGAACCATAAATTTCTTTTTTTAATTGTTAATGATTCTAATGCTGTCCGGGCCGAGCTTGGTTGTTTTATGTTCCTGATTGATAATAACAATGCGCTCAAATAGTAATTCGACTGTTACCATTTTTTGGCAATGCGCGCATTTAGTTTCAAAACTGAAATTTACGGCCAAATGTCGCAGCTCCTCCATGCCTTTCATTAACGGAGTATTGCAATAAGGGCATTGAATAATCATAAAATTCTAATGTTAGGAATTATTATTTTAGCCTGTTTAGCGAGAGCAATAGCAAGCGCATCGGCTTTATCGGGTGATTTTAGTCCGCGCTTTTTTAATTCATCCTTGCTTTCAATCTTAATTTTTCCATGCCTCGAATAACTGTATTTAATTCCGCATAGTTGATTAATCAATTCTTTGTCATCCGGTAAACTAATTTGCTTGTCTCTAATGATTTCCCGCAGCACCCAAAATAATTCCGCTTTCCTGTTTTCAAACCGCTCGTTTTCAATGGCCGATTCGCCAAAGTTAATACCTACTACATTCCTTTGGCCTTCTTTCAGACCATCAGTTACGCCGCCCCCAACTCCGGTATCATCAATGCCAATATGATTAAAATCATGCTGGTTATTTAATACCCTGACTCTGCCAATGGTAAAGTTCGTATCCTTTTTATTTACTGCTTCCAAAGGTAAAACGGTTTTCCCAAGCACAGTGCAGAACACAGTCATGTCGCTGCCGTATCTGGCTACGTCAACTCCTAGTCTCTTTTCACCTTCAGTTCCCAAATCAAGGCCTACGCAAGCCTCCGCCCAAGACAAGGGAATTAAAGTATCATCGCCTTCATCCGGAAATTGACCCAAGACTTTAGCCTGCCATAGCGGGCTATCTTCACCCCACTCTTTCCTGCGCTCTTCAATCCACTCGTTAGTTACTGCTCCGGGAATAATGATTTTACTAGTTTTGATGTTAGGATGATCAAAACTGGATATTTCTATTTTTTTCCACAAAGGAGATTTACAAGCATCATAGAACTTGCCAGACGGGGAAGTGGGGTTGCCAATAGCCACGATTTTGTTATTGCTGCCGGTAATCAAGGTTTCCACTGATGTCCAAATTTCCGGTTCAATACCGGGTCCCTCATCAAGTAGCACCAACAAGTTTTCACTATGGAATCCTTGAAACTTTGGCGTGCCGAATTCTCGTTCCTTGGCCTTGCCTCTGGTAGAAAGCCCAATGGCAAACCAATCGTTTTCAATTTTTAACTGGG
The DNA here is from genome assembly GCA_964504715.1 of uncultured Candidatus Saccharibacteria bacterium. GTDB lineage: Bacteria > Patescibacteriota > Doudnabacteria > UBA920 > UBA920 > JBBTRN01. The sequence continues at coordinate 14,508 of CAZDEP010000004.1, read as the reverse complement.
TATCCAAGATTCGGCCGCCTAACGGAAACTGACAAGTGGAATAAGCATGCTTGATTTCCGACCACAACAATAACTCCACCTGCGACCATGTCGGAGCACTGGTAATAACTTTGCTGGGATAAAAACAGTAAAGAAACCACAAAGCAATGCGCGCCAATAACCATGTCTTGCCAATGCCATGCCCCGAAGGCACTACAACTCGACGATTGATCACCACAGACTGTAGTATCTCTTCCAACCTGTCCCACAAATAAATCTCCGGCCAAGCGGCTTGAAAAAAGTTAATCGGTTTTTTCTGGAGAGTCTTCAGGTTGAAATTGTCCATTTTGTTCTTGGTTTTTTAATGCCTCCGCTTTCATCCATTCAGCAAACGTGCCATGCACCAAGGCTCCCTGAAACTTATCTGGCACCTTACCCAAGGAACGATTAAGCCACTCTTTAGCTGCCTCAACCATGGCGCTGTTACCCTCGCCATTCATAGCCTTAGCCAGTGACCCAGCTGCCTTATCTACATTAGCCATAAACAGGTTAACGGCTTTGTTTCTCAAGGTCTCGTTCATGTCCAACGCATATTGGTCGTAATAACCCCGCAAGGGGCCATCTTTACAGAACCACCACCTGATCGTGCTTTCGGCAAATCTCTGCTTATACATAGCAAAAATCTTGTCTGAAATGAACTCCGAACCATAGCCGAAATACCATAGTTCAGTAGCCAGCGCATGGTATGCCAGGATGAGTTTTGCGTTGGATATGTTGGATGGAAGCGGTTTTAAATCCGTTTGTTTCATGCGTCATAGTTTTACTGCTGCGCTTCCGGTAAACTTTTCCCAGCGCTTAATAATTACATCCACATACTTAGGGTCTAGTTCCATCAAATATGCCTTTCTGTCCATTTGCTGACAGGCAATTAAGGTTGAGCCACTGCCGCCAAACAGGTCTAAAACAATACTGTCTTGTTTGGAGTTTTTTTTGAGTGCACGCTCTGCCAACTTTACCGGCTTTTGAGTTGGGTGAACATACTCAGCGGTGTTATCCCGCCTTTGATACCAGACATCTATGTAATGCTGAAACTCGTCAATATCCATGGCACCAAAGGTATCTTTATAATTGGCAATTTCTCTGGCTGTGTAATGCTTTTTACCTTTTTTCCAGCCGAACATGCACGGTTCATAACAGCGATGAAAATCCTGTCCACGGCTAAAGACCATTGAATTTTTAAGCCAGATTATTACCTGCGACATAAACCAGCCAGTCTCATCAAAAGCTAAGCGGTTAATAAGATTGTTTTTGTTAGCAAACCACCAATAAATAGGAGTGTAATCTTTACTAAACTTATTTAAATTTTTTAATACATCAATGTAGAACTGCAAAGCATCCTGTTCGTTTAAATTATCGTTAAAGATTTTTCCGCCACTGCCGCCAAACCTAGTGGAATTGTAAGACATTCCGCTTGGCGATTTGTAATCCACCATGTAAGGCGGATCAGTAAACACCAAATCCGCTAATTCTTCGCCCATCAATGTTTTAAGATCGGCTTCGCTGGTGGAATCGCCGCACATCAGGCGGTGGTTGCCAAGTTTATAAACTTCGCCACGCTGGGATTTGGGAACAGTGATTTTAGCTGCTTCCGCATCTGCATCAAAATCATCTTCGCTGGTTTTTAAATCATAAATCCGATCAATCTGAACGGGGTTAAAACCAATTGACCTAAGTAACTCCTGATCAAAGTTTGAGAGCTTACTAAAAATCCATTCGCCCTCGTTAATATTGCTTTCCAGTGCCACCTCAATGCGCTCTTGCTCAGTTAAGGCACGTTCAGGCAGCATGACCCAGACTTCCTCAAGGCCAAGCTCCCTTGCAATCGTGAGGCGCTGATTACCGGACAAAACCGTGTTGTCGGTATCAATGGTTAAAACCGCATGCAACCCTTTGGAAATGATTTTAGCTCGCAGCTGTTGTAAGGCAGCAGGGGAAATACTTCTGGGGTTGTCTTCCCAAAATTTTAAATCTGAAGTCTTGCGTTTTTCTACTGTCCAATTTATATTGAGTTCCATAAAGTTTTAACCTCCGGCCTCACTTTAGAAGCAAGGCCGGATACCTTACCATTTAATTGCTTTGTTCACTAGACTGGCCGGAGTTATCCTGACCTGACTGATCACCGGTTTGCTCGCTGTTTTCGGCAGCTGGGGTAGAACCAGTGTTTTGGTCAACGTTTTCGTCGCTCATAGTTTCATTCTCCTTCAAAATTAATGCACGGCTTCGACCATTGCCGGTTTTAAAAACAAAGTTAAACTTTCAACAATACCTGAATTGTCCGTGCTTTGTTGCCATCCTTGGTGATAATTTTTTTGGCTTCCAAGTTCCAGATTATTTGCGCCACCCGTCCTTTGCTGATGCCCATTAAGCTAGCCAAGTCAGAGTAACTGGGACTGTATCCGTGCTTGTTTTTAAAATTAATTAAGTGCCGAATAGTTTCTTGCTCCCGTTCGTTTTCAGTTTTGTAATCTTCGTATTTCATAAATTTTGATTTAATTATTAGCTTTAAAAAATGTTTGGGCGAATCCTTGAGGGGTTATAGCTCTGCGCGCCGGACGATCAAGTTCACCAAACGATTCTGGGTGAATATCCTTACTTTTCATGGAATCAAATTTAATCGTATGTAAATAAGAATTGGTTTTTGCTTTCATCTTTGCCTTTTTAGTCATCGGCACCGGATTCTTTTTCGGTTCGTTAAAGTTTCCCCATAAAGCGGTGCGTTTCTGATAACCGTCCCCAAACTCCCATGGGTCAAACACAAAACCTGGCTTACCGATAAAATTCTTTAGCAGTCCGAAATAAGGATTTTCTAAAGCCCAAAATTTTAAGCGGGTATATTTTGCCGTATTACTGACTGGCTTATACTGCACCTGCCAAATAATTCTTAAACAGGCAAAAACAATTTCCATTGAACCTTGTAAATCTCTAAGCGTTTTAGCATTGGTGCGGGCAAAGCTGAATTGCGGACAAGGCGGTGCTGCTAAGATTCCGTAGACTTGTGTTGGCGGATTAAACAGCCTAACATCGTTGTTCGGCAGAGTAATAACCCTTACGTCATACCCAGCGTCTCGGTAAGGTTTACTCCAACTACCAGTCCCGCCGCATAAGTCTAAAATGATTTTGTTTTTATTTGTCATATGGCTTTTATTGGGTTTGTTTGTTTAATGCTTTGCAGTTTTTTTAAATTTTTCATGTCAGGTTTTATGGAATATTTATATTCTGTCCTCTGGTGCAACTGTCTTATATTAGATTTAGCAGAAACGCTAAATCTCGTTGCGTTTGTGCTAAATCTCTTTTTATTGTCCCCAGGCTTTTCCACAGCGTTGCCTTTATTCTTTTTGAAAATCTTTTTAGCCTTATTTATCTTAATTTTTATTCCATAAGGAGTTCGCACTAGACCTAAATAGCCGAACTTTTGCAACTTGTTTAAATTGCGACTAACGGTGGTAGCGTGAACTCCCATTTCATCGGTCAATGACTTGAGCTTGATAGGCTTGCCTCCCAAGACCCAGCCGCAACCATCCTCGTCGACCTTGGTGATTTTATCAATGCACCACATGAACTCCCACACCGCTTCGCCCATTTGCTTGCGGTGCGCGCCTTGCAGTAGCCCATTTGAGATTTGGATATAAAACATAAGAGTTTAAAATAATACCGTTTGATGTTTTTTAATTTCAGCTGACTTTTGCTTTTCCAGTTCTTTAATATGTTTGCATTTTCTATTGCGGTATTTAAAGTCAAAACAAGTGCACTGCGCGATACCGTTATGGTAATTAACTTCGTATGATTTTTTTGGGTTGGTAAAACTCGGAAAGCTGTATGTCCGGGGCTGGAACTCAGGTTCCGGCTGGGGTTGTTTAAGCAATGGAGCCTGGAGAATATAAACCTGACTGTCGGCGTTGATTTTGTCCCGATAACCATCCTTTAAAAATATGCCGCCGATTTCAGTGCCAATGCCGGATTTAATCACCGGTTCCCACCATTTGTAATTCCTGTATGAGGGAACAAGGTCCGTGGCCGCCCAACTGCCATCTTCCAGCTCAAAATAAAGTCTTTGAAAGCAGACTTTGCCGTTTCTCGAATACTTGGGTTGATCCATTCTTTTGAGTTTGGCAGTCATGGGAGTGACGGGTTCCCGAGGGGAGCAAGCTGAAGGGTTGATCAGCTTGCTGAGCTTTGGGCAACTTAAAAGTTAGATTTTTATTTAATCTTCGGTTTCAGAGTCGTCCGGCTTCTCAAAGTTTTCCGGATGATACATTTTTTCAATTTGCTGATCGTAGTCCATATAATTAGATCTCCATCCCGCTGCCCTTGCGCTCTCGCGACAAAGGAAGCGGGTCGAGAGCCAATAACCGGTTATTTAATTTTTAGAGCCTGTTTGCCCTTAAGCCACATACGCAGGAAGTAAATTAATTCCTTCACATGTGCTTCCTCCAAAACCTCCATGGCAAATAAGGCTTCTTTATCATTCAGGTCAACCTGAATCTTTCCCATCATGCCACCTGCATAATCGTTTATATGGTCGATTACTTCCGGAGCGAGAACTTCCTCAACCAGCTGCCTCACGTTCTGGTTTTTCAGCCTGTGTAAATCTTTAAGTAATTCTTTTTTCATTCCTTTTTACCTTTAGTCTTTTCAATGCCAGCGCGAATTTTCTTAGCCGCTTCACTTCCGCCTTCCTTTACCGGCGGAACGTCAGGAAATTGTTTTTTGACTTCCACTTCAACAATCTGCTTAATTTCGCTTAAACCTTTTTTCAAAGCATCCAAGCCTTTTTGCTCGACTGCCAGCCAGCTGCGGGTCCCAAAGATCTGCTCTAAAACATCCATCTTGGTCTTTTTGTCAGCAGCTCCGGTTGATGGCCATGCCTTAACTAATTGCCCTTCGATTTCCTCAAGGCAGATTTTCTTGTCATTGATGTATTGGTATTTATCTTCCTCGGTGCGGAATAATCCTGTGCTATCGGTTTCCGGTTCAGTCACAAGCGATTGAGGATTTTCCAGCAGATCCAGAAGGACTGGCTCGAAATCCTTATACTCCGGATTCTTAAAAGTTTTGCCGTCGATTAATCCCGAGCGATCTTTAATAATGGTGGCTTGGCGGTAAATCTTTTTATCCTTCCCTAAGATTTCCTCAAAGCGTTCCATTAAAACCAGCATGTCCGGTTCATAGGCGGTTTCGCCTTCAACTTTCATCTTTACGCCGGACTTATAGATTTCCCGCTTACCGGTTTGTTCGTTAACTTCGTTTTCATACTCAAAGCCAGCACGGCCGGACATTAAGATGTGATATTTGCCGTTGACCAATCGGTCGGCAAACTCTCTCTTCCACAGCGGCTTGAGCACGCCCCAATCCTGAAACTGCAAGCCGGTGCGATTATACTTTTTCTTGTATGCCTCGACCGTATCTTCCCAGACATGGGAAATAGAATCGATGATGAGAATAGCCGAAAAGCCTTCATCACATTTATCCATTGTTTTGGTTAAGTCGACTAACGTCCTGCTATTTCTAATTAAGAGCTCAATGCCTGCCGCCGCAAACATTTTTTCCAGATATTTAGCCGCTCGTTCGGTATCGAACATAACCGCTCGCTTTATTCCGAGTTTTTTACACAGACCAAGGACTATGAGAGCCATGGTGTATGTTTTGCCCGTGCCAGCGAAACCCTCGAACGCTGCTTTATAGAATGGTTTGGTGTTTCCCACTGGCGTAAAGAAATTATCCGCCAGCGGATCTTGAGATGTTTGTATAGCCGGTCTCACGGCTGTTTGAACTTGTGTGTTCATAAGGTTGCCTCTTGTGCCCGAAAGGGAAGTATGTTAAACTATGGGTAATCAATCGATAGTTTAATAGCTCCCTTCGGGGAGTTATTTTGTTAAGTTGTCCAAGGCGCCGGCAATACTTTGCTCGGTAGCCTTGTTTTTTAAGTCTCCAACGGTGAAATTAGAGAAAATTTGTTGCCGTCTTATTTTGGGAATGTTATAAACATTAACAAAATAGAATTTCGGCAACTCAAGCCTGCAAGCTGAGGTTTTTTGAGTGATTGTTGGATTCATAAGATTTGTTTAATTTTAAATTAGGGATCGACCTTGCCCTGCCGTTCTTTTGAACAGCTTTACACGGACTTTTTAAACAGCCCTTTTATGCCGAATGGCTGAAGTCCGCAAAAAGCTATCCAGAAAACAAAAAACAGTGCAAAAATTTGCACTGTTTTTTAACAGTTATATTGGTGGGACGGCCGGGGGTCGAACCCGGGACAAACGGCTTAAAAGGCCGCTGCTCTACCAGCTGAGCTACCGTCCCATGCTTTATTCGATTTGAAAGGTATACGCTCTAAATTTCTTTAAGGCGTTTGTCCTGTGTTGGGATCGAACCCGCGACAAACGGCTTAAAAGGCCGCTGCTCTACCGACTGAGCTACCAACCCGTAAATATTTAATTTATACTATACTTTCTTTCTTCAAAATATCCCTAATCTGTTGCTTAAGCAACCTCTTTCCTTCGGTAGTTTTTAAAAATTTTTCTCTTCTATCAGCATCGGAGTCAAGAATATAAGCTTCGTAATGAATAAGTCTAATCGGCCTATAATTTCTTGTTGATTCTACACTACCTCGCTCGTGCTCCAAAAACCTACGCTTCAAATCATCAGTCCTGCCAGTATACAAATCACTATTAGACAGCAATAAAATGTATATATAATGCATATCTTTAATGGGATCGCCAGGTCATCCGA
>CAZDEP010000004.1:0-7640 GCA_964504715.1 uncultured Candidatus Saccharibacteria bacterium | reverse complement strand
ACAAACGGCTTAATCCCAGTCATGCGACAGGACTTCGGGCCGCTGCGGCATATAATCCCGTCGGATGACGGGACCGACTGAGCTACCAACCCATATGGAATTCCTCGATATTTTACAATATATTAGTGGTTTTATCAAGCCCTTTGACAAAAGCTGCAAATACCATAGACTATTGTTAGACATAATTAAGCAAAATATATGGTGAGAATAAAAAATCGGGAATATATTATTGGGGCCGTTGTCCTAATTTTACTGGGCGTTATTATATGGAAGACGCAAAAATCCAATCCCCTGCCGAAACAGGAAGCGGACGCACCTCTTAAGTCCCCCGCCGCTCCCGACAAACTTGCTCCGGCAGACAGCAATAATTTGGAAGGACAGTTAAAAATTTCCGATGATGCGAAAAGGGGTAATTTAATGTTGGTAATGGAAGACAGGACTATATATATTTTTACCGCTCGCGACTATTCCCCACTTTTAGACAAACAGGTTAAACTGCAAATTGACGGTTCGCCCGAAAATTTCAGATTGGTAGACATTAAATTAAAATAATAGTGCTGTTTGAAACTTACAACCAACCCTGGGACTACGAACTATTAGATACCGGCAATGGCTATCGTCTCGAAAAATGGGGCGAAGCGATTTTAATGCGCCCAGACCCGCAGGCAATTTGGCAACCGAACCTACCCGAAATGGAATGGCACAAGGCTGGGGCCATTTACCGCTCGGGCCAAGACGAAGACCGGGGCAAATGGGAAATAAATAAACCTCTACCGAATCCGTGGAATTTAAAATTTCAGGACATTCTCCTGTCTTTAAAACTCTCCCCTTTCAAACATACGGGGGTTTTTGCCGAGCAAGCGGCCCAATGGCAGTTTATGATGGAAAGATTGAAAGATTCCAAAATAAAAAAATATAAAATCTTAAACCTTTTTGCCTATACCGGCGCGGCAACCATGGTCTTGTCCAAAGCGGGTTGTTTTGTCACTCACGTGGATGCCTCAAAACCGGCAATAACCTGGGCCAACGAAAACGCGGAACTCAATAGCTTACCCAAAAATTCCGTTCGCTGGATTCTGGACGACGCTGTGAAGTTTGTCCAACGCGAACTTAAGCGTGGCCAAACTTATGACGGCATTGTGCTTGACCCTCCCGCATTCGGCCACAGCCCCAGCGGCAAAACCTGGAAATTTTCCCGCGATGTCCCCAAACTTTTATCCGACTGCTCAAAACTCCTCTCTGAAAACGCCCAATTTTTGCTTATTAATGCTTATGCCACCAACTTTTCTGCCTTAGCCATAAATAACCTGGCGGAAGACATCCTCAGCAGCCACGACGGTAAAATTGAGTCCGGTGAGCTGTGCTTGAAACAAAAATCCGGCAGAAAAATATCTACCGGCATCTTTGCCCGCTGGTCAAAATAAAATCTCGCCCCGATTTTTAGGAGGCGAAATTTTTACTTGCTACTTACTACCTACTACTTGCTACCTACTTATACCCGGTTCCAAATACCCCATGGCCTTTTCATAAAGCTCGTCCAAACTTAAACTTCCCTTGATTATATATTCCTTCACCCCCTGGGAAAGCAACATTTGTTTTAATTCGGGCTTGTCCAAATTAGTCAAAACTAATACCACTACATTTTTTAGCCGCTCTTCGCTTTTTAATTTGTCTAATATTCCTTCGCTGCCGTCCTCTTTGGTCAACAATAGGTCCAAAATAACCAGCTCAGGCGTCAGCTTGTCCAATAAGCTTTTGGCCATCTCCGGGGTCGTGGCAGTGTAAAGCTCAATGTCACGGGTAGAAAACCGTTTGGTCAATGTGTTAATAATAAGAGCGTCATCATCTACCAATATTACAAGATGTTTATGCATAAAGCTACAAAACTACTAATTAATACTAATCTTCAGATGCCTGCAGAAATTAAAAGCAGAATTCTGTAGACATCTGTAGCGCAGCAAATCGGTAATTCTGAAGTTTAAAATTCATCGTGATTGCTAATATGCCTCCCCAGAACAATTAAGTACGCCACGGGAGCAATGAGCCATACAAACGACGCCGGGTTACGAATAAACAAAACCTGAATTAGCTCCCCAAAACCCGCCTGCACGCCTCCCGGGAGCAGGGTCAGAACAGTGTTAATTAAAAGCCCAATTTGGAACACGGCAAAAATCAACCCAAAAATAATCGACGAGCTTTTCCTATGGTCGGCCGAGGTTTTAAAAGCGTAGCGCCCCAAAAATACGAACAACAACACAAACAGAATCCCGAAAACCACCAGCTGTTGGATTGCAAAGATGCTTTCGGGCAAACGCTGCTTTATGGCATCGGTTAAAAACGGCGCTTCTATAGTGAGCAGCTTGGCCATATAAACGGAAATCAGAATATTTATTATCCTCCCCCGCCCGGCGGCAAAAGCATAAAATACGCTGGCCACCGCCCAAAACAAAAAAATAAACAAATCCCACGAAGGGCTGTGCCAGTTAAAATTCTTTAGGGCTTCGCTTGCTTGCCCGACGGCTACCAAACCAATCATTTGTTTGTTTTGTTTCTGCTTAGAGTAAAACTATATTGTAATTATAGCACAAAACAGAATAATTTGCAAAAAAAATTACCTGACCCAAACACTTTTACTTCTTTCAGGCTCTCTCGCCAAAAGGTCGGCTTCCAAAATTTTTAGAAATACCGCCTTGCCATCCGACATCCGCCAAAGCTTTAATTGGCGCGGCCCGAACTTTCCAAATACTCCATTAACTCCTTATAGCTTACGCATCTCACTTCCGCTTTGCCGCACACCTCGGACGCGAAATTTTTCATGGCTTCCCAGTATACCCCGTCATTCCACTCGGAAAAATGCGAGCCGATAAATACCGGAGCCCGCGCGCCCGAATAATTTGAATTAAAATATTTCAAATAAGAAGAATAGGTTTCCTTATAAAATTTATCCCAGTTTTCATCCCCCCGTTTTGCAGTATCTTTGGCGCCGGATTGCTTAAAATAAAAATTGTAATCCATAGCTAAAATTGTAGACGTGGTAGTGCCATAGCTTACTTGGGCGACCGGAAATCTCCAAATGCCATACGCGTCCTTTTTTGGCCAGGCTCCTGCTTTGCCCACCCCGCTTGTGTCATAGCGGTAGCCGTTTTTTTGCAACACCGCGTATAAGGCGGCGTCCTTCCCCAAATCGGGCGCACGAAAACCAACCAAGTCTTTTTTGGAAAGGTTTATTGTGTAGCGCGCCCTGTCAGGCGGGTCCACGTCGTTGTTTTGGGCAAGATTGAAAATAAGATTATCAAACTGAGAAAATTCCTGCTGCCAATCTTTTTCCGACCAGGCGCTGCCGTCAAAATGCCCGTTGGCATGAGAACCGATTTCGTGCCCTTCACTTATGGCGCGATTAACAAATGCCACCCTTTTTTCCACATCGCGATTGCTGTCTGCAAAACCAATCAGCGATGTACCCGCGGGTTTTATTGGCGGTAAATAGCGGTCAGACTTGCGCCAATTTAAAAAATACACGCCGCTTAAAAAATAAGTAAAATGTACGGGCTTATTTTCGGCATCCATTTGCTGGGCGAAGTCGAGGGTATTTTGCCACATCTCTAAAGAGTAAGACCCGTCAAAAGCCATAACCACATATTGCGGAGGATTGCCACTTTCAGAAACCGGGTTTGAGGGCGGAGCCGCGGGGGCCACGTGAACGGCAGTGCCCGGCAATAATACCGGGCTCACAGTCGGGTTTGGTTCCGGCTGCCTGGCGCATCCCGCAGCCAACCAAATAAGTCCCAAAAAACCAATATACTTTCCTATTTTTCTTTTCATGATAAAAAATAGAAGTCCGGCCTTGCTTTAAAAATTGTCTTTGATATTTTCCCAAAATCCCTTGTCTACTTCTACCACCTCTCCCCGCTCTTCGGCCATTTGCTTTAGCAAATCCTTTTCTTTTTTACTCAGTTTGCCCGGTACTATGACATGGACGGTAATGAATAAATCGCCTCTTTTACCGGGATCATTTACGTAAGGAACACCGTTGTTTTTTACCCTAAACTGCGCGCCGCTTTGAGTGCCCGTCGGTATTTTAAGTTCAATTTTTCCGTCCAAAGTTTCCACCATGATTTTGGCACCCAGTGCGGCCTGAGTAAAACTTATAGGCAGCTCTTTATACAAATTAAAACCGTCCCTTTTAAATTCCTTATGCGGGGCAACTGACACGCGCAAAAACAGATCGCCGGGCTGGCTGCCGCGGTAGCCGGCTTCGCCTTCGCCCGCAATACGCACGCTCTGGCCGTCGTCTATGCCGGCGGGAATCTTAACCGAAATGGTTTTTTCCATGCGTAAAGCGCCGGTGCCGCCGCAGGTTTTGCAGGCATCCTGCGGCACCTTACCCATGCCTTCGCAATTATCGCAGCTAACCGAAGAAGCAATGGTACCGAAAATTGTCTGCCTTTGGGTCCTTATTTGGCCTTGGCCATGGCACTTGGGACAGGTAATTATTTTACTGCCCTCTTTGGCGCCGGTGCCGCCGCAGGTTTTGCATTTTTCCCGTTTTTCCAAAGTGACTTCTTTTTCTACGCCAAAGACGGCTTCGGCAAAAGAAATGTTCAGCTGCATTTCCAAATCTATGCCTTTATTCCTTTTCTCCGCCCGCTGGCGGCTGCGCCCGAAAATATCACCGAAAATGTCGCCCAAATCTCCGCCAAAGGCGGATCCGCCACTGGCGGAAAAATCTCCAAAATCAAAACCGCTAAAATCAAAGCCCGCAAACGGATTGGCGCCGCCCTGGCCTCCAAACCCGCCCATGCGCGACGCCGCTTCCCAGTTGCTGCCGTAAGTATCGTATGCTTTTTTCTTCTGGTCATCCGAAAGCACCTGATAGGCTTCGTTGGCTTCCTTAAATTTTTCCGCGTTTCCCCCGTTTTTATCGGGATGGTACTCGTGGGCCTTTTTGCGGAAGGCGCGCTTAATTTCGTCCGCCGAAGCCGACCTTGAAACGCCTAAAATATCATAGTAATCCTTATTCATTTAAACAAATTAACAATATAACAAAATAACATCAGAAAACTCTTTGTTAAATTGTTATATTGTTATCTTGATTATTCAGTACGAAAGCCGATGTTCTGGTCCGGCACGACTGCCAAAGATATAGTGCCGAATTTTTCTTCGTATTTCCTGATGTTGTCGTTTAAAGCCTGCATTAGGCGCTTGGCGTGGGAAGGGGAAATAATCACTCGCGCCACAAGCTGGCCTGTCGGAGGTACAAGATTGGCAAAATCCATCACGAATTCTTCCGGACCATGGGCAATTTGCGCCATGTTGGAATAAACGCCTTTAAGCATTTCATCGGACGCTTTTATCTGCAGCTGTTGTTTTTCTTTTTCCATACTTAATACTTACTTCTTAATTCTTACTACTCCTTGGGGACTTCCTTATACTCCGCGTCCACCGGTCCTTTGTCTTTATTGTCTGATGGATTTGTCCCGCTTGATTCCTGATTCTTACTGCCTGCTTCTTGTCCACCCTGATACATAGCCGCGCCCACCTTTTGGATGGCGGCGGAAAGTTCATCCATGGCTTTCTTTATTTCCTCCGCGTTGTCTTTGTCTTTTACGGCCTTTAGCGCGGAAATTTTGTCTTCCGCGGCTTTCTTGTCTTCCGGTTTTACCTTGTCCCCCGCGTCTTTTAAAGTTTTTTCCGAAACGGAAATCAGCGTGTCCGCCTGGTTGTGCATATCCACGGTTTCCTTGCGCTTGCGGTCTTCGACCGCATGGGCTTCGGCTTCCTTTTTCATTCGCTCAATTTCTTCCTTATTTAAATTGGAAGAACCCTGGATGGTTATGTGCTGCTCCTTGCCCGTAGCCTTGTCTTTGGCTTTAACGGTTAAAATGCCGTTGGCGTCTATGTCAAAAACCACTTCCACCTGCGGCACGCCCCTCGGCGCCGGCGGAATGCCGTCCAGCACAAACCTGCCTAAAGATTTATTATCAGCCGCAAATTCCCTTTCTCCCTGCAAAGCATGAATCTCCACGCTGGTTTGATTGTCAGCCGCGGTTGAGAAAGTCTGGCTCTTGGAAGTCGGGATGGTGGTGTTGCGTTCAATTAAAGGCGTACGCACGCCACCCAAAGTTTCAAGGCCCAAAGTCAAAGGCGTCACATCAAGCAAAAGGATTTCCTTGCCCTGCACGTCCCCGCCTAAAATCCCGGCTTGGACCGCCGCACCCTTGGCCACGGCTTCCATGGGGTCAACGCCCCTTTCAATCTGCTTGCCAATATATTCTTCGACAAATTTTTGTACCGAAGGCATCCGGGTCGGGCCGCCGATTAAAATAATTTTGTCTATGTTGCTAGGCGTAAGTTTCGCGTCGTTTAAAGCCTGTTCCACCGGCTTTTTCATTTTTTCGACTATGGGCTTAATTAGCTCTTCCAATTTGGCGCGGGTGATTTTTAATTGAAGATGTTTTGGCCCGCTGGCATCCGCCGTAATGAACGGCAGGTTTATGTCGGTCTCCAAAGTCGTGGATAGCTCTATTTTGGCTTTTTCCGCGGCTTCCCTCACGCGATTCATAGCCATTTTGTCTGCGTTTAAATCCACGCCGGAGGAGGCCTTAAAATCGCCCGTTATATAATCTATAAGCGCTTTGTCCATATCCTTGCCGCCCAAAGCCGTATCGCCGCTGGTGGATAAAACTTCAAAAGTCGCCTGGCCGCCATGCTCGCCAAAATCCATAATGGTCACGTCCAAAGTGCCGCCGCCCAAATCGAAAACCAGAATTTTTTGGTCTTTGCCGGTTTTGTCCAAACCATAGGCAAAAGCCGCGGCTGTCGGTTCATTTATTACGCGCACGACTTCCAAACCGGCAATCTCACCGGCATTTTTGGTTGCCTGGCGCTGGGAGTCGTCAAAATAAGCCGGAACTGTAATTACCGCCTTGGCAACCGGTTCGCCCAAAAAGCTTTCCGCATCTTTTTTAATTTTCTGTAAAATAAATGCGCTTATCTGCTCAGGCGTATAGTCTTTGCCGAAAACGGAGAACTTTTCCTTGGTGCCCATTTTCCTTTTGGCTTCAAAAATGGTGCCTTCCGAATTGGTTACCGCCTGCCTTCGGGCCGGTTCCCCGACCAAAAGCTGGCCTTCTTTGGTAAAAGCCACGTAGGAAGGAAAGGCTTTGCCGCCTATGCTCGTGCCTTCCGCTGCCGGAATCATAACCGGCGTGCCGCCCTGCATTACAGACGCGGCGGAGTTAGATGTACCTAAGTCTATCCCTATTATTTTTGCCATAAAATCATTCCTTAATTTAATCTAATTGTTTTATTAAATATAGGATGCTTACGAAAAAGTTAATGCTGTTATTGTAAATATCCGGTTATTAATTCTTACTACTTGCTGCACGCTATTACAAATTTTCTATCTCCAAATTCTTAAACTCATTCAGGCTTAAACCTACAATCTTCTTGCTGGCCAACAGCTTTTTGGAAATGGCGAAATCTTTCTCGTGGTCGGCATTCAGCCTTACGAACACGTTGCCCTCGCTGCCGTCATGCTCCCGTTTCATATGCAGGATGATTTTGTTCTTATTTAAAATCTTGCCGGTAATTTTACTGTCGTTGCCGTCCAAAGCCTTAATGCTTTTGGATTTTTCTTC
>CAZDEP010000003.1:0-79662 GCA_964504715.1 uncultured Candidatus Saccharibacteria bacterium | reverse complement strand
TCTCCCTACGGCGCTTTTGTCCAAGACATTTCTTCCAGTACCGCCGTCTCCATAAAGAACGGTTCCGGCTCACCGGTGTTTGAAATAGACACAACCCAAACTTCTGCCAACTCCGGCATAGACATAACCGCCGGCGCCACCCAGACCGGCAACTTGTTGAATATGTATTCCTCGGGCGGCCAACTTTTGGGCGGCTATACCGCCTTTGGCGGCCTGTTCCAAAATATTTCCTCCACCACGGCCATAAACATCCAAAACGGCGCGGGCGCTTTGGTGTTGAATATAGATACCGTGGGCAAGAAGGTGGGCATTGGCACTTCCACCGGTATGTCAGCTTTGGATATTATTTCCGACATAAGCATTGTTGAAGCCGGCAATCCTTCCTCAGGCTCCGGCACGGCCACGGGCCTTAGGGTCATAACTTCAGACGCCGATTCCCCAAGCGTGCTTATCCGCAATTCTTCTCCCGTGCCTTGTGTGGGTCAGGCCGCGGGCTGCACTGCCGCGGTGGCCGCGGGCGGCGCGGGCTTCCTGACTTTGGAGTCTTCCACTTCCAGCAACACTTCCTTCTATAACTTCATAACTGCCTACAGCGGCACGGCGCGCACCGCGGCCAACGCCGTCTTTAGGGTGCGCGGCGACGGCAACGTCTACGGCGAGGCCGCCTTTAATGCCAGTGGTGCCGACTATGCGGAATATTTTGACACCTGGGATACTTCCATAGAAGCCGGTGATTTGGTTATTGCCACTACCACGGACGAAAATCTTTTGGTGGCCGCCATAACCGATGCCGGCCTTTCCACGTCTTCTACATCCACCATAATTTCCCAATTGGAAACTTCCACATCTACTCCGGCCACGTCTACTATAAATACCCTAGACAAAGAATCCAAGCTGGTTTCCGCCATTCAAAAATCCAGCAAAGCTTATGATCAAAAAATAATTGGTATCGTCTCCAGTCAGGCTGCCTTTATTGGCAACAACCCGGGCGGCAGGAATGAATTGAACCAGTTTAAGAAAGCCGTAGGGTTAGTCGGACGCGTGCCGGTTAAGGCAACGGACGAAAATGGCGAAATTAAAGTCGGCGACTTTGTAACTTCTTCGGCGCAGTTCCCGGGCCGCGCCATGAAAGCCACGCGTTCAGGGTATGTTTTGGGTGTGGCTTTGGAAGAGTTTAAACCCAATGCCACGAGCACGCTTGCCAGCTCCACTTCCGTAAGCGGAACTGTATTAGTCTTTATCAAGCCCGGCTACCAAATGATAAATAACGTCTTTACTTTGGAAGACGCGGGCGGACAGTTAACCGGCCAGGTGGGCACATCCACCATGACAAACAACGCTTTGGTCATAGACCAGCACGGCGTGGGCGACATTCTGCAGCTGCAGGACAAAGGCCAAAACCGGGTAATCTTTGCACAAAACGGCTCTATGAAAATTTTGGCCGGAACTGTTTCGGAAGAAGACGTCCTGCTTTCGGTTCAAAATGCTTCATCAACCTTATTCAGCATAAACGCCCGCGGCGATGCGCAAGTTTTGGGCGCCTTCATTATGAAAGACAACACCTTTGCCGGCAGCATAGCCACGGACGGCCAAGGCATGGCTACAATTGACTTTACTTACCATCTTGGCCGCGGCAAGCCCGTGGTGCAATTGACGGCGGAAAGCGAAACGCCGGTGTTCGCGCAAGTCGCCGCCTTTAAGCAGGACGGCGAAGGCAACTACATTGGTTTTGTAATTAAGACTTTTGGGTTTAATGGCCAGCCGGTTTCTTCCGTGGTCCATTACAACGTAACCGGCAAGCCGGACGGCTACCAGACGCAAGGGGAGAAACTCCAAGTTACGGAAACGCCGCAAGGCGGAGGCAGCGGCTCCATTGTGCCTTCGGGTTCGGGGACGACCGCCGGTGATTACCAAGATGCCAACGACATTCCGGTCGGCACCACCGTAGGCCCGTCTTACGCGCCCACGGAAGAAGTTGTCGTGCCGGCAGATGAGACTGTGCCAACACAAGAACCGGCTCCGGCCACAGAACCCGCTCCGGCTGATCAGCCCGCGGCCGAACCTGCACCTGCTGACACGACCGTTTCCGAATCCGCGCCCGTCCCGGCGGAATAAGAATAATGGGAACAAAGGGGTAGAATCCCTTTCCCCACATTCAACCCTTTAAATCCTTTTTACCCTGTATGCTCAACAAAAATCCCGAAGGCTATAAAAAACTCCTTGCCTATACAAAAGCTAAAGCTCTGCATAGGGATACTTTGGAATTGGCTTCCCATTTTCCCCGTACAAAAACTTATGCGGACCTGGCTGACCAAATGGCCCGCAGCGGCCGGTCGGGTAATAAAAATATTGTGGAAGGATGGAAGAGAAATACGACCAAGGAATATTTTGACTTCCTGGGTTTTTCCATAGGCGCGGTGGAAGAATTAAGAGATGACGCCGAAGATATTATTTTGGGGGTGTATCCGGAATTAAACCCCATAATTGGAGTAATGGGACAGAAGGGGATAGAAATGGGAAAAGAAAGGGTAAAAAGGGGGCAAAAGGGAATAATGGGACGGGAAGTACTGGAGTCCTTAAAGTTTTATCCGCTCAATGAAACTTTTCCGCCGGTTGTTAAAATTTATTTGCAGGCAAAGGAAGTAAATTTCCTTTTAGACAAACTCCAAAAATCCCTGGACTTTAAAATGGACCAGGAACTAACCAAGCCGGCAAACCAGAAGGCCAAAAGTTATTTTGATGATTTAAAAAAAGCCGACCGCGAAACCGAAGAATATTTTAAAAGCTTGGGCCTGGTCCGTTTGGAAAACGGGCAGTTTATGGAAAAAAGCGAATGGGAACACAAAGGCAAACCCCCCTTATTTCCTCCCACTCCTTAATCTTCTCCTCACTCTTCCCTTTTATCCTTTCCCTTTTATCCGTTTCAACCCATTAAATCCCTTTATCCCTTTTTCATTCCCTTACTCTCTTCATTTCCCATTTCACCCATTCTACCCTTTACCCCACCATTACATTTCTTTAATTTCCCATCAAAATTATGATATTCATTTCCCGCTCAAAATTCTTTATGCGCCGGTTGCCAGCAATCCTTATTGTGGCGGTTTTGGCAGGTGCGTTTGGCGTATATTTTATTACCCAAAAATCCAAGCCGGCCGATGCCGCCTGGTACAACGCCTCGTGGGGCTACAGAAAGCAAATTACCGTAGACAAAAACAAAGTCGCAGGCGGGTCCGACTTGTCCAATTTCCCGATGCTGTTTTCGGTAACTGATAACGACTTAAAATACACTTCCTTTGGCGGCAAGGTAGGCAAAACCGACGGCACGGATATTCTCTTCACGTCCAGCGATGGCAGCACAAAACTAAGCCACGAAGTAGAAAAGTATGCTTCCAGCACGGGCGAGACAATTATTTGGGTGAAAATTCCCACATTATCAGCATCGACCGACACCGTACTCTATGTATATTTTGGCAACAGCGGTGCGGCCGACCAGCAGGACACCGCCAACGTATGGACCGGCCAAACGTACCGCGGGGTTTACCATTTGGCAAATACCACCGACAGCAAGAATGGGCGAAATTTAACAACCGACGGTACCCAAACTTCCTCGGGGAAAATAGACGGGGCTTACTCATTTAACGGTACCAGCCAGGAGGCATACGGGGGGAATTATGATTCCGACAACGATGCCGACCTTACCATGAGCATTTGGTTTACTCCGCTTAATGACTGGGAGTCTACGGAAGGGGCGAGCAGGATTTTTGACCTAATTTCCGGCGGTGACTCAAATGGTTGTGAAATTTCATACGATACCACGGTGGATGGCGCTTTGGAATTTAAGTGTACATTGCCCAGCGTAGGCACTGTGGGCGCGACCTATACCGCAAACTTTCCCGCTAACGTCCCGGTATATGTAGTGGCGACCTTTGATGACACAAATAATCTCCAAAAATTATATGTAAACGGCATGAATGTGGGAACTAATGGCACTTTTACCCAATCGATTTTATATAACACCGGCGTGACTATGTACGCCGACATTGCCGCGCGCATAACCGGACTTGACCAGTTTTCCGACATGAAGGCCGATGAAGCCAGAATAGTAGGCGGTGTGCTCACGCCCGGTTGGATCCAGACGGAATACAATAACCAATCCGACCCTGGCAGTTTTTACGCATATGGATATTTGGGTGTGCAAACAGTAACTAGTTTGCCCGCGGCTTCGGCTGCAGCGGGCGCGGCCTGGTATAATGCATCATGGGCGTATCGCCGGCCCATAGTTATTGACCATACAAAAGTTGCCACTTCTTCCGCATTTTCAAATTTTCCAGTCCTCATTTCGGCCACGGACAATGAATTTAAATACACTTCGTTTGGTGGTAAAGTTGGTAAAACAGATGGGACCGATATATTATTTACTTCCAGTGACGGCACGACTAAGCTGTCCCACCAAATAGACAAATACGCCTCAAGTACCGGTGAAACCATAGCTTGGGTTAAAGTGACTTCGCTTTCGGGAGTTACCGACACGGTTTTGTATATGTATTACGGCAACAGCGGCGCGGCCGATCAGCAGGATACGTCCAACGTATGGGACAGTAACTATAAATTGATTTGGCATTTGGCGGACGGAGTTAATTTGGCCGCGCCGGATTCCACTTCGAACGCAAACGATGGCACAGTAAGCAGTGCCACGGCCACAACGGGAAAAATTGGCGGCGGTGGAAATTTTTCAGGGTCAAGCCAGGAAATTACCAGGGCCAACACGGCGAGCATTGGCGTAGGGGCGGGCGACAGCACCATAAGCGCATGGTTTTACGTAAACGCCTATGCTTCCGCCGCGGCCGTGTATGACAAGGGCGCTTCTGGTACCAGGGATTATGCTTTTTTTGTGACCAGCGCATCCAGTGGCCATATTGCTTATGGTAATTCGGGCGGTTCGGGATGGACAGGGACGGGTTTTTCCGCGGGTTCCTGGCATTATTTGACCGTGGTACAAACCGGCGGCGTAGCCACGGTATATTTGGACGGCATGGCAAATTTTACTAAAGCTGTCATTGTTGCCGCGAACACCGCCGCTAGTCTTTCTTTGGGCGGCAATCCTTCCACCGGTGGCAGTTACTGGAACGGCAAACTGGACGAATTCAGGATCTCCAATGCCGTGAGAAGCGACGGCTGGATACAGACCGAATATTATAACCAGTCCGATCCGGCAAGTTTTTACGCATTGGGCGCTACCCAGGTCCAGACCCGCTCGGGGGCCGGGGTGAAGGCCGGCGCTGCCACCAGCACGGGCGCCGCGTGGTACAATGCCTCGTGGACATATCGCCGGCCCATAACCGTAGACCGTACCAAAGTCGCCACATCATCATCTTTGTCCAATTTCCCCATGCTTTTTTCCGTCACCGATTCGGAACTTAAATACACATCCTTCGGCGGTCGCGTAGGTAAGACAGACGGCACGGATATGTTGTTTACGGACAGTAGCGGCACCAAACTCAACCATGAAATAGAAAAATATTCTTCCTCCACCGGGGAAACTTTGGTATGGGTAAACGTGCCCACGCTTTCAGGCACATCTGATACGGTTTTATATTTATATTACGGCAACAGCGGCGCCGCCGACCAGCAGAATGCGACTTCCACGTGGGATAGTTATTATAAGGCCGTGTACCATTTAGCCAACGGCACAACCCTTTCGCTTAACGATTCAACCACTAACGCTTATAATTTAACCAATAACAGCACGGTCTACCCGGCTGCGGGCTATATAGATGGAGGTGCCAGCGCTACAAGTACTTCGGCTTTTGCCAAGCGTTCTGCCATGGGCGCCCTGGCATATAATTCCGCGGACATTATAACCATAGAAGCTTGGATTAAGCGGATTGGCACGACTAGTTATAGGCCAATAATTTCTCTGGTAAAAGCCGGCTCTAGCAGCAAGCGTAATTTGGAATTTGACTTTAATGGTGGCGGGGTGGGGGAATCTGTTTCTAATTCCATTAGTTTTCATTACCGCGAGTCGGGCGATGTTTCGTGGGCGGCGTATTACCATAACGTGGCCGATACGGATATTACGGCGTATCATCATTATGTTTTCACTTATACTTTTGCCAGCAGCACAACCGCAAAATTATATGTGGATGGTGTTCAAGTTACCGGCGCGTGGGCCAACACCGGTAACGCCGCGCCGGTTACCGACGTAGATACCCTGGTGCTTTTTAACACGCAAGATGTCGCCAGTGAAATGTTGAGTGGGTATGGGGACGAAATCCGTTTAAGCAAGGGCATGGCCCGCGGTCCCGACTGGGTTGCTACCGAATATAACAACCAAAGCAATCCGGCTACTTTTTATTCCTTTGGCGCCACACAAACCAGCTCCAAATCCGGCGCCGGCGGCACAGGCACAGCCCCGGCCATAAAAGTCCGTGGCCAGGTGAAAATTAGGTAAAGGACCAATACGACCTATATGACAAATAAGACCTATGCGACCAATACGACTTATAAGACTTATCTTGCGTTGACTATAATCATCGCCGCTATTTTAACCGCGCCCTTCGCCCGACCCCTCCCCGTCCGCGCCGCCACCCTCACCAAAGCCCCGAGCAATCTTGGGCTCGTGGGCTACTGGCCGCTTGACGACGCCAGTGGCGTAATTGCCAGCGACTCTTCCGGCAACGGCAACACCGGCACAATTACCGGCGCAAGTTGGGCAAGCGGGAAGAGGGGGAAAGCTTTAGATTTTAACGGCACAGACCAACATGTATCAGTCACTGCATCGTCAGTGTTAAATCCCACAACAGCCTTAACAGTATCTGCTTGGATTAAGCCGGATGCTGTAGATAATGAATGGGGACCGGTAGTGGAGAGTGGCGGGAATTTAAACAGCGGGACAGGGTATTTTTTTGGTTATTACACGGCCAGTAACTCATTTATTTTTGAAGTTGGTGATGGGTCATATGACAGCGTATCTGTCCTATTGCCGGTCGGACAATGGTATCATGTGGTTGGTACCTATTCCGCTTCAGGCAATTTATATTTGTACGTTAATGGGGTGCAGGTGGGCACGCATTCTCACACAGTAGCTTCCATATCTTACGATTCCAATCCGTTCACAATCGGCAAATTGGCCTATTGTTGCGCTACCGGACATCATTTTGACGGACAAATAGACGACGTGCGCGTATACAATCGCGCTTTGTCGGCAGCCGACGTTGCAACTCTTTACCGTTCCGGACAGGTGACAAGAAAATCCGTCAGCGAACGAGGCCTTGTGGGGTATTGGCCTTTTAACGAAAACCGCGGCACCGTGGCGGGGGACAGCAGTGGAAAAGCTAATACTGCCACGTTTGCGGGCGGGGCTCTCCCTACCTGGATAAATGGCAAACGGAGTAATGGATTAAATTTCGCGGGAGGCGACACGTACCTGACTCACAATACCACAGGTATAAGTTCTACCAATGGCACGGTTGCCGGATGGGTTTATCCGACAGCCGCGCAGTGGGGCTTCTGGCAAACCCACGATTCTGCCAGCCAAAACTGGGTGGATTGGATTTCTATGTTTAATTATTGGGGCGGAACATTTTATTTTCGCATGGGCAACGGTTCAGACTGTTGCAGTAATGATTTAACTTTTACCACTTCATCTTATATACCCCAAAATCAATGGTCTTACATAGCCTTTACTTGGTCGGGCACTTCCGATGCCGTGGCCAATGATACAATGGCTGTGTATGTAAATGGCGCACTAGTAACTTCCAGGAGTAACGCAAATTTTCAGGCCACCGTAGATTCTTCTGCCCGTATTGGGTATGGACATGGTATACCTTTTACCGGAAAGTATGACGACCTCCGCTTTTACAACCGCGCGCTCTCCGCAGCCGAAATCCAAAATCTTTACAGACAAAACGAAACTACGCTGAACGCCAATACCAACAACCGGCTCACCGACGGCCTGGTGGGTTTGTGGAGCTTTAACGGGAATAATTTAAATATGGCGTCTACCACCGCGGAAATTTTGGATATGAGCGGCCAGGGCAACAACGGCGACAATTCCGGCGGCCGCGCGGACGCCGGCAGAATCGGCCAGGGTTGGAGTTTTGACGGAGTGGACGACACTATTAATGTCGGACAGAAGGCGAGTTTCAATGGGCTTAGTGCCATGACTTTTTCGGCCTGGATAAAAGTCTCTGCGTTTACGAGTTCGTATAGGGCCGGAATAGTAAGCCGCCGGCCTGGTTTGAATTTTGTTGTCACCGGAATTAACGGCAGCCCCGAGGCCAACTATCAAAGACTGGCATTGTTTGACTCCGGCGGTCCGGCTATTTACGCTAACACGATTTTAAATACAGACGAATGGTATCACGCCGCGGTTTCAATAAACGGAACAAGTGCCACTTTTTATTTAAACGGCACGGCTGACGGGAGCGGTACGCTTTCTTACAGCTGGACAAGCAATGTGGATATTACCCTTGGCAGTATTGCGGGAATAGCGGGGTATTATTTTAACGGGATTTTAGACGAAGTCCGCATTTACAACCGCGCCCTTTCGGCCGCGGAAATTAAGCAGCTTTATAATTTAGGAAAATAGGGCTTATAAGTCCTATTGGACCTATTAAAATTTTTATGAAAAAAAATCTCCCTTATATCTTAATCGCCATTATCTTAGCCTTAGCGGCCGGGACGTTTGTTTGGGATAAAAGTAAAAAAACCGACCAAGCCTCAAACACGGAAAAAACCATTTTCCAAAACCCCGCAGCCTTATTGCAACCGCAAAAAAATTCCGCGGAAAGTTTTAGCTACACCCATCCGCTTTTTGGCTTTACCTTTTCGCTTGCCGAAAAATTCAGCACCGGCACTTTTCCCGAAGGCGAAGGCGAAATGCTTATGGTAAAATTAACAGGGGAGCAAAACCGCCAAACGCAAATATATGTTACGGAGTTCAGTGAAAAAGGCCCGCTCACCGCGCAAAAAATTTCGCAGGATTTGCCCGATATGCCAATGGAGCAAACTATGGATGTAATGGTCGACGGCGAACCGGCCGTGGCGTTTGAAAGTGATGCGGGCGGAAGCAAAACGCGGGAAGTGTGGTTTGTCCATAGCGGGCATTTGTACCAAATTTCGGCAAAAATTGAAAACCAGCAATTAGTCAGCGACATTTTAACCAGCTGGAATTGGTAATTAACCCCTTTTATGCCCCTTTCACCTTTTAAAACCCATTTCACCCTTTTCCTCCTTTTGGCCATTCTCGCCGCCTTTTTCCCATTGCCCAAAACAGCCTTGGCCGCCACCATAGGCAAACCGCCGAGCAACCTCGGCCTCGTGGGCTACTGGCCGCTTGACGACGCCACCGGCTACAAAGCCGGCGACGCAAGCGGCAACGGCAACGCCGGAACAATAACCGGCGGGACTTGGACAACTGGTAAAAAAGGCGGTGCTTTGAATTTTAACGGCAGCAGCGACTACATTGCCGCATCTACCACTCCGGCTTTGGATATGATAAGTACTGACATAACTACGGCAGCCTGGATATACATAGCTGGCGGAGCAGGCACATATAGAATTATTATTAGCAAGAACGATGGTTTAAATTCGCCTACTTACGAATTTGGCCTTTCAAATGGGAATAAATTAATTTGGTATCAGGAGTTTGGCGGGTCCGCTTTAAGGACAAGCAACACATCCCCCAGCCTCAACACCTGGCATCATGTGGCGTTTGTTTTTAACAATGCGGCAAAGACAGGAACATTTTATTTGGACGGAGTGGCGGACGGCGCAGTAAGCGGGCTCTTAAACACCGAAACCACATCGGCTCCTCTATATATTGGCGTTGATGCCCCCACAGGCGTAAACGAACAAGCTTTTTTTAACGGCAAAATAGATGACTTGAGGCTTTATAGCCGTGAGTTAAGCGCCACCGAAATCACCGCGCTTTACCAAAGCGGGCAGGTTACCAGAAAATTGGTTTCCAATTCCGGCCTAGTGGGCTACTGGCCAATGAATGAAGGCTCGGGCGGACATGCCGGCGACTCAAGCGGAAACGGCAACACAGGAATAATAACATCTGCAACTTGGACCACTGGTAAAAAAGGCGGCGCACTTAATTTTAACGGCAGCACTAACTACATTGTTGGAAGTCAAAATTTAGGGATTTCGGGAGATGCAACATTAACTTTAAGTCTGTGGGTAAAAGCAAGTCAGTGGTACTCTAATTATGCAGCGCCAATTTCAATACAGCGCTATGCAACAGCTCAGGGTTTATCAATGACTTTATATGGGGGAAGGCCAGCTTTGGATTTCTATCAAAAAAGATTTAAAGCCGATAACGCTTTATCAACCGCAGAATGGCATTTTGTAGTTATGACTAAAACTCCCGGCCTAATAGCATCGACAAGTAAAATATATGTAGATGGTTCGTTGGTAACCGGCGCAGCCTATTTTGATGTGGGGGGCGATCAGTCGCCCAACATTACCGATTCAAAACCTGAAATGGGGCGCTTAGATGTTAATTTAGGAGGTGGAACTTACGCCTATTTTAACGGAATAATAGACGACGTTCGCGTTTACAACCGCGCGTTGTCGGCTGCCGAAATTGCCGCGCTTTATACGCAGAATGAAACCAAAGTTAACGCGTCGCAAAACAGCAAAATGACGGAAGGCCTGGTGGGCCTGTGGAGTTTTGACGGTCCCGACGTTTCCGGCGCCACAGTTTACGACCGCAGCGGCAACGCGCGAAATTCAACTCTTACGGGCAGTCCTGCCCCGGCCATTGGGAAAGTTGGCCAGGGCATGAATTTTACGGGCAGCGGCCAGTACACTACCGCAAGCGGTTTTAGCGAAGCGGGCACTTCCAACCGAGACTATACTTTCGCGGCTTGGGTAAGGCCGAACAGCGGGGAAACCGACGGGAATATAATTCACATGTCTTCTCGAGCTGACGCCTTAGGTTGGTGCCTGCCGCCAATGGCAATTGTATCGGGCTATGCCCGCGGCTACAGTTGGAATGGGGGAGGGGTTTCGGTAACCGGCACATCCACCATAAGCAGCGGAGTTTGGACGCACATAGTAAATACCTGGGACGCGAGCGGCGGCTTGAAAATTTACGTCAATGGTTCTTTGGAAAATACCACTTCCCAGGCTACGTACATTGCCAGTGGCTTAAGTAATTATCTATGGCTAGCATACTCTACGGGTTCGTGCGCAGGCGATGCCGGCGACTTTGACGGCAGTCTGGACGACGTGCGCGTATATTCCCGCTCCCTTACCGCCGCCGAAGTCTACCGTCTTTATACTTTGGGCAAATAAGCTACTATAAATTTATAGGACTTATAAGTCTCATGCGACCTATTCGACCTATTAGTCCTAATTAATTAAGAATGTATGCAAAAAAAATTTTTTCGTATAGTGACAACCGCATCTCTTTTACTCGCCGCGCTCATGCCACTTCAACCGCTTTGGGCCTTAACCTATGCCGAAATATCGGGCCAGGTAAAAGGCACGGCCACCAGCGTTAACATAAGCAGCTTCGGCGCGTGCGGCGCGGGCGATGCCGCAAGCGCCATTGCCCAGGCATTCTCGGCCGTAGCCGACAACGGCACGGTGAATTTCGACTGCCAGGCGAATTTGGGCAGCACCGTAACTTTAAGCAACCGAAGCGGGATTACAGTGCAGGGAGTAAACGGCGGCGGTTTTAAAGTTACTGGCATCGGGACAGCTTCCAACGGGATAAGCGGCGGAATTTTGTTCGATGTCCGAAGCTGCGCCAACTGTACCATAAAAAATTTGAATGTTGATGGCAACAGCAATTATTGCGCTGCGGCTTTTGGCGCCACCAACAACACCAACGCGGTTTTTTCCGACATTACCATACGCAACATGAACATGCAGTGCGGGCCCGACAGCGCGGCGACCGCGGTTTTTGAGGCTTCGGGAAACAGAGGTAATATTTACCGAAATATTACCATAGACCGCGATACCACCAACCTGCCGCAGCCAAGCGTTCGGGTCATGCGCGGCATGTGGCTGGGCAACTGGTGGCAGTCGGCAATAGAGACCGATCCGACTGTGGAAGGCAACTTTGTCTACAAAACGGGCCACTCCGGCATTGTGGTTCAGGGCACGGGCACCGTAAAAGTACAAAACAACACGGCCAATGACACCGGCTGCGCCGGACTTAAAGTTTTAATGGATGGGTATTATAACGCGAATTCCACCGGCCTAATTTCCGGCAACACCGCAAACCGGAACGATTGCCATGGTTTGCAGGTAACCTTAAATTACGGCGCGCGCAACGTAACCGTCAGCAATAACATATTTGAGGAAAATACCCAGTCGGGCATTTATGTGGTAAATGAAGACGGCGCCTCTTCGGAAATTTTGCGCAATTCAAGTTTCTCCGGAAATACTATCCGCAACAACAAAAGCTCCAACTTGACAGGCGGACTGTATTTCAACAACGGGGGGCAGAACGTCACTGTTTCTGGCAATACCTTTTCCAGCACCAACGCTTCCCAGCCCCAGCTTGCCGGGATAGTTTTTGGCGGCAACGCAAATTTAAACGGCTTCAACATAAGCTCGAACAGCTTTAGCGGCCATTCGCGCGACGGGATAACTTTTTGGAACACGCCAGCGCAGTCCCAGGGTGTGGTAATTTCCGACAACAATTTTTCCGGCAACGCCTCTTACGCCGTGTCCGGCGCGGGCTCTGCCGCTTTTTCCGGCGTTAGCGGCTCAGGCAATGTTTTTTCCGGCAACGGCAACCAGACAAGTTCCAACATAACCCTAACCGCGGCCGCCTCTCCCAGCCCTTCTCCCGCTCCCGCCCCCAGCCCCGCCCCGGCTCCCGCGCCTTCGCCCGTAACCTCTTCGGCCGGCTTTGTAACTTCCGTAAATTCTTTTGATTCACTCCGGAACGATTATTCGGGCTGGGTGGGTTTTTCCATGACTGTGGGCAGCCAGCCTATTACTTTAACTGCCCTGGGTCGCTATGTGGTAACGGGCAACAGCCAAAATCATGCCGTGAAAATTGTCCGCGCTTCTGACGCCTCCGATTTGGGTTCGGCCACGGTAACAACATCTGGAAAAACCGCGGGCCAGTTTGCTTATACAGATGTGTCCTCGCCGGTTACTCTTTCCGCGAATACGTCTTACTATATAGTAAGCCAGGAAACCATCTTGGGGGACCAGTGGCATAACAATGGCAACACTATTTTAAGCACGAAAACCGACGCAGCGGTAAATAACGGCGTATATTACAACGGTTCAGGTTACAGCACCACCGGCATTTCAAGGACGTCTTATGTTCCCGTGGATTTTAAATATTATGTGGGCACGCCCCCTAGCCCCACCACTCCGCCGCCCGCTCCCGCGCCCAGCCCCATCCCTGCGCCGGCTCCTGCTCCCACTCCCGCCCCTGCGCCGGTTGCCACATCAACTCCCGTTGTTCCACCCGCTCCTGTTCCTGCCCCGTCGCCGGCTCCCGCCCCTTTGGGAACGATATCAACTCCTCCTTCCGGCAGCCAAATTTTTGTAACCGGTAAAACTTTAGGCACGCTGCGCAGCGACTACACCGGCTGGGTGGGGACGAAGTTTACTGTCGGCAGCGCTAATTTGACAATCAAAGCCCTGGCAAGATTTGTAGAAAGCGGCAGCATTGAAAATCATCAATTAAAAATTGTTGATGCCTCAGCCGGGCAGGACGTAAGCGGCACGCAGGTCAGTATTAACCTCGCCAATTTTGCGTCCGGCCAGTTTGCCTACGCGCAGCTTTCCGCGCCGGTGGTTTTGTCCGCCAATAAAACTTATTACCTGGTCAGCCAGGAAAGGGCGGCAGGGGATACATGGCGCGATTTGGACAGCCGCGTGGTTACCACGGGCGACGCTTTTGCAAACAGCGGCGTGTATTTCACTTCTCAAAATACCTGGTACCCGACCGGCATTACCAATGCAACTTACGGGCCTTTGGATTTTGCGTATTCGGTCGGCGGAACTTTACCCGCTGCGCCGGCAGTTCCGCCGGTTGTCATCACGCCACCTGCCGCGCCGGCAGCAACATCAACTTCTGCGGCACTTCCGAATAACCCTCCCGCGCCAAACGCCTCCGGCACTCCGCCTTCCACTGTTAGCGGAATTCCATTAGCCACTTCAACTCCTCCGTCTTCGGCCCCAATTCCTCCCGCCCAACTTGGGCCTAATCTTCCGCCCGTTTCAGGCGGAGCGGGATCTTCCGGTCCTTCGTCCGCATCTGGCGGATCGGGCGGGAGTGGGGGATCGTTTGGGGTTATGCCCGCCTCGCCGTCAGTTTTGCCGCGCCAAAGTTTGGGCGATTCAATTAAACTCATCAACAACTCCGGCACTTTTTATGTAGTCCAAAACGGCCAGCGCCAGGGCGTTACCAACCCGGGCATGCTCAAGACTTACGGTTTGGAATTTAAAGACGCCAAGCCTGCCAGTCCCGTGGACTTAGGCGTGGCCGAAGGCTCGCTACTTAAGCCCGCAGACGGCAGCTTGGTCAAATCCCCATTAAATCCCACAGTCTACCTGATTGCCAACAGCCAAAAGCACGGTTTTGTCTCTTCCCAGGTTTTCTCGGCTTTAGGCTTTAAGTTCTCTTCCGTACTGGTGGTTACGGCTCCGGAACTTGACAGTATGTCTTTGGGAGAAATCTTGTCCCAAGGTACTGCCCGCCACAAAGCCGGCCTTAACATCAGCGACAATGGCACCGTTTATTACCTGACCGACACCCACAGGCTGCCTTATCCCTCTTTGGATGTCTACAACTCCTGGAACGCGGACAATGACTTTTCCGCCGTAGTCCCGGCTAACGAAGCCGACCGGCAAATACCCATAGGCGATGTGGTGGCAAAGAGGGTGGTGGAATAAAGCATCAATAAGCGAGAATTTCCATTGGACAAAATTTTCTAGATGTGCTATAATATATACAGTTTGAGTTTCGGATTTGAAATAAAAGCAAACAAAAATACAATAAAATATTTTGGTCCGAGGAGCCGGCTCCTTAAGTTTTTTTGCAAGGTTTTTTTGGTTCCGAAGTTTTTTGCGTAGTCGTTGTAAAGATAAAAATTTTAACTATTTGTTTTTAACAAAAAAATAATGAACCGCCGATTATTTACCGTTTGGGTATTTGCTTCTCTGTGCATGCTGACCGTGGGCTACCAGGGTTTTTTGACCAGCCTTTACGTAGACAACCTGGCCGCCCAGACAGCCGCATCAATTGTTAAGAATCCCCGTGTTTTGGGCGAGGTGACTACCAGCGGCTTGGTGGTATATTTGCCTTTTGAAAATCAATCCGCTCCTTTTGAGGGCGGATTTTTGGTTTCCGACGAATACAAGCCGACAACCAATACCGCCAGCCAGGCTGAAGGGAAAATAGGCAAGGCCGCGAGCTTTGACGGCAACGGCACGCAGAAAATAATTTTTAAAAAGCCGGTCCAGGATGACTTTACAATTTGTGCCTGGATAAAAACCGACGCCGAAGGCACTGACGCCGAACATTACCAATCCACCGCCATAGTCACTTCGGAATCGAGGGGGATAGGACAGGACTTCGGGATGGGAGTGGACGCATGGGGCAGGTTTGTCTTTGGCGTTGGCGGCGCCAGTCCGGATATTAACATAGACAAAAGTATCCGCAGCACTTCCCAAGTCAGCAACGACGCCTGGCAGCATTTTTGCGCCGAGCGTGCCAAATCTACCGGACTTTTGTCTTTGTTCATAAACGGCGCTTTGCAGGCTACCCGTACGGCTACCACGCTTGCTTTAAGCAGCAATCCCAACATCACCCTGGGAGACAAAGACGATTCGCCACGCAACCCATACTACGGCGAACTGGACGAACTGAGGATTTATAACCGCGCTTTAAGCGGCCAGGAAGTTTCCGACATTTACGCTTTTGCCGGCGCGCCCGCCACGAGCCCGAACCAGCCTGTCGTTACCACGCCGACCACCCCCCCTGCTACATCTACCCCCACCACTACCACCCAGCCGCCCGCCCAGGCTTCGGGGCCAACTTCCACCCCGACTACCACAACAAACGATACGGTGATTTACACCCGCCAACTTGTAAATAACCGGTCTTTAAAAATTTCCGTGACAGCCGCAAGCTACCAAAATAATTTTTGGAATTACCGAGTTGAGTGGCAAAGGACTTTGGACCGCTCCGGTTCTTTGTATGTAAACGGCGCCGCAATTTTAGCTAACGCCCCGAAAGAGGGTTCGGCTTATTCGGGGTATGTTATTTCGCCCAAATCCAGGGTCAAGGTGGAATTTTACAGCGAACCCAATGGCAAGGGTGTTTTGCTTGCACGCAAATATTATACGGCCTTGGACCAGTCAGCGGCCACTACCACTCCCATCTCAACCGATCCCCCGGTATCTACACCCCCGACTTCATCTCCTCCCCAGTTTGTGTGTCCTTCCGCGGCTACCAACGCTTTTACTGCTTGCTACTACGCGGGCATGAATTTTGAAACTTTAAAAGCCACTTCCACGGTTAATTCCATTAATTTTGACTGGGCCGGCGGCAGCCCTTCCTCCCTCGTGCCGGCGGACAAATTTTCCGCTACTTACGAAGGCAAATTTAATTTTGAAGCGGCTGATTATATTTTTGCAGCGACGGCAGACGACGGCGTAAGAGTGTATGTGGACGGCCAGGCAATTATAGACAAATGGATAAACCAGTCGGCAACGACTTACAGCTATACCAAAACTTTAACAGCCGGCACCCACACGGTAAAAATGGAATATTTTGAAAATGCCGTTGATGCCGTGGCAAAATTGTCCTGGATGAAAAAAGAAGCGGTGATCTCCCCGCCTATTTCCACCCCCACGCCCAATCCAACACCCACTTCTACCACTTCTTCTACCATACCAACATACGGTTCCACCGTGCCGGCCATAGTTAATCCCATGCCCTCTTCTAATGGCGTAACTATAAAAAGCGGGGCCGCGCAATCGGAACAGCGGACTTTTTCCATCTCGCGCGTATTTGCCAAAGGTGAAATAACCAATTATCCGCAGGCGAGGGTGAATGGCTCGGCAACTCTTACCCAGGCAGATGTAATGAGCCGCTACGAGGACGGCAGCGTAAAACATGTTATTATTTCTTTTGTGGCTACTTTGCCGGGCAATGGTTCGTTAAATGTAGATTTCGTAAACCAGTCGAACTGCAATTGCGGCACAGCGCAGGCCCTGACCAAAGACCAAATGCTCGCGGCCGGATATAATTTTGATGCTCAGATTGAAACCAGTAAAGACGGAAGCACACAGTCAGCCAGTGCCCGTACAATGCTCCAAAACGGGGATTTCAGGTATTGGCTAAAAGGGTCTATTGTTACGCAAATAATTTTGGAAGACAGAAGTACGGCCTTAAAGTACGATTTTGGCTATAAAAATAAAACTTCGTTTTTGGCCACGCCCAACGGCTATTTTAGAGCCGGGGATACGACCATGAACGTGCTGGATGCCAGCGATATTCCGGTGCCTTCGGTAGTAAACCTGTTTGGAGAAAGAATAAGAATTTGCGGCAAGACCGGCAATACTTTAAAAATTGGGGTGAGCTCTTGCCCGAATGCGGACGGCCGCAAATACGGCGGTACGCCGGAACTCAGCGTTGCCGCCTGGGGCGCGCTTGGTACTGTAGAAGGCGTTAGTGGCTGGCGCGCGGCGGACACCTCCTTGTTTAAAGCCATGCATCCGATTTTTGTGGCAACCTTTACTCCCAAAACCCCAAATTCCACCAAAGTCGAAATGATTTTGGAAAATATGTGGACGCAGAAATTGCAGAATCAAAAGTATGACTTAACATTAAAGCTGGGTGCCGGCTTAACGCCGGTCTATTCCAAGGCCAACATTACCCAGCTGGCGCGCACGCGCTGGCGCAAGACTTTCTATATTGGCCAAACGCCGGGAACTTCTTATATAGATTACAATTTGCCCTATTTGGTTTACAGTAAAGCCATTCCGAATTTTAACACCAATTTGAATATTACCGATGGCGCCATAAACGCCATGCTGGATACCGGCTATTCACATTCGGAAGGCCACACGCCAGGCTGGCGCAATAGCGACAAGGGCGACATTGGCTACAATCCTACATTGGGCGTGCAGGGACAAATTTGGAAAAATCAGCCCGCCGCCGGCCAACGTCCCGACATTGGCCTGTTCACTACCTGGCAAATGGTTTATTTGTATTCCATGAAGTCGCAAGACAGCAGGAATCCGGAACTTTTTTCTGAACTAATGGGCAACGTGGAAGCTGCCAACCAGGTACCTTTGCAGGCGCGGGAACTTAAGACGGGCAAAGCGTATGTCTCTGGCATGAGCGACGATATGTTCGGCCGCAGTATTTCCTTGGATGCGCGGCCCAAGACTTACGGCAACACAAGCAAAAGCGCGGACCAGGACGGTGATTATATGTTCGCTGTCGATGACGACCAAACTCCGGGTTGGACACCCGATGTTACCCACGAACCGAACTATTACTATATCCCGTATCTTTTGAGCGGGGATTGGTATATATTGGAAAGCTTATACAATGTGGCGGGTTACGACTTAATGGTGCCGAATCCCAATACGCGCCTAAATAACAAAGGCTTGTTCGCGCATGAAGACAGGGGCGTGGCTTGGGCATTTAGAAGCATAGCCGAGACGGCATCTATAGCGCCGGACGGTACGCCGGAAAAGAAATATTTTACCGACAAGTTAATGAATAACTTGGCTGTTCGTGAAGGTTCGTTTAATGTAACCAATGGTTATTTCTACCAGCCGTGTTCAACCAATCCGTTTAACAAGATGGCTGAAACTTCTATTTGGTGCATCGGCAAAAACGCCTTTAATAAATTCCCGAATCCTTTAAATTTCCTAAGCGGCGGCTATGGCGCGGATGGCGAAGCTGACACCAGCAAAGCTTCGCGCGTGAGCATTCCTTTCCAAAATGCCTTTCTGCACGTGGTGTTTGGGCATATTGAAGAATTAGGCTATCCGCAAATTGGCCCTATGCGCGAAAGGTTTGCCCAGAATTTGCTCGGGCAGGTTTTTGATCCTTCTTACAGCCCCTATTACACGCAGGATTACCGCACGCCTTCCATGGACTTAAGCGGGAATTATTTCCAGACCTGGGCACAGGTTAAAGATGCCATGCAGTTGCAGTACCAGCTCAGGACTTCGGGCTTTGTTAATGACGGCGATTACGAGGGCGGCTATTCGGTGTTGAGCTACGGCGCTTCCTCCTTCTTAACCAAATTCTCTTATAACGGCCGCTCGGGCTTGGATGCCTGGGAGTGGTATAGGACGCACATAGGTTATCAGGACCGATTTAACGGTTCGCCTAAATGGGCGTTTTTGCCTCGGCCTTAAGAAATCCATAATTAATGATTATGAACAGAAAATTTTTCCTTGGTTTGGCTTCCTTCAGCTTTTGTTTTTTGGTATTCAGTTTAATCCGGCCTGCGCTTGCCGCGGCGCCTGTTACTTTGGAATGGGAACTCACAGAAGACGAAGATTGTGCCAGCATGAAAATTTTCCGTTCGACGTTCGGCCACCTAAGCTCGCCGGGTAACGAACAGCCTTTGACAACCTTGGTCTGCGGTTCAAGCACTTATACCGATTCGACCGTTGCCGGCGGGACGGCTTATTATTATTCCTTATTTTCCTACGATAAGTCAGGCGGCTGGGTGGGGCCGGAAAAATTTTCCTTCACCACGCCGGCTGACAGCCAGACGGGCGGCACCCAAGGCGGGTCAAATCCCCCGGTACTTTCGGAAGGCTCGGGATCATCAGGCGGCGGCGGGGGAGGCGGCGGAGGATCATACAGCTCAGGCGGGTCAGGGTCTTCTAGCGGCGGGGGAGGATCTTCATCGGGATCTTCGAGCGGCGGATCGTCATTAACCGGCTCTTCAGGCAATACTTACGGTTCCGCGTATTCAATTAAACTCATCAACAACTCCGGTACTTTCTACGTCATCCAAAACGGCCAAAGGCAGGGCGTAACCAACCCCGGCATGCTTAAATCCTATGGCTTGGAATTCAAAGACGCCAAGCCGGCAAGTTCCGTAGACTTAAGCGTACCCGAAGGCACCCTTTTAAAGCCCGGCAGCG
The DNA here is from genome assembly GCA_964504715.1 of uncultured Candidatus Saccharibacteria bacterium. Taxonomy (GTDB): domain Bacteria; phylum Patescibacteriota; class Doudnabacteria; order UBA920; family UBA920; genus JBBTRN01. The sequence continues at coordinate 59,550 of CAZDEP010000003.1, read as the reverse complement.
GCAGCCTTGTTAAATCTCCCACTAATCCCACAGTGTACTTAATAGCCGAAGGCCAAAAGCACGGTTTTGTCTCTTCCCAGGTCTTTAGTACATTGGGCTTTAAGTTCTCTTCCGTCCTGGTAGTTACCGCTCCTGAGCTGGATGGCCTGCCTTTGGGCGACATTTTGTCCCAAGGTACCGTCCGCCACAAACCCGGCCTAAACATTAGCGACAACGGCACCATTTACTACCTGACAGCGACGGCGCGCCACCCTTATCCTTCCTTGGACGTCTACAATTCCTGGAATCCTGACAATGACTTTTCTGCCGTAGTCCCAGCCAACAGTGCAGACAGGCTGCTGCCGGTGGGGGAAAACGTCACAAAGCGAATAGTCGAATAAAAATTATTTTTCCTATAGGTTCAAGCATATTATTACAAAGATCATCTTTGCTTTAAGCAAAGATGATCTTTGTGTGTTAATCGAAGCCTGTCCTGCCTTTGCTGATAGGCTTTATTAAGCGGTAATTGCTGTTCAGTTTTTTGGGGTAAAATCTACAAGCGGCTGTTTTAATGAGGTCAAATCCGTTTTTAGCATTTCTGCGGAACTTAAGGCCAGATGTCTGCAGAGCTCGGGGTTTAAACTGCTTTTGCCATTCCAGCCTGACTCTTTGGCAAGTTTTATCAACTTATCAGAAATAGTTTCTCCGCTTTTTAACATATTATCCAAAGGCGATAGAAAGGGCAGCCTGTCCTCGGGTATTAGGCTCTTTCCCAGTTTTAAAAGAGCCTGGCAATAGCGGAATATATCCGGGTTAGACAGGCCTTCAAATGCGCTTTTGGGCTGGAGGTGCGACCTTACAATTGAAGCCGGGGGGATGATAATTTTTTTTCCGTCATAGGCAAAGGGGTTGTTTATGGCTTCGTCCGAAGCTACGACCGAAATAAACTTTTCCTGAACTTCTTTGGCTATGTATTTTATGAGCAGAGAGAGTGCAATGACAATCGACGGCAAATTGCTGTCCATGCCCCGATGTTCGGTGGTGCCATGGGCGTTTATCCTTACTGGCGCCCAAGTGACGCTTAGGATCGACCCGTGCTTCAGGAAGGTTTTTATATTGATTTCCAGTTCTTTTAAGAGTTTTTTGAAAAAATCAAATTGCCGTTCAATGAAGTGGAGTAAGTCCGTGCCGGTAGCCAGATACGGCTGGAGACCCCCATATTTTCCGTCAAATATCGCGCAGCATCCCTGAGGGTAATTAAAGACCTCGCCACCGCGGTATACAACCAGCCGGCTGTCTTTAGCCAAATGATCGCCCTGATAGAAAGGCGAACTTTGGGCAAAACAGGTTAAAGCCGGATCCAAAGCGGTAAAAAGGTTAAAAATGTTAATAAGGCTTTCTTTATGCTTGGAAAATATTAAGTTTTTTATTTGCCTGCGGTTTTCATCAAAAACGCCTTTTGGCAGGGTAAAATGGCAGTGGAGCCCGGCAACGCGCCCTGCTATAGCCAGCCGTTGCTTGCCAAAAATTTTTTGTTGCGCGGCATACCTGGGCGTGTCAAAGATTTCCGGCATGAAAGCGCCGGGATACGTCCCGAAGGGGTAAAGGCTCAAGTCATTGGCTTCGGCGGTTTTAATTAGCAATTCCAAGTCGGAGCACAGTTGGCGCCCAATATAGGGTATATTGAGTTCCGCTTCGGTGGCAATTTCCACCATGCCTGCTGCTATTTCGTGCTTGACGCCGTTGGTCGGGTCGAGTTTTTTGATTTTTGAAATTAGTTCGTTTGCCCAGTTCGAAACATTTCCTTTGCGGTCTAAAATAAAATGTTCCAGCTCTACGCCGGATTTATAATGTTTGATGACAGTATCATTCTGAGGCATGTTGTGTAGTTTTAAATAGTTGGAATTTTTATCTAAACAAAAAGCCTCCTCTAATATTTTAGCATGCTTAGAGGGACGGTAGAATATATCGTGCGAAATTATTGCGTAGTTAAACCAAAAAAAGTTTTTTTGGTTTGTATTAAGCAGTAAAATCAGATTTAAACATTCTTTCCAAATCCGACATTTCGTTAATGTCAGCGGCGCGGATGAGGCGGACAAAATATTTTTTTGCCAGCTGCTTCATTTCTTCTTCCAATTCTTTGTCCAGCGCGTAAGGCGAAACCCAAATGCTGTTTTGCCATTTTTTAAATAGCAGGCTTTTTAATTTGGCCCTCAGGACGCTTCTGACGTATTTGTGTTTTTCCGGAATGTCAAAAATTACAAGTTTCCACACGCCGTCGCGGCGCGGGGTTTTTCTCATAAGCAAAGTTTTGCCTTCGTGGGTAATTTCCGCTTTAAGCGTCCCCTGGTCGCCGCTTTTTTTTATAAGGCCTTCGGAATGGAGCCTGTAAAGCGTATTGTAAAATTCTTTATAGGATTTTTGGGGGCAAATGTTTTTTCGGAGTTCCAAAAAACTTACGGACGGTTTGTCGGCAAGTTCGGCCAAAATATTAAGGGTTGTGGGGTCAAAAGGACGGGACATGCTGGGGGGTTAACATGCTAACATTTTATCATACTATCATTTTATCACAATATTATCTAAACATTTTATCATACTAGCATTTTAATACTTTAGGGTCGTAAACTATGCTATGGGTTGGTTTGTGGATAAATAAAAAATAGGGTCCAAAAGCCCATGTTTTTAAGGTATAAAAAAAATAGAAAAGTTTTAATTAAGGCGTTAATTTATGGTATAATTAAATGTAATTGTTCCAGCCTAAACGGCTAAAAAATGTTGAAATACATAAAAAATCCAAAATTGATGGGATTACTTGTGGCAATATTATCCATAACGCCTTTTTTGCGCTTTATGGCCGATTTGCCGCAGGCGGAAGTTTTGCCTGTGCAAATGGCAACCGCGGGTTCAGTTTCCCAAGCTGCGGGCTCGGTTAATATTATAGTTGCTCGCCCGGGAGAAGTTAAAGCGGTTTCCTCCCCGGTTTTGGAAAACGGCTGTGTGGCCGGCCAGGCGGGCGCTTTTATGGCCGTGCAATCGGCCGGGGTTATTAATTTAAACCAGCCGGCTTCCTGTTTTAGCCTGTCCTTTTCCGCCGCCGCGCCGATCACCTACGCCCTGTCGGTAAGGCCGTTAATGTTTGATTATTCCGCGGCAAAAGTCAGGGTGGTGGGTTCTGCGTTTTCTCTGCAAAATTTAAACCAAGGTGAAAATTCCCGTGCCGATTTTAATCAGGCGCCCTTAATTTATGCTTCGTTTGTGCCGCTGTTGTGGTACCGCCGGCTCGGAAGGCAGCCGGCCAAAAAAACCGGCCGAATTTTTACCCGAAAAATATTTTCGCTTGAGGAGCTCGCAATAATGCGGTGCTGAGCCGGAGGTTGTGGCTTTATCTTGAACAATATATTACTAATTAAACAATAAAATCTATATTATGTCAGAAGAAATCAAAGTGAACAGGCCGGTAACTCCAAGGCCCGAACCGGTTTTAATGCCCCAGTCCGCCCCTTCATCTTCCAAATTGCCCTGGATCGTACTGGCTGTGGTTGTGGTAGTTGTGGTAGTCTTAGGCGTGCTTTTCCGCGACAAACTCTTCTCTTCTAAAAAAGAATCCGGCGACAAATACCAGGCAGTCTTTTTGACCAACGGCCAGGTATACTTCGGGCAGGTATCAAAAACGGATCGGGACGTTATAAGGCTGAAAGATATATTTTACCTCCAGGTTATCCAGCAGCAGCCTCTCCAGGGCACGCCGGAACAGCAGCAGGCCCAGGCTAACCAGCAGCCGCAAATCTCCTTGGTTAAGTTAGGCCAGGAATTGCACGGTCCGGTGGACGAAATGTACATAAACCGATCGCAGGTTTTGTTCTGGGAAGACTTGAAGTCCGACGGCCGCGTAGTCCAGGCCATAAAGGAATACAAGGCTAACCCCCAAGGCAGCCAGGCAGCCCCCCAGCAGCAACAGCAGGCAGCCCCCCAAGGCCAGCAGCAGCCGTTACAGTAATTCTGTACATAACAAAAGGGCATCCCATACGGGATGCCCTTTTAAATTTTTAAAGCATGCGCTTTTATACCGATTTTACCAAGCGGTCAAAAGCTTCGGGGTGACGGATGGCCAATTCGGAAAGCATTTTGCGGTTTATAGTAATGTTGGCTTTTTTGAGTTTGCCTGCAAACTTGCTCCAAGTGGTGCCGCTGTCCCTTAAGGCGGCGTTGGCCCTTATGAGCCAAAGGGCGCGCATATCGCGCTTTTTATTCCGACGGTCGCGGTAGGAATAGCTGTCGGCCTTAAGCAGGGCTTGGCGCGCATAGACAAAATTAGTGGAGCGGCGGTTAGTAAAGCCTTTGGCGCGCTTTAAAAGGTTTTTTCTTCGTTTGTTGGCGGCTACGCCGCGTTTGATTCTGGTCATAAATTAGTATCAAGTATTAAGTATCAAGTATCAAGCAAAAGGTTCGCCCTTAATACTTGCTACATGATACATGCTACAGTTATTTATACGGTATTAATGATTTCAGTTTATTGTGGCTGGGGTGCAGTACTAAATCCCGGCGCTTGTTTTTGGTCGTCTTGCCGGATTCGCGCGAATTAAAATGGTCCTGGCCCGTGCTCCTAGCAATCAGTTTGCCGCGCTTGGTTTTTTTAATTCTTTTTACGGTACCTTTGTGAGTTTTTACTTTAGGCATAGGATTGTTTTTTTGAAAAGACAAAACCTAACGGTTTTTTCTTTTCAAGTCTTATCTTTTTCCCTATATTGTTTGCTCGGCCCGACGTAAAGTCGAGGCCTCGCATCAAAAATTATTTACTTGGTGCGATTGTTAATGAAAAGGTTCCGCCCATTTTTTTTATGGGCACGTCCACGCGGTAAGGTTTGGAAACGAGTTTTAAAAAGCCTTCAAGCTGCTGTCTGGCCAAATCGGGAAAGGCTTGTTCGCGCCCGCGCATCCGAAGTTCAATCCTGACGACATCGCCGCCTTCTAGGAATTCGTCCACTTTTTTGGATTTAACCTCCATGTCGTGCTGACCAATCCTCATGGACAGCCAGATGGTCTTAACCTCGGTCTTTTTCGCCTTCTTCCTGGCTTCGCTTTCGGCTTTTTTTTGCTGGTACTTGTACTTGGCGAAATCTATAATTTTACAAACAGGCGGCTGGGCATTGGGCGCGACCTCTATTAAATCGAGGCCGTGTTCATTGGCCAATCCCAGGGCCTGCGAAAGCTTCATAATCCCCAATTGTTCACCTTCTTCAGTGACAACGCGGACTTCTGAAGCTTTTATTTGGTGGTTAATCCTTACTTTAAGCAATGTTTTTTGTTTGCCTCTAAATTAAGCCCAGTCCATTTAAAGGACTTTAAGGCTTAAGGAGGGTGAATTTACTGGTATATTCTAGTATATCTAGCCAAATTTGTCAAAACAGAAGAGTGGCGACTGTGGCGACTCCCACCAAAATCATAATTATGCAAATTATCCACCCTAAGACTGAAATCGGCCGGCTGTTTACCCAATTGCCCATAAGTTTGGGATTATCGCTTAACTGGACAATTGGCACTAAAATTAAAGGCGCGACCAGGCCATTTATTACCGCGGACAAAATCAGGGTTTTAATAGGATTAATGTTTAAAAAATTCATGAGCAGCCCAAAAACCATGGCCGCAATTATGGTGCCGTAAAAAGCTTTGGCTTGCCGGAGTTTTTTAAACAGGCCCGCGCGCCAGCCGAAGGCCTCCGAAAGCGCGTAAGATGCGCTGCCGGCTAAGACGGGTACGGCCAAGAGGCCGGTGCCGATTATGCCAAAGGTAAACAGCCAGGAAGCATATTTGCCGGCGAAAGGCTTAAGCGCGGCCGCGGCTTCGGAAGCGGTATTTATGTCAGTAATGCCGTTTTTAAACAGGGTGGCGGCCGTGGTGACTATAATAAAGAACATTACCAAGTTGGAGAAAAACATACCCCACCACACGTCTGCGCGCATTTTTTTTATTTCAGCCGGATGGGTTTCGCTTTGCCTGATTTTTAGCGTAGTTTTGCCCTGCAAAATTTCTTCTTCCACTTCCTGCGAAGTTTGCCAAAAGAACAGGTAGGGTGAAATGGTCGTGCCCAAAATGGCGCATACCAAAACTATTTCCGAGCGGCTGAAATTCAGGTGCGGGATAATGCCCTGGCGGAAAATTTGCGTCCAATCCAAATTTAGGTTTAGGGCCGCAAAAACATAGGCCAGCAAAATTAGGGCGAGCCATTTTAAATATTTGGAATAGGTCCGGTAAGAAATGTAAATTTGCAGGCTTGCGCAAATTATGGCAAAGACGCTGACCAAAAAATTGAAATTAAGGCCGGGTAAAAGCAGGCGCGTGGCCGCGGCCATGGCGCCCAAATCGGCCCCTATGTTAAAGGCGTTGGCAAAAAACAGTAAGCCGGAAACCAGGTAGAGAAATTTTTTGGAATAAAACTTTTTAATGTTGCCGGCCAAACCCCTGCCGGTAACCAGGCCAATGCGCGCGCACATTTCCTGCACCACGGCCATAAGCGGGAAAGAAAAAGGCGCGAGCCACAAAAGCTTGTTGCCAAAGCCGGCGCCGGTTTGGGAATAGGTGGCAATGCCCGAAGGGTCGTCGTCTGCCGCGCCGGTGGTAAAGCCCGGGCCTAAGGCTTCCCAGAACTTGCCCGCACCTTTAAGCGGAGCCTCCACGGCGTTTTTTAGGCCATTGCCAAAAGTGCCGGTTTTTCCGGGTGATGGGTTTTTTTGCGGCGTGTAGGGGATTTGTGGATTTGGTATTGGTTTCGTGGGCACATCCTCTCCTTTATAGCCATATTATAACATATTTTAAGGGGGTTGACTGCAGTTTTCCACTTTGGTATTGTTAAGGGGATGAATTTAATTTTTCACTTCAAATTTGCTCGTTTCAACCCCATCCCTACATAGGGAAATGGGGTTATTTTTTTACCCCGTTAGAAGTCCGATGCCAAGGGCATCGGCAGTCGCCTTAGGCGACTGACTTCTAACGGGGTAAATTACGAGGTATGTATTAATCCACAAGATGCAAGGACTAGGGAAAAATTTCTTAAATCTGGACCCGGAAAAAGATATTTAAAAAATCGATTAAAATATTTTTTATCAAATAGTTAAGTATCAAATATATATGAATAAACTTTGGGACCTAAAATCACAAATGCTGGAAGCAATTGCGGCCAAAGGCGGCTTTGTAAACTGCCACGCTCATTTTGACAAGGCGTTTTATATTACCAAGGAGGGTTTGGACAAATCTATGGTCGATATGGAAACCAAGTGGCGCATGTCGGACGATATGAAGCGGGCATCCACCCAAGCGCAAATTGAGGAACGCATTAGGACAGCCTTGGATATTTTAGTTGCTCAGGGCTGCAAAACCACCTGTACTTTTGTAGATGCGTATTCTGCGGTGGGCCACAAAGCCATAGACGCGGCCAATAAGGTTAAAGACGAATATCAGGAAAAAATAAAACTCTTAACCATCACCCAGCCTTTGGGCGGGTTGGTTGATAAAGCCGAACGTGATTTATATGAAGCCATTACCGCCAAAGCGGATATTGCCGGGGGCCTGCCTTCCAAAGACCGTCCCAGGGATTTGGAAAATTATGAATTGCTTTTTAGCATCGCAAAAAATTTAAACAAGCCGCTGCATGTGCATATTGACCAGGAAAATAACCCGGAAGAAAAAGACACGGAAAAACTTTTGGATTTTACGGAAAAATACGGCTACGAGGGCCGAGTAGTGGGCGTGCATGTTTTGTCGGTTTCAGCCCAGCCTAAAACTTACCGCAGCCAAATTTACAAGCGGATGAAAGGTTTGGGGGTTGCCGCGGTAACCTGCCCGTCGGCCGGGCTATCCATGCGCCAGTTAAACGATTTGCAGTCCGGCGTGCATAACAGCATTGCCAATGTGCCGGAAATGCTCGAAGCCGGAGTGCTTGTAGGAATGGGCGTTGATAATGTCGCCGATTTTTATCAGCCTTTCATAGATGGCGACCTCTGGACCGAAATGCGCATATTGCAGGAAGCGTGCAGGTTTTATGATTTTGACCAGCTGGTTGAAATTGCGACGGCGAATGGAAGAAAGCTTTTGGAATACAAGTAATTTAAGTTGTAAGTAGTAAGTTGTAGAGTTGTAAGTTGCTTGCTACTTATTTACTTACAACTTACAACTAATAATTTTATGGCCAAACTTTGGCAATCTAAATCCACCAAGCTTCATCCTTTGGTGGAAAAATACACGGTCGGCAACGACTATATTTTGGATTTGAGGCTGTTGCCTTTTGACATTGAAGCGAGCAAAGCCCATGCGCAGGCGCTGGTAAAGGCCAAAATTTTAACTGCGGGCGAATACCAAAAATTAAACAAGGCTTTAAACGAAATTCTAAAGCTCCATGCCGCCGGAAAATTTGAAATTAAACAGTCGGACGAAGACTGTCATACCGCGATTGAAGGATATTTGGTGGAAAAGTTGGGTGATTTGGGAAAAAAAATCCACACCGGCCGCTCCCGGAACGACCAGGTGCTGGTGGCCACCAGGCTTTACACGCGGAAAAAATTAAAGCAGATAAGCGCGGAATTAATAAAGCTGCAAAATGTGTTTTTAAAAATGGCCAAGGCCAATGAATTTGTGCCCATGCCCGGCTACACTCACACGCGGCGGGCCATGCCCTCCAGCGTGGGCCATTGGGCGGCCGCTTATGTGGAAGAGCTGATTAACGACCATAGATTGCTCGAGGCCGCGTATGATTTAAACGATCAGAACCCGCTTGGGGCGGCCGCGGGCTTTGGAATAAACTTGCCGCTCGATAGGGAATTGACCACACGGCTTTTGGGATTTAAGCGCCTTCAAATTAATTCGCTTTACGCCGTAAACAGCCGCGGCACCACGGAAGCGCATTTGCTTTCCGTGCTGACAAAAATTATGATGACGCTCGGGCGCCTGGCCAACGAAATGATCTGGTTCACCACGCCGGAATTTAATTTTTTTGACTTGCCCTGGGAATTTACCACCGGCTCCTCCATTATGCCGCAAAAACGGAATCCAGATATTTTTGAAATTATGAGGAGCAATGTGCGCGTAATCGTGGCTCTTCAAACCCAGGTAAAGGACATTTCCACCGGCCTTATTTCCGGCTATAACCGCGATACGCAGCTGACCAAAGAGCCACTCATAAAAGGCTTGGGGATTGCAAGGCGCAGCCTGGAAGTTTGCGCGCTCGTGATGGGGAAAGTTAAGCCCAACAGGAAAGTACTTATAAAGTCATTGGCGCCGGAATTTTTTGCGGTCCACGAAGCCAACCGCCTGGTAAAAGAGGGGATGCCTTTTAGGGATGCTTACAGTCACGTAAAAGAAAATATCGGCAAGCTTAAAGTGCAAAACCCAATAAAAGCCATAAAGGAAGTGTTGTCCATAGGCGGCCCTGGCAACTTGCAGCTTGGGCGTTACAAGCCCAGCAAGCCTCTGTAATTTATTGTGCAATATCGGTAAAGATTGAAAAGTTTTTGGTTTCGTAAATGCCTAAGGCCGGTAGGCGGTGGGGTTGTTCGGCGCCTTTTATAAGTTTGTTTAAAGCTTCTTTTTTTTCTTGTCCGCAGGCAAATAAAATAGCTTCGTCAATATTTTTAAAAAAAGGAAACGTGGCTGTTAGGCGTTCGGGATATTTATGCTTGCCTTCGGCTTTGTAGCCGGCGACGTAGTGCTGGTTTTCAAAATTTTCCGAGAAAAACTGCGCATCTTCCTCAAAAGGGAAAATGCCGGCAGTATGACCGTCTGGGCCCATGCCGAATACCGCAAAAATTTTTCCCCGGGGGTGGTCTTTTTGCCATGAGCGCAGGTTGGTTTCCATGCGGTAGCGCATATCTTCCACATTTTCGCCGGGCCTGGGGAGCGTGCCAATAAAATTCGCGCCCGCAGCCAGCGCGCCTGAATAAAAATCCAGTTTTTGCAGCTTAAGGAAGTTGTTAATTTCCGCTTCCTGGCTGAAGCGTTCGTCCAGCATGGTAATGGTGAGGTTTTCTCCCAAGCCGGAACTGCTCATATAATCCAAAATCGCAAGCGAAGAACCGCCCGAAAGTAAAAGCAAAATTTGGGATTTTTTATTGTCCGTTAAAAGTTCGTTTAAATGTTCGCCGGCCGCGGCGGTTGCTTCCGGCAGCGTTTTGTAGCTATGAATGTTCATAGCTAAATTATATCACATGCGTTTTTGTTCGCGCCTGTAGATAAGATAGGAATACGCGGTGGTACCGAAGACCAAAAGCGCAAGGCCGCTTATAAAAGCCACCAGGCCCAAAGTTTTGCCCAAATAGGGGATAAGAATAAGCATCAGTCCAAAAATTACAAAAGCGTATCCGCCAAAGCGGTGGGTTTTGTTCCAAACATTTTCCGAGGAAAGCGTCCAGGGAGTTTTAATCCCGACAAACCAGTTGTTTTTTATTTTGCCCATGAGGTTGCCCATATACATGAAGAGCAATCCAATAATTACAGTTATGGTTTTATCCATGGGAATTTTATAGCCCAGGTTGCTAAAACCCGCCACTGCAAATACCGCAAACATGCAAGAGAGGAGGGCGAAGCGAAAGTGGAAATAGGCCGAAGCAAAGTCGGCATAACGTTCTTTTTTCGGGTCAAAAAACGGCAAAACCCAAAACAAAATGTACATAGCTGCTAAAATCAGCGGCATATAGAATGCCCCAAAAGCTTTGCCTGAAAAGCCGTCCGCCTGGCCGTAAAAATTCCAATGGGTGATTACTTTTTCCGGAAAGTGTGCATAAAAATACCAGCTTAAAACTCCCGCGCCCGCAAGAATCGCCAGGGCAGGAGCTTCGGTTTTAAAGTCATACTTGAGTGGGTTTGTCATATATTTATTTTTTCCGGTCTCCTAAAAAAGTTTTTTTGAGACCAGAAATAATTAATTTTTTAAAAATTTAATTATTTGTTCGGTAATGTCTTCTAATACGCTCATATTTATGCTGTAAAGGATTTTTTGACCGTCGCGCCGGCTTAAAATAAGCCCGGCACGTTTAAGTACGTCCAAGTGGTGGGAGAGAGTAGGGAGTGTAATGGCCAATTTTGCCCCAATGTCCGAGACGGCCATTTCGGTTTCCCTTAAAAGTTCAATAATTTTTCTTCGATTTGGCTCACTTAAAGCCTGGAAGGTTTGGGTTAAAGACATATAGATATTTAGATGTATATCTAAATATTATCTTAACCTTTTTGTTTTGTCAAGAGTGAGCTGTGAAACTTGGGAAATAATTAAACAATTTACACAAAATAAGGCTATTAGCAGCCCCTCAGCTAATAAACAAAAAAACTCCTCTAAAAAAAGAAAATTTTAATGAATCCCTTGTAAATTAAGGAAAAATGTGATATACTTAAAATAGAAAGGTGAAGAGGAATTCAACTTCCTTGAAACAAAAACACATTAAAATAAAAAAATAATTAGATATTTTAACTATGAATAAAAATAAAATTTTTGCGTTTTTGGGCGCTCTTGTGTTAGTTAGCGCTTCGTTCGTTTTTCCCCCGTTCGCAGAGCAGGCAAAAGCTTTAAGTGATTGGTACGTTTCCACGAGCGGCAGCCCATCGGGCAGCGGCAGCATTAACAGTCCTTGGGACTTAAAGACGGCTTTAAACCACCCTACTGCCGTCAAGCCCGGTGATACTATTTGGTTAAGGGGCGGCACGTATGTTGGCCGCTTTGATTCAAATTTAAAAGGGTCAGATACGGCGCCCATTGTTGTGCGCGCGTATCCGGGTGAACGGGTTATTTTAGACCGAGCTGCAACCGGCATAGATGCCGGCGGCAGTTTAAACGTGTATGGCTCCAACACCTGGTACTGGGGTTTTGAAATTACAAACTCCTGGAGCCAGCGCTGGACCACGCAACCGGGTTCGTTTGCTAACGATCTTAGGCCCTATGGTTTGGCCGCGTACGGCCCGAAAAATAAATATATAAACCTTGCCATTTATGATACCGGCGGCAACGGTTTTTGGTCTACCGGCACGACGCCTGACGCGTCCGAATTTTATGGCAACTTGGTTTTTAACAACGGCGGCCTGGCATCAGACAGGGGACACGGCCACGGTTTGTATATTCAAAACCAAAGCGGAACAAAAACTATTGCCGATAATATTTTCTTTAACGGGTTTAACCACGGCAGCCAAGCGTACGGTTCCGGCGACGGCGCGTGGCTCAATAACATTACGTTTGACGGCAACACATATTTTAACAGCGGCGTGATGCAAGGCGGTTTTGAAAGAAATTTGCTGGTTGGCGGCGGCATAACCTGCGACGGCAACCAAGTAAAAAACAACAGCATATATTATCCGCTTTCCAGTTTTACAACTCAGAGTTTAAATTTTGGCTATTCAATTTACGGCAAATGCCAAAACGGTACCGTGGAAGACAACTATGTCGTTGGCACCAGCAAGTTTGTCCAGCAGAACCAAACGGGCAGGAATTTTAAACTCAACCGAAATGTGTTTGTCGGTCCGGTGGTGTTTGAAGACTTATACCCCGGAAATGTCTACCAAATGAAGTCTGACTTGTCCGCATTTCCAAACAACACCCAGGTATACAATAATTCAACCGGCAGCGTCCGGCCCACCGGCACCAAAGTTTCCGTGCGCGCAAACAAATACGAAAATGGCCGCGCTTATATTACTGTCTTTAATTGGGACAACAAAAATACCGTTGACCTGGATTTTTCTTCGTTTATGCCTGCGGGCACAAAATATGAAGTCCGGGACGCGCAAAATTTCTTTGGTGGTGCTATAGCTAGTGGCACCTATACCGGCGGTCAGGTAAGCGTACCCACTACCATGACGGCGGTATATAAATCCGTTGGTGTGCCCAGCAACGTGTCTACCCCAGTGGGTACTATTGTTGCCCCTACCCACACGGACAAAGAATTTAATGTGTATGTTGTGTTGCCCGTTTCAGGAATTGTGGTTCCAGCCCCCGTGCCAACCCCGGCTCCAGCGCCGACGCCGACGCCTACTCCAACCCCGACCCCTACTCCCACTCCTGCGCCAGTTCCAACCCCGACGCCTACTCCAACCCCGACCCCTGCACCTAGCGCAGAAAAAGTGCAGCTTTCTGGTACGTACTGGTATGTCTCGCCCAACGGCAGTTCGGCAGGGGATGGCAGCATAAACAACCCTTGGAATTTGGAAAGCGTATTTGCAAACCAAAAATCCGTAAAGCCGGGCGATGTAGTTTGGCTGCGCGGCGGCAGGTATACCGGTTCATATACGAGTTATGTAAATGGCACTAAAACCCAGCCAATTATTTTTAGGTCTTACCCGGGAGAAAAAGCCATATTTGACCATAACCTAAATGACGCGCGCAGGGGACTGGAAATTTATGAAGGTTCGGGTTATGTATGGTTTTGGGATTTGGAATTTACCAACTCCAATGCGATTGGGAATGGGAACTATATGAGCGGTGATATATACAATTTTGGCCACCACATAAAGTTTATTAACAATACCATCCACGATATTTTCACCGGCATAAATACCTGGCAGCTTTCCGGTGGCAGCGAATTTTACGGTAACATTATTTATAATGTTGGCGTATGGGACCCGGGTACCCGCGGACATGGCCACGGAATTTATGTACAAAATTCGCGGACTAAGTCCAACGGTGAATATCAGTATTTCATAGACAACATGGTTTTAAACGGCATGCAATATGGCTACCATGCTTATGGCCAGGGCAGTGAAAATCCAGCCAATCCCGACTACCTAGTTGACTACTTATATTACGAGGGTAACCTTGCCTTAAATAGCGGCGTGCCATCCGGCGAACCTAAGGCGGGTTTCTTATACGGCCAGAACAATGACTTAAATTACCGCGGCTTGAATCCTGTATACATTAACAACTTTAATTATTACGACATGTCAGCGGGTGGTTCGGGCAAAGGCTTGGATATACACTATAACGGGTGCGAAGGCCCGATTATAAAGAACAACTACTTTGTTGCGCCTACGGCTTTAAACCTGGACTGTGTAAACATTAAAGACATGTCGGGAAATACCTTTTACGGCGGTTTGGCTGAATTTTCGCCTTCCAGTTATTCCAACAATACGTATGCATCCACGCGGCCAACCGGGTTAAAAGTGTTTTATCGGCCGAATAAATACCAACCGGGCCAGGCGAATATTATAATCTTCAACTGGGACAAGCAGGACTCGGTTTCCGTAGACCTTTCCCAAGCCGGTTTAAAAATTGGCGACGCGTACCAGATTAAAGACGCGCAAAATTTTAGCGGTCCGGCTATAATGACCGGTACTTATAACGGCCAACCGGTTAACGTGCCTATGAATTTGAGCGCCGTAGCCTCGTTGGTTTCCAATCCGGCAAACCCCCGTTTGTCGGCTAAACCCATTACCCATACCAGCGCGGAGTTTGGCAGTTTTGTGGTTTTACCGACCCAGGTTTCTGCCAATCCCTTTGGCGTTTTGGGTTCTTTGGCTGGTTTGCCAACGCCTGCGCCAAGCCCTGTGCCGACACCGACTCCTGTACCAACGCCTGCGCCCACCCCCGTGCCTCAACCCGTTAACCAAAAACCAAACGGATCTTTTGACGGGGTTAAAGCCGATGGCACTGTGTATGGATGGGCGGCAGATCCTGACAATACAAGCCAGGCTATTGAAGTTCATGCATATATAGACAAAAATGCGGGCACTAGCGGAGCTTCTCCTATTTTGGTTAAAGCAGGGGATTACCGTTCAGATGTCGGAAACCATGCGTTTAATTTTGCCATACCGGCACAATACAAAGATGGGAAAAGCCACCAGGTATGGATGTGGGCCATAGACTTGTCTGATTCTGCCAATAACGTCCAGATCTCCGGCAGTCCCAAATCTTTTAACCTAGCCCCTCCAGCCCCAACTCCCGCGCCCACCCCAACCCCCACCCCAACTCCGAACGAAATAATCTCTGTTTATATAGAGGCTGAACAGTCTCAATATTCCGGGGGTCCGGTAGTTAAGGCGGACTCCGGCGCATCGGCAGGCTCTTACTTAGAATTTCCAACAGCCAACCAAGGCAGTGCAGAATTTACTGTAAATGTCGCTACCGCTGGAACTTACTATGTATGGGGCAAAGTTAAAGCAGAAGATTCGGCAAATGATTCATTCTTTGTTTCCGTGGATAATGGTTCGGAAGATGTGTACGACTATGCCGAAGGTACATGGTCTGCTAACTGGCAATGGACAAAACTCAATGGCCGTAACGGTTCAGCACCTTTAACGTTAAATCCTCGAATACTTAATTTAACGGCGGGCACCCATAAAATTTTATTCAAAGGCAGGGAAGTTAATTCAAAAATTGACCAAATATTTGTTACGAACAGTTCCGCCGCAGTGCCCGTAAATCCCAATCTGCCTGCGCCTGTGCCCACACCCTCTCCTGTACCGACACCTGTGCCAACACCCACACCTACACCTACACCAAGTCCGGTTCCAGCCCCTACACCCACTCCTACGCCAAATCCAACTCCTGCCCCGACGCCGACACCAACCCCCACTCCCACTCCCACTCCCACACCTACTCCAAATCCTACGCCGACTCCTTCGGTGGGCAATTGGGTATCACGCGATTGGCCTACCAGGCAAAAGTTAGCAATTTCCACAGGTTTGGCCGGCGAATTATCAGGCATGCCGGTGTTGGTGAAAATGACTAATGCAAATTTCCGGACCCTGGCGTATGGAGGCAAAGTCGCATCCAATTCCGGCGCGGATTTACTTTTCACGGAATCGGACGGCTTAACCCAAATCCCTTATGAGTTAGAAAAATACAATCCGGCAACCGGCGAGCTGGTCGCCTGGATAAAGCCTGTCATAGCCAAAGGCAACCTGGAATTTTACCTTTATATGGGAAACGCAAACGCCGCGACTCCGCAAAATTCCGCCTCTGTTTGGGCTTCTGATTATGTTGCAGTATATCATTTAAGTTCGGATTCAGATGCCAAGTCGGGTAGGAATTTAGCCGGAAATGCCGCAGCCGCGGCGGGCATGGCGGCTGACGCAAGGGAAATAAGTTCCGGCGCAGACTTGCTCAGCAGCACGGGGTTTGGTGATCAGGATTCCAACCTAACTTTGGAATTTTGGTTCAGTCCTTCCCAGGATTTGAATTCATCAAGCGATTTAAAGAATATTTTTTCGCTTTCTTCACCGAACGATTCCTCGGGTATTGCCATTAGCTATAGTCGCGGTTATTTGAAGGCCGGCGGCTATTATCCCAGTTACGGTCGGCTAACCACGTCTGCCTATTCTGAAATGAAAGCCGGAAACTGGTATCATATTATGTTTAGCCATTCCGCGGACAGCACTGACGTGCTTTATATAAACGGCAAAGAGGTTCTACGCAACCGCTTGGACGGCAGGGCCATGGTTAGGGGACAGGAAGTGCTTAGGATTGGTTCAGCTCAGTATCCTGCTGCCGGAATTTTTGATGAGGTGAGAATTTCTTCAGTGGCCCGAGGAAAAGATTATGCTGCTCTGCAGGCACAGTTCGCACCCAGCACTTATGCCATTTCCGCCGGCAGCCTGGAAAATACCCCGGCTGTGTTGGGTGCTACTTTCAGCCTAACTTTGAAGGAAGGACTGCCCGACTATAAAGGGCTTATGGCTGTTGTCAAAACCGCACATGACAGGACAGTTTACGCCTTATTCGGTGACGGCACTAGCTATGCCTTTTCCACCCCAGCTGAATTTATGAAAGCCGAATTTAACTTTCAACAGATTCAAGAAGTACCGTTGTCATTTATTCTGCAGTTTGAACCCAAGCGAAATCTAAAATAAGAATTAATCAAATTCCTTTAATTAAAATAACGGCGGTCCCTTCCGGGTTGCCGTTATTTAATTTCCAGAAACCTGTCATTTTCCCTCCTAGAAACCCAGCTAATTGTAATGCAATATGGGGCAAAAAGGGGATTGTAAGCGGGACCACAGTAGTTGGTTAGTATGGCCGACTTTCGGTCGGCCGAAAATAAAGTTTGCTTTCATGCGCGGGTCAGGACATTACTGAATAAGCCAACTATAAAAACTTCAAATATTTATCCACAACCTAGTACCTTGCATAAAAAGGTAGCTTGGTATATAATTAGATTAAGGATTTAAGATTAGAGATTAAAGAATCTTTTTTAAAGGTTTGAAAGTTAATCTTCAATATTCAATCTGGAAATTTAAATTTTAAATCTTGCCACTAACCCATGGATATAGAAAACAACAAAGCTCAAATGCGAAAAGGTATTTTGGAATACGCAATTTTGCTGACTATTGCGCGGGGAGAAATTTATGCATCCGATATTTTAAAAGAATTAAAGCAGGATAATTTAATTGTCGTGGAGGGCACGCTTTATCCGCTTTTGTCCCGATTGAAATCCGAGGAGCTGTTAAAATATTCCTGGAAAGAATCCACCGCCGGACCGCCTCGCAAATACTACCAGCTGACTGAGAACGGAAAAAAATTTTTGGAACAGCTGAATGTAACATGGGAAGAACTTTCCAAATCCGTTGATTCATTAATTAAGAAGTCATTTTAAAAATTACGATTATGAAAAAGACAATTAGCATTTCTATTGGCGGCATGAGCTTCCAAATAGAGGAAGATGCTTATGAGCGCTTGGATAACTATTTGAAATCCATTAAGCAGCATTTTTCCTCTTACCCGGAGAGTACGGAAATTGTTTCCGACATAGAAGACCGGATAGCGGACCAGTTTTCGGCAAAAACCGGTCTTGCCAAAATAGTAGGCCTGAAGACGGTTGAAGAGCTGATTTTGGCCATGGGTACGCCCGAGCAAATGGGCGGTTCGGAGAGAGGTTCAAATTTTAAGGCTGCCTCCGGCGAGCAACCCAAAGGCAGGAAGCTTTTTAGGAATGCGGACGATGTTATTATTGCCGGCGTTTGCAGCGGGCTTGCGGCCTATGTAGGAATTGATGCGGTGTGGGTAAGGCTGATATTTGCGCTTTCGATTTTTTTCGGCGGCTTCGGAATATTGCTGTATATCATTTTGTGGATAATCGTGCCTGAGGCCAAGACCGACACGGAAAAAATGCAGATGCGGGGAGAGGCCATTAACTTAAAGAATGTTGAGGCAAATATTAAGGAAAGGATTAGCGAAATCCATCATCGTTTTAAAGACAGTGATCAGTCTGAATCCGCCTCCGCCAAAGCTTCGGCGGATTACCCACTGGGAAATAATGCTTGGGAGGGTAAAAAAAAAGACCGTTCGGGAATAAAAAACGCTCTAACGGCCCCGTTTAGGGCGCTCGGGGCATTAGGGCGGGCGGTAAAAAATATTTTCCCGCTTTTTGCGAGGCTGCTTGGGGTTGTCATTACAGTGGCGGGCGTGGCGGCTATTGCGGGTTTGGCTGTGGCTGCCGTAAGCGTGGCCTTTAACGCCAATTCGCCTTATGTGGATTTTCCCTTGCGCGAAATCGCCGCGGGCGGGCTGCTTTATGTAGCCGTAATTTCCGCTTTTCTGGTGGGGTTTGTGCCCTTGGTATTTTTAACGCTAATCGGCACGAGCTTGGCCGCTTATAAATCCACCTTCGGCAAAATTGGCAGCATCTTTTTGGTCGGAATATGGATAGCCGCCATTGCCCTAACGGCCGGCATAGGCATAAGGCTCGCTCCCCAAATTGAATCAGCCGTAAACACTTACCAAACCCAGGCTAAGGAAGAAAAGGTTTTTGCTTTGGATGATTTTAGCCAGGTGGATTTGAGAGGCAGCTACAATGCCCAAATTATTCCCGGCCCCGAGTTTAAAATAATCGCGCGGGGTACAAACCGGGAATTAGAGGCTATGGAAATCAGGAAAG
This sequence comes from uncultured Candidatus Saccharibacteria bacterium, assembly GCA_964504715.1. Taxonomy (GTDB): domain Bacteria; phylum Patescibacteriota; class Doudnabacteria; order UBA920; family UBA920; genus JBBTRN01. Next base: position 40,738 of record CAZDEP010000003.1, on the reverse strand, counting down.
AAGGCCCCGCTGCGGTTTTTGGCACTCGGGATAATTTTAATTTCTGTTTATTTTGCATAAGGAAGGGCGCCAATGTGGAAATCCATATGCCCAAACTGGAAAAAGTTTTTTTGAGCGGCGCATCACACGTGACGGCCTCGGGTTTTAAAGCCGAGCGGCTGGATTTGGATTTTTCCGGAGCTTCGGGCGGCGATATGGAGGTGGATATAGCTGAAATGAATGCTCGACTTTCGGGAGCTTCCAAGGCCCGCATAAGCGGGACTTCCACACAGGTTTCTTTAAAAGCTTCCGGCGCCAGCCAGTTTGATTCCGCTTCGGGCTCCATCCGCGATGCTGAATTGGATTTAAGCGGCGCGAGCAAGGCGTGGATGGGAAATTTGCAAAAGTTGCAGGTGAAGGCTTCGGGCGCTTCGAAGGTATATTACCTTTCTACCGAAGAAATTCAGCAAGAGCTTTCAGGCGCGAGCCGCATAGTAAACGATCAGGAGTAAAGTATAGAAAGGCCGCCTGGATGGGTTAAGAATGTTTTCATCCTGTTTTGCTATATTTATATTATGGAGATCAGTAAATCTTAACCGCTTATTATTAATAGCCGGTCGTGACGACCGCTTAAAGAAAGGAAAATATATGGCGGATTTAGCAGACGCGAACCAAAAAGTCAGCGACGCTGACGAGCAGCTTTCCAAAGCGCAAGATGAAGCTTCAAAGGCCCATAAGGAAGCCGCGGAAGCGCATGAGGAGGCGGGCAACGAGGACGAGGGGGAAAGCTAGGGCACAAATTAAAGAGAAATCCAACTAAAATCCCCAAAGGTTTCCTTTGGGGATTTTGTGTAAAAGTTTACATTCGGTTGTATAGTTTTCCCAGGCTTTCTTTGGTAAGCGGGATTACTACCCATTCCGACAGGCTGGTGTTGTCATGCATCCAGAATTTTAATGGCATTACACCTTGCCAGTTGTTATCGTGCTGCATCATATTCCACATATTCCACTGGTTTATGGCGGGCTGTTGAGGCGCGCCGCCCGGGCAATTTTTGCCTATGTTGTGTGCCGGATCGGTGTCGGTGGAGAGGGTTGTGTGGTGTGCCATATCGTCATCTATAAAGCCTTCGCAGGTTATGTAGTGGCCGTTCCACATGGGGTAGTTGTGGGCGTCATAAGTAATAGGCGTACTGCTCCCGGCGGGAGTGGAGCTTGCATTCCAAACGCTGTTATAAACCGAAAGCGGTATGGCTATCCAGCCGGAAATATTCATCGGCGTGGTGGTGGGCTCGCCGGCCGGCGGAGTCTCGGGCGTTGAAGATGCCAGAGTCGTGGCATTCACGATTGCGGACATTACCGAAGTGTTGCCGCCCTGGGTTTTTGCAGTCACTGTATAGCTGTACATTGTGGAAGGCAGGAGGCCCGTGTCGTGGTAGCTGGCTAAGCTTGAGGTCGCGACTTTGGTCCCGCCCCGATATATTTGATATTCGGAAACCAGAGTGCTGGTAGAAGTTGTGGCGGCCGCGTCCCAGGCCAGATGAATTTCGCTGGAAGACATGGGCGTGGCGGTGAGGTTGGCAGGGGCTGCCGGAATTTCCCCATAGTAAGTTGAACCCGCAACGTCAGTGGTGGCGGAAGATTGGTTGCCTTCAGGATCAACTGCAATGAGTGTGTAGGAGTAATTGGTGCCCTCATTTAAGGCCGTATCGGCATAACTAATCGATCCCGCAGTCGTGGTGGCTACCTGGATTCCGTCGCGGTATACAAGGTAAGTCAGGTTGGAAGCCGAGGTGTCGGGGTCTGTAGCGGCAGTCCAGGAAAGATTCATTTCGGTATTGGAGGCGGGACTAACGCTAAGGTCGGTGGGGGTTTGGGGCGGTGCACCTACCGCCAATGAAATTCTGCCGAAAGTAAATGCTCCTAAGGCAAGAATTAAAGCAGCGATAATGCTGTTTTTGGCCCTGTTCGTTGTTTTATTCATGGGTTTTCCTTTCTTTAGCATTTGCTAAATTATTAATTATTTATGATTTTTTATACGCCTGAGGGGGCGTTTTGTTTTTTATAATAGTGGCGCCTTTTAAATATAAACAAGGGTTATGAAATTATTTTGAACATTTTTATTTTTATGGCAATTTACGCCGGCTTTATTTATTTCTGTTTGAATTGAATCGGCTTATTTTGTATAATAAGTACATGCTCAGTAAACGGCCATCTCCCATATTTAAATTTCAAAAGTTTTCGCAAAAAGGCTTTACGCTTTTAGAAGTATTGGTGGTTGTAGCTATTATTGGTACGCTCGCGGGAATTGTAATGATATCCGTTAATCGGGCCCGCCTGAAGGCTAGGGATGCCAAGCGGCTTTCGGATATGGAGCAAATCCAGACCGCTTTGGAAATGTATTACAACAAATTCGGCCAATATCCCGACGGGGCGTGCGACCCGCAGGGGGACTGCGTAAATTTAATTTGCGGAGGTTGGGATACCCAAGGTGACGGGGAATTTTTAAAAGTCCTTAATACCGAAGGTTTTTTGTCTACAAAACTTGCCGACCCCAAGACCAAGTCCGGCGAGGCTTGCGGCGGGCAGTACCAGTATAGGTATTTCCGCTATAACCCTTATCATGCGGCGGCTTACTGCGATCCCTGTAACGGCAAGTATTATTATGTTTTGGGTTTTACAACGTCCGAATCGGCAAGCGGTAAAAATCCGCAAAGTCCCGGCTGGAGCTGCTCGGCAAGAGATTGGCAGCCGGAAGCCAGTTGGATAACCGGCCGGTGCGAATAATTACTCGGAATTTTAGTTATATATTAAAAACGGCCTTCTTGTTTTGTAAGAAGGCCGTTTTTAATTTGCTAATAAGGCTTACATGCCTAAAAATCCGAGGAGCCTGTAGACCAAAAAAGCCGGCCAGACTATGGCCTTAAGCAGGCCCAAAACGCCCGGCCAAAATGCGCTGGCGTGCTGCAAATAATACACGGCAGCGCCAATCAGGCCCAGACCGTATACTGCTTCCGAAGTGCTGCGGTTGCCCATATTTTTTTGTTTTCTCGCGCCCTGTAGGGGGCGCGGGTTAATTATTTTTTGTTGCGATCTGGAATGTAATATTTTTTAATCCACCAACGTTTTAAAACCGGCAGGGTTTGGACGGAAAGGAAAAAGCCGGCCGCAGGGACGAGCGAAGCGAAAAGGAAATTTTCCGCGCCAATGGAACGCAAAACCAGGGCTGCGGCCAAATAGGTAAGCAAAGTAAGCAAGCCTATCCTAATCCAACTGCTTTCCCAGGCCTTGTCCGCTTCCACGCGCGCGTTGCGCAGTTTGACCGCCTCCATTTCGGATTCCAATTTTTTAATTCTGTCTTCCATAGTAAAGTTATATTAGTCGGTCAGAAAATTTTTCCGTCATGAATTTAATTTATGACAATTTCTTTGCATACAAAATCCGGACTGAATTAGTTCACAGATTTTGCGCCTTTTATATCCCTTACAACAAGCTTAATTTCCATGTCTGGAAGTATTATATGCCAATATTGCCATAAAAAGAAGTGGAAAAAGTAAGGGATATTGGCACACCCAGTACGCGAAAGGAGGGCTTGCCCATTTTTCTTCGTCTATTTTAAAACAAAAAATCCTCCCTATAAAAAATAGAGAGGATTTAAAGTAAAGGGTGGTTATTCTGCAAGCTTTACGCTTACAGCATTTTTGCCCTTGGGGGAGTCTTCGATTTCGAACGTGACTTTGTCGCCTTCTTTAAGGTCGGCGAACTGTACGTCTACCAAAGAATTGCTGTGGAAAAATAAATCTTTTTCCTGGCCTTCTACGGAAATAAAGCCGAAGCCTTTGTCCGAGATAAGCTTTTTGATTACGCCATTCATATGAGTAATTTTGTTGGGAATTAAAAATTAAGTGCAAAATTTGTTCTAGGGGAAGCTCGACGATTTTTCCAAACTTAGGATTTTACTGGTTAAATATGACATAAATGGGTTTGTTTGTCAACAATCTCAACAAATACGTGGTTTTTACCCAAAATTGGTTGACTAATTGGGTTATTGCTGTTAAAGTTAAGATCTTGTTCTGTCCATTGGAACTTCTAACAACTTAATCTTCTTGCCTGGGATAAGGTACTGAAGCGAAAGGGATGATATGTCTGACGAAACAACTGTGCCTCAAAATCCGACAACTCCTGAAACTCCCGCCACTCCGGCAACCCCGGCTACACCGGCAGCTCCTGTTGCATAAAGGCAAAACCACCGCCAAAGCGGTGGTTTTTTCTATTACAGGAAATCCCGGGGTTTTAGCCCGGAGAGGAGGGTATTAAATATATGGATGAAATTTGGATATGGCCTGTTATTTAAGAAATTCCCTCAGCATTTGTTTAATGTGGCCCTGCCTTTGCTTGCACTGCGTAGCTTTAGCGAAGCAGTGGTAGTTTTAAAATAGCGTTCACGCTTATTGCTTACCCCATTTTCCAAGTATCAAATTCTCTTTCTTTTCTCTTACCCAGCCTTTAATTTGTAACTCTCGCTGTTGTGCTTTCAAATGGTTATCGTATATTTCAAAATAAATAAGCTGTACAGGGCGACGCAAACGTGTCCAATGGGCAGCTTTTCCGATTTGATGTTCAATTAAACGTCCTGATAATTTAGTTGAAGAACCACAATACAATGAATTATCAGAGCATTCTAAAATATAAAAATAGTGGTGCCCTTCGACATGCTCAGGGCATTCGACTCGTGAGTATTTAAAATTGATGTTTTGATTTTGGATAGGGTCGAAGACCATGAGCGAGTTTTGTTTTATCAAAACGAGTCGAATGGTGCCTCTATACAACGAGGCTAAAACCTATTTTACCAAAAATCCCTAGCTTAGCAACCAGCCTTGACATCCTCTTGCTAATCAGGGATTTTTGTTTTAAGCTGTGGCTAAGGAACCGGCGGTCTTACTAGTACAACAGCTAGTTCAACCCGATTGTACTAGTAAAACTCTTAAACTACCTGTATATATTGATGTTCTGTTATGGCTAATGTGGCGACTACTATCTCACCAGAGAATCAACTGAACGACTAATAATATATATACTAACAATACTAAAACATCAATATATACTTCTAAACTAGACTTAAATCTATTAACTAATACTAATCAACTAAACTAACTAAATACCAAATACAAATAGCTAACTAAAACCAAAAACAGAAGAGGGGGGGTGGAAACCAAGGAACAAGGACACAAAACAGAGGCCAAAAAACCGAGAAATACAGACCTACTAACCCAACTGCAGTATGTTAATTAAAAGACAATTTAATAGGAGTTAATGCGCTTGTCCTACCCACCTGCTGTGTGCGCATTTGGACTACAATTTCCATTGTTACAGTGCTTCAAACGATTTCAAAAATATGTTATCATTTACAATATAAATGTTGACAAGTAAATTAAAATATTCGTTATTTAGCCTAATTTTTATAAGCCTCTTTTTAGGAGGCTTTTCGGGTATTTGCAGTCTTTTTAACAGAGATATGCACACAGTAGCTTACGCACAGGAAAATTCTACAATGCCGATGATATCTGAAGATTCCTCCAGCTGTTGTGAAATTCATGCGCCCAATAATAGCTTTTTTGAACAACTAGGCTCAAGCATCGTAGAAAATAAAAACTTTGGCTCCGGCATGATATTTTTGGTGGGACTGGTCTTTATTTCTTTTCTTAAACTTTTTGGTCAAGCTGAAAAATTCATAGCTTCCAGAATTTACTACTTACGGCAAAACATATCTGTTTTGCATAATTATTTGCTTTTAGCTTTTTCTCAAGGAATTTTGAATCCAAAAATCTACAGCGTTTAATTTCAACCAGCTCCCAATATTTATTGTTTTGTTATGAAATAAATATTACGCTGGTTTTTTATTTGCGGTAACAATTAATTTCAAACAATAAAATATGGAACAGCACATGCACCACCAACATCATGAGGCGGAAAATACGCCGCCGGTTAGCAAGACAACGGAAAACAATACTACTTATATGCTACCAGCGGCCATCCTTATTGGCGCAGTCTTAATTTCAGGTTCTATCTTCTATAACACCAAACAGTTTATAACCAAAGGCTCGGGGCTTACTCAACTTGCTGGTTACCAGCAACAAGCGCCGAACGCTCCAAGTGCAGCAGCACAAACCCCTCCGACTGATGGCTCGGCTCAAGTTTCTGTGGACGATGATCCTGTTATGGGCAGCAAAAATGCGCCGCTAACGATAATTGAATTTTCTGATTATGAATGCCCGTTCTGCAAACGCTCCTTTAATGACGTTATCTCTAACTTAAAAAAGGATTATATTGATACCGGAAAAGTAAAGTTCGTCTATCGTGACTTGCCGCTCGCCTTTCACCAAAACGCCCACAAGGAGGCACAAGCGGCTGAATGCGCCCGGACGCAAGGCGGAGATTCGGCATACTATAAATACCATGACCAAATTTTCACCAAAACCACTTCCAACGGCACCGGGATAGCGTTAGACCAATTGCCGGTAATTGCAAAAGATTTAGGATTAAACGTAAGCCAATTCCAGCAATGTTTGGATTCGGAAAAGTTTAAGGCCGAAGTAGACAAGGATATCGCCGATGCCACAGCGGCGGGCGCTTCTGGCACACCGACTTGGTTTATTGGCAAATCCACTTCCAACGGCACAATTAACGGCGCCAGAATAGTCGGCGCCCAGCCTTATGCAGCGTTTAAAACCGTAATTGACCAGCAGCTAAAATAATCTAAAAATCCGGATGAGAGAAATCTTGTTATCTAAAAAATTTTTGAGCTTAAGCTTAGGCATTGCCGTTATATATATTATTTTGGCTGTTTACTTGATGAATTTCATTTTGGTAAAGGACACTATCTTTGGCAGTTTTCCGCTATCTTATAAATTTAGACTGCTCATCATCTTGCTTGGCGGAATGTGGACGGCAATGACTAAAGTTTCTTTGTTCCTACTTGCTTTTACCGCAGTTTTAACTGGAATTAATTTAACTTTGCTTGGTTTACGGATATCTGTATTGCGGGGTGGCGGGAAGCTACATATCATGGTTGGAGGTAGTTCGCTTTTGGCGATTGTCAGCAGCGGTTGCGCCCTGTGTGGCCTGCCCATCCTTGCCTTGCTGGGACTAAGTGGCAGTCTAGTGTATTTTCCTTTCCAAGGAACGGAAATATCTGTCGTGGCAATAGTTTTATTGCTAATGACGTTGTATTTCATGATAATTTCCTATCCCACGGAGCAGGTCTGTAAAATAATCAATAAACAATGAAAAAGGTTGCAATAGGTTTATTAATTCTGGCAGTGGCAATATTGTCGGTTCTGTATTTCAAAAAGGATAAGACCCGGGTTAAATCAGATACCACACAAAATATGGAGCAACAGACCAGGTCTCAACAAGAAACCGCCAAAACGGAAATGGAAAGCGTCACCATGCCGGCCAAAACCTATACTATGGAAGAAGTAGCCGCTCATGGCGCTGATCCCGACTCCGAGGAGTGTTGGGCTATTATCCATGGTAGGGTTTATGATATCCTGGAATTTGCCAGTAATAGCCATCCCGGCGGAGAATTGATTTTCCAGGCCTGCGGCATAGATGCTACGAAATTGTTTGAAACCAGGCCAATGGGTTCCAAGATTCCCCATTCGGAAAACGCCAGAAAAATGCTGGAACAATATTATATCGGGGATTTGAAAAAGTAATTTTACAGCATTATGAACAAAACCATGTCCGCTGGAGGCGGAAAAAAAATTATTATCATCATATTGATAGTGGTTGGCACATTAGGACTGGGTGTTTTACTGTTCTTGCAGGACCAGAAAGCCAGTAAGCTCGCTGTGAGGGAGGCGTCTTCCAATCTGCCCCAGGTGGGAGAGGAAATTCCCATTTTGGGACGGGATCACACCAAAGACATTAACTTTAAAGCCGAATATAATTCCAATCCGCCGACTTCCGGCCCGCATTTTGAGTATGCGGAAAAGTGGGGCGTGTTTGATGATGTGCAGCCGGACGTTAAAATGATCCACAATCTGGAACACGGCGGCATCTGGATTTCCTATAACGACATCGACGACCAGACCAAAGCAAGCCTTGAAGCCATAACTAAAGCCAATTCCAGCAGTATTATAATGACCCCAAGATCGGCAAATGATTCCAAAATCGTCCTGGCTTCCTGGGGGCGCTTGCAAAAGATGGAAAATTATGACGAAGCTAAAATTTTAGAATTCATTAAGGCGAACAAGAACAAATCGCCGGAAACATTAGCGAGGTAAAACATGAAAAAAAACAGCATATATTTAATAATTGCCGTTTTGCTGGTCGCGGCCGGTTCCGTATGGCTGATAAAAAGCAAATCGCAAAGTCCAAAACCGGCCGGTTCGCAAATTAAATTTTCCAGCCAATCTTTAGGCCAGCTGCCGGAAGCCAAACCCCAGCAAACCGTGGAATTAAAAAACGGCGACACTTTTAATTTGACCGCGGACATTGTCAGAAAAAAAATCGGAAATTTAGAAGTTAAGATGCTGGGTTATAACGGCTCTGTGCCGGGGCCATTAATTAAAGCGGCTAAGGGTTCGGAAGTAACCATAAATTTTACCAACAACACCGACGTGCCAACGACCATTCATTCCCACGGCGTCAGGCTGGACAATGCCTTTGACGGCGTGCCGGACGTGACCCAGAAAGCAGTCGGGATTGGCGAATCGTTTGCTTACAAAATCAAATTCCCGGACGAAGGTATGTATTGGTATCATCCACACATCCGGGAAGATTATGCCCAGGAAATGGGACTTTACGGCAATTTCTTAGTGTCATCGAACGACCCTGATTATTGGTCGCCGGTAAACCAGGAGCAGGCGCTATTTTTGGATGACGTTCTGTTTGACGATAATGGCATTACAGCGTTCAATGCTGAAACCGCTGACCACACTCTGATGGGCAGGTTTGGCGACGTTATGCTGGTCAACGGCGAAACCAACTATCAAATCAGCGCCAAAAAGGGCGAGTTGGTCAGACTGTATCTGACCAACGCGGCCAATACCCGTACTTTTAACGTTAACTTGCCGGGAGCAAAAATGAAGCTGGTGGGCGGCGACAGCGGCAAATACGAAAAAGAGCAGTTCGTGGAAAATATTATCATTAGTCCGTCCGAGCGCGCCATTGTCGACGTGTTATTTTCCCAGCCCGGCAGTTTTACCTTAGAGCACAGGAGCTCGCCACAAACTTACCCTCTGGCGAAAATAAACGTTTCAGCCGATTCTGCTAATCCTTCTTACGCCCAGGAATTTAACATGCTAAGAACCAATAAAGATGTGCAGGCCAGCATAGATCCCTTTAGGTCGTACTTCGACAAACAGCCGGACAAGACCCTGACCCTGGCGGTTAATATGGGATCTCAAAACGGCATGATGAATAGTGGAATGGGCCAGCATATGATGAGCAACGGCATGATGATGGACAATGACGCCATGGGCATGTCCGGTGGCATCAAAAAAATCGAATGGGAAGACGACATGGACATGATGAACGTCAATTCCACAACCAAAACATTAACTTGGCAACTTACTGACAGCGTTACGGGCAAAAAGAACATGGATATAGACTGGAAATTTAAAGTCGGCGACAAGGTTAAAATCAAGATTTTCAACGACCCCAACGCCATGCACCCGATGCAGCATCCCATTCATTTCCACGGCCAGCGATTTCTGGTGCTTTCGACCAACGGGGTAAAAAACGACAACCTGGTCTGGAAAGACACGGCGCTTATTCAAACCGGAGACACTGTTGAAATCCTCTTGGACGTTACCAATCCCGGCGTTTGGATGGCGCATTGTCATATTGCTGAACATCTAGAAAGTGGCATGATGATGAAATTTAAGGTAGAATAGGAGCAAAGAACATGATTTGAGAATGAATACAAAAAAACTGCTTACTTTCATCTCGGGCTTGAGCCTGGTTGCGGCATGGGCGGCAAAATTTCTGCAAACGCCGCCCGCCGCAACCATGTTTTTGTATTACCTATCCATAGCTTCAGGCGGCTATTTTGTCTTTATGACTGCTGTTCGAGGATTGACAAAGCAGCGTTTTTTGAATATCAACTTTTTGGTTACCATGGCAGCCGTTGGCGCCATATACATAAATCAGCTGGCAGAAGCGGCCGCGGTCGTATTTTTCTTTTCTTTGGCAGAGTTTTTTGAAGAATTTGGCATTGAACGTTCACGAAAAGCCGTGGAAGCCCTGATAAAAAAATCTCCTCAAACAGCCATTTTATTGAACGGAGAAAAGCTGCCTGTTGAACAAATTGCTATCGGAACAGTTATTGCTGTCCGTCCGGGAGATCTTATTCCCTTGGACGGAACCGTGGTAAAAGGGTTTTCGGCTGTAGATGAGGCAACTATTACCGGTGAATCTATTTCCAAAGATAAACATGAAGGGGACATGGTCTTTGCCGGAACTATAAACCAGCACGGGTATTTAGAAATTAAAGTGGAGAAAGCAAGCAAGGATTCTACTTTTGCAAAAATTATCAAATTGGTAGAACAGGCACAGGCATCCCGCGCCCCCGCCCATGAGTTTATTGATAGTTTTGCCAGGTATTACACTCCCGCAATTGTTGCAGTAGCTTTTTTAATTGCGGTTATTCCACCGCTACTGTTTCATGCCCCCTTTGAAACTTGGTTGTATCGGGCTTTAGTGCTTTTGGTCATTGCCTGCCCCTGCGCCCTGGTTATTTCCACTCCTGTATCTATTGCTTCCGCGATCGGAGGAGCTTCCAAGAGAGGAATTTTGATTAAAGGCGGCAAATTTTTGGAAGTTTTGGGCAAAATTAAGGCAGTGGCTTTTGATAAAACTAGAACTTTAACTGTCGGGGAGCCTTATGTATCCGAAGCCGTTGCCTTTAATGGTTTTACTGAAAAAGAAGTGTTGGAAGATGCTGCAGGGATTGAGCAGTTCTCTTCGCACCCTTTGTCCAAAAGCATCATAGATTTTGCCAAACAAAAAGGCATTTCCCCGCATAAAATGGAAAACTATCAAAACACCGCTGGCAAAGGCGGGCGGGCGGTGTGTCTGGTCTGCGAGGATAAAGATCATTGTATAGGCAATTTAAAATTTATTGGCGCAAGCAGTGCGGTCAGCCAGGAAGTCTTAACAAAAGCAGAAAATTTGGAGAAGCAGGGCAAAACCGTAGTTTTGGTGAGCGGCGACAAGACTGTTATGGGAGCGCTGGCCATTTCAGACAAAATTCGTCCGGAAGCAAAACGAAGTGTTCATGAATTAAGCAAAAAGCAAATTACCTCTGCCATTGTGAGTGGGGATAACAAACACAGCGCAAATTTTGTTGCCAAACAGCTGGGTATTGAAAAAGTTTATGCTTCGCTGTTGCCAGATGAAAAAGTGCAAAAAATTGAAAACATGAAAGCAGAATTTGGCATTGTGGCAATGGTGGGAGATGGGGTTAACGACGCGCCGTCTTTAGCCACGGCCAGCGTTGGCATAGCTATGGGCGCCGGTGGAAGCGATGTAGCCATAGAAACCGCTGACATTGCTTTGATGAACAATAACCTCCTCAATATTCCTTTTGCGATAGACTTGGGCAGGAAAACAGTTAAAACCATCAAGCAAAATATTATGGCCGCATTAGCGGTTAAAGCGCTTTTTCTCATACTTGCTTTGTTTGGTTTTACTCATCTTGAGTATGCCATCGGAGCCGACTCAGGAATGGCAATTTTGGTTATATTTAACAGCTTGAAACTGTTTTCCTTAGCCCAGGCTTGACAATTTTTTTTAACCTGCTAAAATAGGGTATAGGGGTATAGACTATTAACAAAACAGCCTATTTATGCACCAATTAGACCAAAAACTAAAAGCAAAAACTCTCCATAGGGCAAAAATACTAAAAGGGCAAATGGAAGGCCTAATCAAAGCCATAGACAAAGAGGAATACTGTCCCCTTATATTGCGCCAGTCCCTTTCCATTCAAAGGTCGCTTAAGAGTCTTGACCAGCTTTTGCTGGAAAACCACATTAGAACCCACGTCAAGCACCAAATGCAGACCTCCGGGCAGAATGATAAGGCAGTCAAGGAACTGATAGAAATTTACCATTTAGCCAACAGATAAGGGGGTGATTATTTATGATGGGTAATTATTATTTTGGGCATATGCTCGGCTGGGGTATTTTTGGAGATATTCTTATGATGCTGATTTGGACGGGGATTATATTCTTTGTAATCTGGCTGACCATTGAAGCAAGCGGTAAACTTACCACTCATGCGGGTTCTGCCCTCGACATTCTTAAAGAACGCTATGCCAAAGGCGAAATAAGCAAGGAGGAATTTGAAACAAAAAAGTTAGAACTAAACAAAAACTAATCAACTAACTGCAAATATATGGAAAAACTGTCTTTTAAATCTTATGTAAAGAAGTGCGTATTGGGAGCAGAGATAGCTTACGTGCTTTGCCTGGTTGGCGGATTCCTGCCTTTTCGCAGCCAAAGAGCAGTAGAATTGCATCATCAGTTATTTGAAACCCTGCCCGGTTTTACGTGGATAAGCTTTGGCAGCTTTATCTGGGGAGCAATTTTAATTGCCATTATAGCTTGGGTCTTTGGGGCTTACATGGTCTGGATGCACAATTCCAGTTTAGTAGGTAAAAATTAATCATCTAAATTTATGCACAATCACAATGACAACAATTCCAATATGATGTGGTGGATGATGATTGGGTGCGCTTTGCCGATTTTGCTTTTGGTGTTTGCCGGCCGGGGTGGAGACAGTTCCTGGTTTAAGTGGGCTATATTAGGCGCTGTCGGGCTTATGGTGGTTTTCCATCTTTTTGGCATGCGACATGGTAAAAAGGAAGATGATGAATCAGAGTCAAAACCGGTTGAAGACGCACCCCATGACCATAATCATTAATTCCATATGATGAGCAATTTGAAAAAGCCTATATTTTGGGGGGTCATGGCAACAGTTTTGTTGGTCGCAGTTTATTTCATCGCGGTTGGTTTGATTACCGAACCAAGTTTTGCCAAAGAGCAGTTTATAAAATACTGGTATTTTTTGGTGAGCTTAGCTGTAGGGTTTGGCTTGCAAATCGGCATGTATGTTTATTTAAAAAACGCCATTCAAAACCACAACATGACGCACGCTAAACAAGCGGTGGCCGTTACCGGCACCACTTCCACTTTGACCATGATTTCTTGCTGCGCTCATTACTTGGTTAACATCGTTCCCATTTTAGGCATTGCGGGTTTTCTGGCAGTAGTGGCGCAATACCAGGTGCAATTTTTCTGGGCAGGATTGGCCTTTAACCTTTTTGGAATAATTTATGTTGGCAGACAGATAATTAAATTTAGGCAACAGGTATGAAAAATAACAAAATTTTAATTATCGTAGTATTTTTTATTGCCGTTTTGGCCGTCTTATTTTTATTATCTAGGAATAAAACCGCCAGCAATCCGGATAGCATTCAAAATCCCATCACAAGTTTGGGATCCCAAACAGGTTTAGAAGCCAAAACTAATGAGGAGGGCCCAGTTAAGGTTGATGTTACTCCGCTTGATGTATCACAAAACTCAAAGCTATGGAAATTTAATATTGTTTTGGACACCCACACCGTAGAATTAGACTACGATTTAACCAAAGCCGTTTCATTGTTTGATGAACAAGGCAAAGAATATAAGGCGGTAAACTGGGAAGGCCCGGGTCCCGGCGGGCATCATATTGAGGGCAATTTGATTTTTAATACGATCACGTCTTTGCCAAAGGAAATTGAAATAAGGATTTTGAAAGTGGGCGATGTGGCAATAAGAAGCTTTATCTGGCAACTTAAATAATATGGAAAATTTACCGCTTATTCTACAATTACATACACTGGAAGAATTGATTTATCTTTCTAACTTGGCACACTGGATTGAGGGCGGGCTTTTTTCCGCGGTGGTTATTATTGCTTTCGTCCAGGCAACAGGAATTTACCGGGCAAGCTGGCTGAAGTATGTCTGGCCAAGCTTAATACTTGCGGCCGGATTATTTTTACCCATTTTTTCGTTTTCACATCATTGGAATGAAATGGAGCTAGCCTTTAAAGCTACTATTTATGACGCGCAGCAGCGCCAGCATTTGTATATAGCCATTATTGTAACGGTTGCGGCAGCATTGGAATTTTATAGTATAAAAACAGATAAATTGTGGGCAAAAGTTGCCTTCCCGGCAGGTTTATTAATCATTGGACTTTTATTTTTGGCTCACCAACAACATGGCACTTCGGAGGCTGTAATGAATGCAGTGATTATTCATAGATATTTGGGCGCCTCCTTGATTTTGGCAGGAATCTTCAGAATGGTGGAAGTATTGGGTAAAAGCAAAATGAAATTGGCAGCGTATTTGTGGATGATATTTTTGGCAGTTGCCTCGGGTTTGCTTATTAGTTATAGAGAACCCGAAGGCGCTTACCAAATTGAAGTGAAGCCTCAAAATAATTTACGAATGCACTAAATATGTCTAAATTTATAAAAATTATATACTTCTTGCTGTTTGTCGGTTTAGTCATTCACCCACACTTGGTCCCCGACCATATTGGGATACTGCCCGAAGCTTATGCGGAATCCCTTGTAACAATATTTATTGTTGGGGCGGGCGTTGCAATATATTATTTGCATCAACAAGAGGTTAAAAAGAGTAAAAAATTGCAGGAAGATTTACGGATTTCACAGGGGAAATTATTGGATTCATTTAAGTATATTGGTTCAGTAAATACCAGATTGCCATTGTTCAAGCGCTTAAGCAGCGAGTTGTTGGCCAGTTCAAAATATACCAAGCAACATAAGAAAACAATATTCAATAACCTATTGGCTTCTGCTATTGTGTCTATTGCCAAGGCCAAATGGGGGCTATTGCGGTTTGTGGAAATTGACACCCAGCGCACTGTCAAAGAATTTTTATATACCAATGGCGACTATGTGCTGTTAACCCAGCGGGTCGGCAACCGCGAATTGCTGTCAACAAGAAATCAGTCCTCAAATATTAAAGACTTAGGCGAATTTCAAGTAGTGCCGACTTCAGACGAAGAAATTACGGTGCAAGGTTTTCTCATTCTTCCTAAAGCAGAAAGTAATTTGGACAATGAATATCCTTTTTTGCAGGTCGTAGTAGACCAATCTCAATTATTTTATAAATATTTATTTGCATAATTTATGAATCACGATCATCACCATCATAATCAAACACACCACCACCCCGAAGCCAGCGGCGGAGTGTTTGAAGTGGCGCTAAAGGGAAAAAAACAGGTCGCGGAGGGCACCATGGCTTTCTTTTTTGAAAAGCCGCAAGGATTTTCTTTTAGAGCAGGCCAGCATTTAAATATGAAGCTTATTAATCCACCCGAAACCGACGACGAAGGCAGTAGCCGCCATTTTTCACTGGCAAATTCACCCGCGGAAAAAGAACTGCTCTTTGCCACACGGATGCGAAATACCGCGTTTAAGAGAGTTTTAGGGAGCATGAACCCGGAAAGTAAGGTTATAGTTGAACACATCCATGGGTCATTTACTCTGCATAATGATGAATCAAAACCAGCAGTTTTCCTGATTGGCGGCATAGGAATCACCCCGGTATTTTCAATAATTAAAGATGTTGCAGAAAGAAAATTGCCCCATCAGCTGTTTCTCTTCTACTCCAACAAGCAGCCGGAGGATGCTCCTTTTTTGAAAGAATTGGAAGAGCTGGCGAAGCAGAATCCAAATTTCAAATTAATTCCAACCATGACTGAACTCCACGAATCAAAGGAAACATGGCAAGGAGAAACCGGATACATAGATCGAACAATGTTGGAGAGATATTTAGACAACTTTCAGACCCTGATTTATTATTTGGCAGGACCCCCAGTCATGGTAACGGCTATGAGAAAATTACTCAATGGATTAAGTATTAGTAAAAATAATATTATAACTGAAGAATTTAAAGGATATTAAAACTTTATGACTATGCATAACAATAATCACCAACATCATAATCATACGCATCACATCGAAGAACCGAAGTCGGATATTGTTTATACCTGTCCAATGCACCCGCAAGTGCGGCAAAATCAGCCAGGCAAATGCCCGGGCTGCGGCATGCAATTATTGCCTGAAAAAAGAAAAGGCCCAGAAACAGAAGAACATATGGGACACAATGGTCACAACGAAGGAGTAAATAAGCACGAAGGCCATAATGTTAATGTGTTTAAAAATAAGTTTTGGGTGAGCCTTGTTTTAAGCGTGCTTGTGGTTTTGTATTCTGAAATGGTAACCCAACTGCTGGGGTTTACAGCTCCGGTTTTCCCCGGGTCAGGTTATATTCCTTTAATTTTGGGTTCAGTTGTCTTCTTTCACGGCGGTTGGGTATTTTTGCAAGGAGCTTACAGGGAACTAAAAGCCAAACAGCCGGGTATGATGACCTTGATTGGCATGGCGATTACGGTCGCTTACGTGTATAGTCTGTATTCCAAATTACTGTTAAATGGCGAAACCCTGTTTTGGGAATTAACCACGCTAATTACCATTATGCTTTTGGGTCATTGGATGGAAATGCGTGCCGTCCAGGGCGCCCAAGGCGCGCTTAAGGAACTGGCCAAGCTTTTACCCGACACGGCGGAAGTTGTAAGGGGTAACAAAACCGAAATCATCCCGCTGGAGCAGTTAAAAGAAGGTGATGTTATTTTAGTTAAACCGGGCGGAAAAATTCCAGCCGATGGGACTATTGCTGAAGGAAGATCGGAGGTTAACGAGTCTATGGTTTCCGGCGAGTCTAAACCGGTTAGTAAAGACATTGGGAGTGAAGCCATTGCCGGTACGATTAACGGTGATGGTAGTTTGAAGATAAAAGTAGACAAGATCGGAGAAAAAACCTTTCTTTCCGGCGTTATGCGATTAGTCGCGGAAGCGCAAAGCTCCAAATCCAAGCTACAAATGCTTTCAGATCGCGCCGCTTTTTATCTAACCATAATCGCTCTGGTGTCCGGAATATTAACTTTTATTATTTGGATATTAAATAGTTCCGGGGTTAACTTTGCTCTGGAAAGAACAGTGGCGGTTTTAGTGGTCGCCTGTCCGCACGCTTTAGGTTTGGCCATTCCTTTGGTCGCTTCTATTTCCACAAACATGGCGGCAAAGAATGGCCTGCTGGTTAAGCAGCGTTTAGCTTTAGAAGCCGCCAGGAATATTGATGTTGTATTATTTGATAAAACCGGCACCTTGACTAAAGGCGAATATGGAATTGATAAGCTCATAGGTTCTTCCGGTAACAGTCCCGAACTTGTGCTTAAGTTAGCCGCTTCAGTCAACGCTAACTCCGAACATCCGGTTGCCAAAGCTATTATGCAGGAAGTCGAAAAAAGGAAATTGCAGTTTAGTCCCGCTTTGGACTTTCAGCGGATTCCAGGCAAAGGAACAAAAGCAATAGTAGACGGCAAAGAAGTTTTTGTTGGTAGCGCCACGCTTCTGCAAGAATCAGGGGCAGGGATGGATAGCCAGCTGGTCGAACAAAACAGCCGAGCGGAAAAACAAGGTAAAACTATTATCTTTGTCATTGTAGATAAAAAACTGGTTGGCAGTATCGCCTTGGCAGATGTTATTCGTGAGGAATCAAGAGAAGCCATAAAGTCGTTAAAAGCCATGGGTGTCCGAGTTGGGATGATTACTGGTGATTCTCAAGATGTAGCTGCCTGGGTTGCGGGAGAACTGAAGATTGATGAATATTTTGCCAAGGTTTTGCCTGAGCAAAAAGCTAGTAAGGTTAAATTATTGCAAGACAAAGGTTTAAAAGTTGCCATGGTCGGCGACGGGATTAATGACGCACCGGCTCTGACGCAGGCAGACTTAGGTATTGCCATTGGTGCTGGAACAAATGTAGCAATTGAGTCGGCTGGAATTATTTTAGTCAAAAATGACCCGCGCGATATTCCTAAAGTCATAAAACTTTCAAAACTGACTTACTCCAAGATGATTCAAAACCTGTTTTGGGCGACTGGATACAATGTTGTTGCATTGCCGCTGGCGGCTGGGGTTCTGGCTTCAAAAGGAATATTAATGCAACCTGCTTTAGCGGCAGTATTTATGTCGCTTAGCACAGTTATTGTTGCATTAAATGCCGTTATGCTTAGACGCAAGAGCCTATCATAATTTCATGAAAAAGATTTTTACTGCTATAATAGGTATAAGTTTTTTATTGAACGTGGTATGGGAGAATATACAAGCTCCCCTTTATCAAGGTTATGGCGGGTTCTGGAATCATTTACCATTTTGCTTTCTCGGTGCGCTGGGCGATGCGGCTGCAATCTCGATTAGTTATTGGCTGGTAGATATGTCTATTAAGAAGGTAAACTGGTTTAGACATCCTACATTAGTAAAACTATTTATATTTTTACTGTTTGAGCTGGCAATTGCCTTTTTAGTGGAGCGGGGTGCATTATCCAATAATCTGTGGGCATATACTGATTCAATGCCTCTACTGCTAGGGACAAAAATTGGGATATATCCCCTGATCCAACTTATGGTTACCGGCATAGTGTCTATTCTCCTAGTAAAATCAAGCAAAAATACAGATATTGACTATAAGTTGTAAATATGATATAATAGAAAAAGTATGAACTACTTAGGCAATAATCCTATAACTCGCACAGTTCTCGCAGTCCTTACTTTGGGCGTTTTGAGCATTGGGATTATTAGCATGGCAACCATGAATCACAATACCATGATGGCAGCAGAAAACTGCCCTGTTTCGGTAAATGGAGGCGACTGCTCCCAACCTAAAGACAGCGGTGTTTGTTTAAATTACCATTTGGGCGTTATGCAAAATTTGGCGAATGCTATTCCAAATAACATTGGAGCGAGCATACTAGGCTTAATGCTTTTTGTTCTATTGGCTTTTGTTGCTTTCGGGCTGTTGGATTCAACTAACCTTTATTACAGCCGTATTAAAGTTCGGCTTAGACAACTATTTGAAGAAACTGTAGGGGTTTTCCAAAATCAACTAGGATTTTGGATTGCCGTTACCCAAAAGAAAGATCCTTCCTACGCCTTTGCTTTGGTGTAAGGCGGTCTTTAACTTTTACTAAAACTTTTGATATAGTTTTAGCATAAGCTAATACAAGACCCTTTGCACCAGATTGCAAAGGTGTTTTTTATTAGTGACGTAAGCGAGTCTGTCTTTGTTTACAAAGACAAGCGAGCTGAGGAACTAATATAGACAGTGTCTCTATTAATGCTTATTAAAAACTATGTCACATCGTTATCAAATAAAAGAAACTCAGAAGAAAGCGAATTGGGTTGTGGCTGGCATCGCCTTATTCTTTGTAGTGCTTGGAGGCTCGCTTGTATTTTCTACCAGCTCTTCTTCCTCTCCCGCTGCCTCAACGCAGACCGGATCTTCTAAAGCCAGTCCTATTGAGGCTTTAGAAAAAGCTTACGACTTCGGAACCATTTCAATGGCCAAAGGTGTGGTTAAGAAAAGCTTCAAAATAAAAAACCCAACCTCTGACACGATTACAATCAGCAAAATATATACTTCGTGCATGTGCACTAAAGCCACACTCTACAATGGCGATCGCAGAGCGGGGCCATTCGGCATGCCCGGGCATGGCGCAATCCCTACTATCACCGAAACGCTAGCGCCCGGAGTCGAGGCGACCATAGAAGCTGTATATGACCCGGCAGCCCATGGTCCGGCCGGCGTCGGATCCATTGCCCGCGATATCTATGTTGAAACCACGGACGGCGGCAAATTAAACCTGGCCTTTAAAGCCCAGGTAACTCCATAACCCTATGAACTATAAAAGATTTTTCTTTGTGTTAGGCGGGGTTGCATTGGCTTTCGGCATTCTCTTGTTCCTCAAATCCAGTTCTTCCGCCACTCAAGTAATCTGGAACATATCCGGTGGAGGCACAAAACTGTTTCCATTGGTTTCCCTCGCGGCGTTAATCGACAGCATAAACCCCTGTGCTTTCTCCATACTGCTGCTTACTATAGCTTTCTTATTTAGCTTAGGAACCTTTAGCAGGAGAAAAATGTTAGAAATTGGCGGGGCTTACATATTTGGAATCTTTATAGCCTATCTGGCTATTGGCCTTGGCATTTTAGGAGCTTTGCACTTATTTAACACTCCCCACTTTATGGGCGTGCTGGGAGCCTATCTGCTTATTGGCATGGGCATTCTAAATATTATCAACCAGTTCTTTCCTAAGTTTCCGGTAAAGCTTCAAATTCCTCATGCTGTCCATGGTAAAATTGCCGACCTGATGGAAAAGACTTCCATTCCCGCTGTGTTCCTGCTTGGCGCGCTTGTGGGATTATGCGAGTTTCCCTGCACCGGCGGACCATACTTGATGGTGCTAGGGCTTCTCCACGATGCCCAGACAAAATTCCGAGGAATGGGATATCTAATATGGTATAACATTTTATTCGTAGCTCCATTGGTGGCTGTATTGTTTGTAGCAAGCGAACAAACCGTGCTTACTAAGATGCAAGACTGGAAACGAAACCACCTGAATGCAATGCGATGGATTGGCGGGATCATTATGATCCTCTTGGGACTATTAATCCTTAAAATGTAATCTTATGCTTACACAAAAAGAGCTAATGAAAAAAGTGGAGGAACTTAAAGCCAGCGGCACTGTTGATCTTTCCACCGAAGAAGACCTAAGCTTGGCAATAATGAACTTGATTAGCTTAGAAGAACACTTCTTCTTTACCGGCCAAAAAACCAGCAAACCCGAATACTTTAATCTACTTGAGCAAACGAGGGAAATTAGGAAGCAATTGCTCGGCCGCATGATGGACAAAAATGAAGGCGAGACTTGGTGCATATCAAAACACTTGCTTGCCGCCTCAATGAGGCTTATGGAAGTAGGCACGAAGCTTCAAAGCAACGGCAAAACTGAAGAAGCGCAGGACATTTTTGGCAAATCCTACGAACTCTATTCTCTGTTTTGGGGATTAAGGCTAAAACTTATTAACACCGGTGACATTAAGCAAATAGGAGAAAACCAGCTTAATAAGCACGACCAAAATGGGGAGAATAAACCGTGGACAAAAGAAGATATAGTCAGCAAATTGGTCGACTGTTGCCAGGAATAATCAATAATTAAAATTATTAAACAATAAAATAAGATTATGGAAAACCATCATGTTCCCGGTGAAGAGCAAAAAATTACTGAACACCATCATGAAAAAAGCGGGATAAAAATGTTTCTGAAAAAAACATATGCCCGCATGGAAGACTTTTCCTATCTGGAAATGGCCGGAATGGCCGCAATCGCGATCCTTATCATAACCTCTACCTTTGAGTTTCAGGTTACGGTAAAACGCAAACCTTGGCTTAATAAAGTATTGGGTGTCAAACCGGCGCAACAGACGGCGGTTACCACCCAGACCTTAGCCCAAACTTCAACTGCGCCAGCCGCCGCTCCGATCGATAAAGATATGGAAGAAAAAGTTTTACCTAGCGCTGGCCTTGAATTGCCGGTTGTATGGGGAGACTTAGGCAAGCAATTGGTCAAAGAAGGAGTAATTGACCAGCAAAAAATAGAGGCCTTATATGCCCAAAGAGGCGGAATGCCAGCGGATATGAAAAAGATGCTGACAGAAAGCAATAATGGGAAAATCAAATTTACCGCTCAAAATTCTTCCGGCCTGTTAAATATTCTCTGGGCATTCGGACTAGGACAGAAAAATGAGATCCTGGATAAAGGCGAAATGTGGGATAAGCAATACGGCGGCGATGCCGGAAAGTTCGCCTCAACGGGAGGATGGACATTGGCCAGCGGAACTGCCATGGAGCACTATTCAAAACATCGCTTTATAACTTTAACAGCAGAGCAGCAAGCGATTGTAGATAAAGTCTCGCGGGGAATCTTCCGCCCTTGCTGCGGCAATTCCACCCACTTCCCTGATTGCAACCATGGGATGGCAATGCTGGGCTTGCTGGAACTCATGGCTTCCCAAGGGGTAAACGAACAGGACATGTATAAGTATGCTCTAACAGTAAATTCTTATTGGTTCCCGGATACTTACCTGACAATAGCCAAGTATAAAAAAAGCCAAGGAGTTGACTGGAAACAGGTCAACCCGCAGGAAGTATTGGGAGCAGCGTTTTCCAGCGCCCAAGGATACCAACAAATTAGAAGCCAAGTAGAGCCGGTTGCACCTAAGGGCGGTGGTGGTTGCGGGGTCTAATAATTAAATTAATTACTTCATGGGAAAATTTATTGTTCCAATTAGAGGGATGCACTGTAGATCGTGCGAAATCCTCATTGAAGACAACCTTAAAGAAGTTAAGGGAGTCAAATCAGTCAATGTAAGCTATAAAGACGGAAAAGCGAAAGTCCATTTTGAAGGACCAACGCCTTCCAAACAAAGTATAAGGGATGCTGTGCAGGCTGCGGGTTATGAAATCGGGCAAAAAGAGAAACTGCCTTGGATATCGCGCAACCCGCGAGATTACTTTTACTTGCTGCTTGCCGGTTCCATTCTTGCAGTCCTGTATTTTATCGCAAGTTCTACCGGGCTGTTCAATGTGAACATCAGCACAGGCGGCGGCAGTATGGGCGTGGTTGTTCTAGTAGGGCTAGTTGCCGGATTTTCGTCCTGTATGGCTTTAATCGGCGGATTAGTATTAGGTTTGGCGGCTCGTCATAGCGAACTTCACCCAGAAGCGACGGCAGCGCAAAAGTTCCGTCCGCACATATTCTTTAACGTCGGGAGAATTGCAGGATATGCCTTCTTTGGCGGGGCAATTGGCCTGTTGGGATCTGCTTTCAGACCTTCTGCTTCCACCTTGGGAATCATGACTATTATTGTGGGCGGGGTGATGATCTTCCTGGGGCTTAAGCTCATTGAAATATTTCCGGCATTGCGGGACAAAACCATAACCCTTCCAAAGTTCATATCCCGCGCATTAGGCATCCGCAATGAGAACAAGGAGTATAGCCACAAGTCTGCGTTTATTGGCGGAGCCATGACGTTCTTCTTGCCATGCGGTTTTACACAAGCCATGCAGCTGTATGCGGTAAGCACCGGGAGCCTTACCAAAGGAGCATTAATTATGATGCTGTTTGCCTTAGGCACCGCTCCTGGACTTTTAGGGATCGGAGGATTGTCCAGTGTATTCAAAGGCCAAAAAGCCCGCATCTTCTTTATGGGCGCTGGCATAGCAGTTATTGTGTTGGGAATATTTAATATTTCCAACGCCAGCAGGATTGTATTCACGCCAGGCACGAAAACGGCAAATACAGCGCAGGCAACGGGACCAGCGCAAGAAGTAAGAATGACCCAAAGCGACAGCGGTTACAGCCCAAAGTCATTTACTGTGGTCAAAGGACGGCCGGTAAAATGGATAATCAATTCTACCAGCCAATACTCATGTTCAAGCTATATAGTAATGTCTGCTTATAAAATTAGCCAACCGCTAAAATCAGGGGAAAATATTATTGAATTCACTCCTACTAAAACCGGCACCGTAAGCTTTACGTGTTCAATGGGAATGTATAGAGGATCGTTTAATGTCATTGAGGACACAAACCCCGTCCAGTCTCAGGCTACCCCGGCTTCAACTCCCCAGCAAGCACAACCGGCAGTTGAAGCAAAAACCGCTGAACCTGCAACTGGCACACAAATATTAAAAACAGTCTATAGAACTGATAATGACATTGAACCAAATACATTCACAGTAAAAGTTGGGCAAGCCGCGCGGTTAGAAGTTGATGTAAAAGACGAAGGCTATGGATGTATGAGCACCATAATGATTCCAGGCTTGTATAACCAACCGGAGCTGCTCGAAAAAAATAAAACACTGGCTTTGGACTTCACCGCCAAGGACAAGGGAGAATATCCCATCACCTGCGCCATGGGAGTGCAGCGCGGGATTATAAACGTAGAATAATTAACTATTACACTATGAAATTTTTATTAACAAATTTAAATTGCGATGCATGCGGCAAAGTGTCGCGCATGAAGATTAGTAAAATTAGCGGAGTCAGGAACGTAAAGTTAGAGCAAAGTGGCAATGAGGCTCAAGGAGAAGTGGAGGCTGACAGGGAAATTACAATTAACGAATTGCAAGAAGCGCTTGCTGGCACTCAATACAAAGTGCACGCAGCATAATCTGTAACTAATAAACCGATATGGAAAATACTTTACATTTAAACATTCAAGGGATGCATTGCAGCTCTTGCGAAACACTTATAACGGAGGAACTTAGAGAATTGCCAGGCGTAGGAGAAATCCAGATATCTGCTGCCGAAGGCAAAGGCACAGTCAAGGCAAACCCTGAACTGGTTACCACAGAACAAATTGCAGATGCTGTTAAGCGGGCGGGGTATGTCGCTGAAATCAGCGGAGGAACAGCTTCAGAACCTGTTGCCAACGAAAGTATAGAAGTAAAAACCAGGGTGGCAAAAGGAATACCTTTTTCAGTAAAATTGGACACTCGCTTGGAAGCGCACGGGAAAGTGATGGAATCAGAAACTGGCAAGCCATATTTTGAAGGCACTTATACGAGCCACAAAACTGCTGACATTGCTGTTCCTGAAGGACAAGAAGAGGCCAAAGGGTTTTTAGAGCAATTAGTGAAAAGCGCGAAGTTCTTTAATGTCTTTGATCAGGTCAGCAGTGAACAACAAAATTCGCCGCGGATTCAGTCACCTCAGGCACAGGCAGTCGCCATGACAGCCGTTCCGGCCGCAATTGAGAGCAATAGCAAGAGCAGAAAAATCAGCCTTTCTCTTTCAGGCATGCACTGCGCTTCTTGTGCTGGCATTATTGAAAAGTCTTTAAAGAAAGTTTCGGGCGTTTCCCAAGCTAGCGTAAATTTTGCGGCAGAAAAAGCCGTAATTGTATTCGATAACTCCCAAACTCAAATTTCAGACCTTGTCGCGGCAGTAAAGAAAGTTGGTTATAAGGCCGAAGAGGTTGATGCAAAAGATACGGAGTTCGACGCCAAGAAAAGGCAGGCAGAAATTGGATCATACTGGAAGAAATTTTTGTTTAGCGCAATCTTGAGCGCGCCAATGCTTTACTTCATGTTCTTTGACTTCTTTGGCTGGATGCCGGGCAAAGCGCAGCTTTTGCCTTATGTAGGCATTGTTTCCCTTATCCTTGCCACACCTGTCCAGTTCATTATTGGCAAGGGATTCTATAAGGGCATGTGGTCAGCCTTGCGGATGAAAACCTTTAACATGGATAGCTTAATAGCCATTGGCACTTCTACCGCTTACTTTTACAGCTTAGTGACTTTTGTGTTTTTCGCTGTCGCAAATAAAACTCTACTCGGGTTAAATGGCGGAAAAATTCAAGATTTATATTTTGAAACCGCGGCATTTCTGATTACCTTCGTAATCTTGGGTAAGTGGTTGGAAGTCAGGACCAAAGGCAAGACCTCAGATTCCATTAAGAAATTAATGGGTCTTCAGGCAAAAACAGCCCGAGTGATTCGCAATGGCGGCACGCAGGATATCGCTATCGATCAAGTTGTCCATAAAGACATTGTCATCGTGCGCCCCGGAGAAAAAATTCCAATTGACGGACGTATTATTAAAGGATCCTCCGCCGTTGATGAATCTATGTTGACCGGTGAAAGCTTGCCCGTAGAAAAAAAGGTTGGAGATAACGTGGCAGGTGGAACCCTTAACAAGACCGGCAGCTTTGAGTTTGAAGTTACTAAGGTCGGCAGCGAAACCGTGCTGGCGCAAATTATCCGCTTAGTTGAAGAAGCCCAAGGATCCAAAGCTCCCATACAGGCCGTTGCAGACAAAATTTCCGCCTGGTTTGTTCCGGCGGTTATTGTGATTGCAGTCATCACGTTCTTGGTTTGGTATTTCTTCCTAGGCGCAACGTTAGCTTTTGCCTTGATGGCGTTTACAGCCGTTATCGTCATCGCTTGTCCTTGCGCTTTGGGACTTGCTACTCCTACGGCTATTATGGTAGGCACTGGCAAGGGTGCGGAAAATGGCATATTGGTTAAAGGCGGCGAACCTTTGGAGGCCGCTTGCAAGATCAATACTATTATCTTTGATAAAACCGGAACGTTAACTTACGGCAAACCGGAGGTAACTGATATTCTTGCGTTTGCAGACAAAGACGAAGATGATGTTTTGCAGATTGCTGCCAGCTTGGAAAAGCTTTCCGAGCATCCGTTAGCGGAAGCTATTTATAGCCACGCGCAGGACGAAGATGTGGATTTGCTGGAAGTCAAAAACTTCAAGGCCGTTCCCGGACATGGAGTGCAGGGCGATATTTATGGCATTACCTACTATTTTGGTAACCGCAAAATGATGTCTGATGTTGCAGGCATTAACCCGGAGAAAGTCGGAAAAAAACAATCAAGGCTTGAAGAAGCTGGTAAGACTGCCATGTTGCTCGGCACAAATGAGAATTTGCTTGGGGTAGTGGCGGTGGCAGATACTGTAAAAGCCACTTCCAAAGCTGCAGTTGAAAAGCTTCAGAAAATGGGTATTACGGTATACATGATCACCGGCGACAACGAACGCACGGCCAAAGCCATTGCTTCCCAAGTCAGTATTACCAATGTGCTGGCAGAGGTATTGCCGGAAGATAAAGCCAACGAGGTGAAAAAGCTGCAAGCGGATGGCAAGAAAGTTGCCATGGTTGGCGATGGCATTAATGACGCACCAGCACTGGCGCAGGCTAACCTCGGTATTGCCATGGGCAATGGCACTGACGTTGCCATGGAAACCGGCGGCATCGTAATTATGAGAAGCGACTTGAATGATGTGGTCAATTCCATCCAGCTCTCCCGCGAAACCATGAGCAAAATTAAACAAAATATGTTCTTTGCGTTATTCTACAATGTCGTAGGCATCCCAATTGCTGCTCGCGTATTTATGGGTTTGGGGTTGGTCTTGAAGCCAGAACTAGCTGGGCTAGCTATGGCTTTAAGCTCTGTTTCGGTTGTTACAAATTCCCTGACCTTGCGGTTCTTTAAGCCGACCAAACGCAACTGGATATCCGCATTGGCTCCGGTGGCCATGGCCGTATTCTTTTCCCTTGTATTCTTTGAGTTCGCCCAATTCAGCTCGCGCATGGCAGAACCAACCAAAGCCATGACTGTTGTTAAGGCATCTCCTGAGATTACGCAAAAGAGCCAGAACCTGATAAAGCAGTCTGTCATGAGGGTAAACTTTGCCGAGAATAATCCAAAATTCTTCTTGCAAACTAACCAAGGGAATATTGATATGCCGTTGGCAGAAGGATCTGGAAATTTAGGAAAAGACGAAATGATCATCGGCTACGATGAGGCGGAAATGATGAAAAAAGAAAAACTGTTTGAGAAGCCTGGCGATACCCTGGCCAATTTCTTTGGCATACCAAGCATGAAGATTGTGGGTATTTTAAAACCGACCGGAACATTTTTGGATAATACCCATATCATGAAAACTGAAACCCAAATCGCTTCGGTTTCTGGCGCATCAGCAGCTCAGGCAAAAGATGAGTTAAAGCTATTCTATGGAATAGATCAAAATACTATCCCTGCCGTTTATAGTAGCAGCATTAATCGGGACGGGTTATTTCCGGTAACGTTTGGAACAAAGCGGTATTTGCCAGTTTATATTGGCAGCAAAGAAGCTCAAGTTATGGAAGCTGAGAAGTTATTTCAAAAGCCAGGTGATACCCTAACTAACTTCTTTGGAAAGGATGTGGTTGTGGCTGGAGTATTGCCTGAAACAAAAACGCCTCTAGACAACTTCCATTATATTACCAGTGATTTTGTTCAATAAAAGTGTTAAAATATAAAGGTCGATAAAAACTAACCAGAAACAAAATTATGCAACTCAATAAAGTTAAGTTTGCTTGGGGAATTACTGGAATAGCGGCACTTTTGTATGCCGTATGTTCACTATTTGTTTATCTATTCCCCGAATTTGCTGCGCGGTTAATGCAGTCGCTTCTCCATGTAGCAAGCATAGATGGCAGGAGTTATACCTTCGGCGGCTTCATAGGCGGCTTGATACAGATGGCTATATACAGCCATATTGCAGGCTGGCTATTCGCTTGGGTATTTAACCGGTCAGTAAAGGATTAATAATAAGGCTCCTTGGCCATGCCAGGGAGCCTTTCTCCAAAAATGGATAAAAATAAATTTATTCAAAATTTGCTTTACTGGGTTTGCTGGCCTATCTTGGTCGGCTTAGTTATTTTCGCTATCATTAAACTTTTTTAACTATGGAAGAAAAACTCACAAAAGCAAAATATATTGAATGGCAAGCTTCGTTATTTGGAGCCTGCGGCATTGCCTTGGGTTTAGGTATTTGGCTAGCGGATTATTTACGGGGTTGGCAATTTTGGCTTATTATAATAGGGGTATTGTCGCATGGTTGGGGTATGTATAGAATACACAAAAGGAACAGTTAATATTGTTTAGCTAAATAAATTTCCTAAGTATTACAAAGGCGTATGAACTTACTACTTTGGCTTATTTTTATTTATACTTTAATTGGGTTGGCTATGGCACTTTGGGATTTTCGTCCTAATAATACCTTGCACGACCCGCCTCGCTTTATTCAAGATCGCAGCGTTGCCACGGCCATAATTTTTATCCTGCTCTGGCCTTATAAACTTTTAAGGAAATAAATCGAATTGGTCATTATAGAGGTGGGGTTACTGAAGTAAATCTTAATAAGCTAGAGGATATTAATTATGTAATGACTTTGATAGAAGAACCATTTAATTTGGCAAAGCAAGAATAAATTTTAATACACCCACAAAAATGTAGAGCGGTCTTCATACCGCTCTTCTTTGTTGTCTGCGACTTTTAAAACAGCCTTTGCTTTCTTATGGTTTCTCATTTTACTGGCCGTTTATAGCCGGTCAAGGGTAAAACCTCTTTATCTGCCGTAAGCCATAAATCGGTTTTAATCCCGTTGACTGCCATAACCTGCGGCCAGTGTTATTTCGCCATAATAATTAAGCAAAGAAAGGAGTTAATATGCCTAAATTCAAAAAGGCAGTTAGCCAAAAACAGGGAATAACGCCGGAGATGAAGTCAAATATCATCAAAGCGTCCTTGCAGAGAAGTATCAACTACTTTATGGAGTTGAGAAATTCTGTAGACCCGGCTTCCAGCGACTACTACGATTTCGGGAAAAAAGTCTCGGCGTATATCGCTGTAAAAGAGCAACTCTAAACAAATACAAAAATACAAACAAAAACAAAAATACTCTCTTTAAATCCTTAATTTAAAAATTTATGCAAAAAACAATAACTGCTCACATTCAATACTTAATTTCCTGCCCGGCGTGCCGGAATTGCTGGATTGCCAGCAGGCAGGAAGTCATTGACCTAGACATAGTCTCCTGTGCAGGATGCGGAGGTTCTAATCTCTATATCAGCAAGACATGGGAAGTTTAAAATAAAAACAAGATTAAGCCATCCTTTACAGGGTGGCTTTTTCCATGTCCCATAGTAAATTATCTTGAAATACAAATAAAAACTTTTTTGCTTCCTTAGGGCTTCCCATTTTAACTCTGGGTTTTTGGCCGTAAAGGGTAAAACCTCTTTATCTGCCGTAAGCCATAAATCGGTTTTAATCCCGTTGACTGCCGAAACATTCCAGAGTTTTTTGGTCGCCATAATAAGTAATCAAAAAGGAGTTTTATGGAATACCAAATCAATATTAACTACCAGTTTATGGCAGAGAGTGAAGACGAGGCTAAAGAGAAAGCCAAACAGTATATTGCTAACAATCTCACAGTTAAGGCTATGAAGGATTGTGTTCTTAGTCCGGCAGGGATTGCTTTAAGATGTAAGAGTTTTAGGAAAGCCCGTAAAGAACACTTCTGCGTCTTTTTCCTGGATACTCAAAATCATATTTTAGGCAGGGAAATAGTCAGTGTTGGTACTTTAAACGCCAGTCTGATTCATCCGAGGGAATGTTTTAGGACAGCTATTCTAAAGAATTCTTGTTCAGTAATCTTTGTTCATAACCACCCGAGCGGAAGCCTTGAACCTTCTACGGAAGATTTGCACGTTACCAAACGTTTGGTCGATGCCGGTAAATTACTCGGCATAGAGGTTTTGGACCACATAATAGTAACTGCAGAAGCTCACACAAGCTTTAAAGAGCGAAGCCTTATCCGAAACTTACCTTATTAAATAAAAGCTCAAAAAATTATTTCTGTAAAAGTATTTGCGCCACGTTGTACTGGCCATTACAGGCAATACCCACAGTTTGTGGCAGGGTTTTTTCGTTCAGGGTAACTATGGCGTAGTCATAAGGCTTGATTGTGTAGGTGGTTTTGACGAGTGTTATTTTTTGGCCGCTGTCCGAACGATTGTCTAGCATAAGCGTTACCGGGTTTTTAGCCACCATTTGGCTGGGAACAGCCCATAGGCAGCCTGGGGCAAATTGTATGCGAAAGTTTTCGTACTTTACTACTGCATCACCGTAACTAAGCCTGGGTGCGGGTTTGCGTTTGCGGATTGTGGCAGGGGTAGAAGTGGTAACAGTTTCCGGAGTAGAGGTTGCTACATCGGCGGGAGTAACAACTTGGGTTTCACTCGTAACAGTTTGTGTTAAAGAGGCTGATTGAGCGACTGGTTGATGAAATTTCTGTTTAACAAATGTTGCTATTCCGATAATAAACATAACCCCCGCCACAGTCGCCCAGATTATTGCCTTAGTATTTTTTGTCATAATTTTTTACCAATCGCTTAAAGTTGTTTGGGTAAAAGCATAGGCCGGGTCTATGGGCCAGTTATCTCTCCATAGGGCAAAATGCAAGTGTTTGCCGGTTGCCCAGCCGGTTCTGCCTTGGAGGCCTATAATCTGCCCGACAGTGACCATATCTCCCACGGCCAGCGGCGACTCGGACTCCAAGTGGCAATATTGAGTTTTTAACGAATCGGCGTGAGCTACGACGACTTCGTATCCACAGCCATATTGCACATCCGCAGTTTCTTTTACCTGATACCAACAAATTCCACCTTCATCATCCTCGCAAAACTTCCAGCGTCTGGTGGTGTTTTCTAAAATATTGGTTCTTGCTACTTCCACAACTCCGTCGGCAAAAGCCCGGACTTCGGTTTGCCTGGGCTGGTGATCTGCAATGTCCCAGGCAATATGCAGCCGCCCAATTTTTGCCGACGAATCTAATATTACACCTTGAGTTAAGGCTCCCAATGTCGGGAAAATATACGGATGTTTAAAGTCATACCAAGTCTCGCCATAAATAGTTCGGTAACTAAAACTTTGAAATTCAACAAACTGGGCTAGATTTGGATTAATAGCGCCGTCAGCGACTTTGCCGTTACCCTGCAATACCGCAATAATAGTGGCAAAAATCAGATAAAGAAAAAAGGCAAAACTGGCAAAAACTATAACGAGCCATGTTAAAACCCTTTTGATTTTGCTTCGGTTCTCATAAACAATATATGCGGCTTGGGCGACATTCATAAATTAACGTGGTGGTTTGGTAGTGCAAATCCTATCTTCCTCTTCACTGCTTTTTATTGACAAAGGAATTTTTGAGTCGTTGATAATGAGCAACCCCTTGCCAATTTCCAGCCGTTCCAAGTAGGCGCGTTCGGGTTTGTTTATGTGGACTTTTTCATTAAGCTTGTCAAAAGAGTCGCTGACCTTGTGCTTCATAATTAAAGTTAGTGAGGATTGGTCAAACAAATCACTGGTTCGGGCAAAGCCGCTATTGTAGTAGTGGTTAATGGACTGGACAATGGTGGTTACGCCTGAATTATATTTCCTGCCCCGAAGTGCGAGTGAGGCAAGTTTTTCTACAATAAGACTAGACTGGAATAGTTGGCTGGCTTCGTCCACGATTAAATTTTTGAATCTTGCTTTATTTTTCGGGTGGTTAATATAGTTCCAATAACTTTCTAAAATTACCGCAACAACAAAGTCTCGTTTGTCAACGTACTTTAAGGCAAAGACAATTAAGCTATCGTTGGCAAAATCAATATTTTGCTGTTTGTTAAATAAGTAGTATTGCGGATGTCTGGGTTCGGTGTAAGACTTTAAAACGGTGAGCAAGTTTTCTATGGCTTTATTCTTTTGCAGTAGTTCAATCTCTTTAATAAAGTGTGGAAGTACGGGCTGGGTGTTATTCTGTAAGCATTGCTCATAGACATTACCAATGGTTTTTTCTAATTGCGTAATATCGGTCACGCTAATTTTTTCGTTATTATATAGAGTTTCAAATAATTTTCTAACGAACTCAATTTTTTGAGCCTTATACTCCGGCCCCGGAATGTGGAAAGGATTAATGTAGTAAATGGACCGTTCGGAAAGTTCAATGTACTTGCCTTTGAGATACGAAGTAACCATTTCAAATTCGTTTTCCACGTCCAGGACAAATGACTGGTAGCCGATCATGCGGGAACGGATAAGGTCTAGTTTAATGAAATAGGACTTGCCCGCGCCGGTGGACGCAATAATCGAGCGGTTATAGCTTTCGAGTTCCTTAATGTCTATGGTAACCAAAGAGCGGTTGATTTCATCAACGCCGTAAAGAATACCGGTGTTGGAAGAAATTTGCGGGGTTATAAAGGGAAAAGTAAAAGAGGCCACGTCAGTGTTAATATCCCTATGGTTTCTGGTATCGGTATCGTTGTAGCCCGCAATAAAAGTGCCTTTGAGGCCTTCCAGTTGTTCATAGTGGTAAATCCGCGACTGCATCATTTTGCGGCTTAAAACTCGCTCCATATTCATATGCACCATATTTAAGGCTTGCAAGGTGTCAGACCGGAATGTAACTTCTATTTTTAAATCAATGGGTTTGATTTCTGATTTTAAATACTGCTTTTCAATTCGTTCCGTGCTTTCAAGCACTAAGCTGTCGGCAATATTTTTGGGCTTGTGGGCTTGGGTTTCGTCAAAGATTTTGGACTCTATGCGGTGGCGTTTTTCCGTAATTTTCATTACGGTATCTTTGGGGTCTTTGCTGGTGAAAGTAAACATAAGGTCGTTGGCATAGGGAAACATAATAATTTCCTTAAACCAGTCAATGTAGGCGTAAGAGCCGAGTTCGCTTATAAATTCAGAACGCAGGAAGTTTTTGCCGTTAATGCTTAACAGGTCAATATTTTCTTCTTCAATGAAGTCTGGACTGACTTTGTTAATAACTGAAAATGGCAGGGACTGCTCGGTCGCCTTTTTGCGGAAGTCCTCAATGTGTTCGTAAAACTGCCGGTTATTTAAAAACTTTTCTTCATCTAAATAATCCATCATAACCCGAACAATATCTTCGGTTGCCAAAATTTTTGTCTTTAAATTTATGGCCTGGAGTTGGGACTTAAAAGTCGTTAATATGGAAATCATGCTCTGCCTAGCTTCTTGGAAAATTTCCTGCTCCGTAATACTCCGCCTTTTCTTGGTATCTTTTTCTTCCCGGCTGATAATGTCTTTGGATAAAGTGTATTTCAATTCACTAAATTCCAAAATCAGGTAGAACTTTTTGGTGATAATCTCATAGTCTTTGCTGACGTCCTTAATAAAGTCAGCGTATTTTTCAAACAGGTCATAAGTGCCAAGGCCGCGTATGCTGTATGTATGTTCCAATTGGTCAATGTAGTCATCGGCATTGGTTTTGCGGGTTTGCACCAAGACCCGCAAAGGGTACTTAATATCAATTTCCCTTAAGACCTGCTCAAAACCCGTGACCGCTCGTTTCTTTTCCTCTTCGTCCATTAGGCCAAAGTTGGCCGGAAAGACCTCAAGGCACATTCTATAAGAGCCATTCTTCATAATAATGACTCCATCTTTGATATCCTTAAACTGCCAAAAGTTGGCTAAGGTTTGGAATTTTGGTTTGGTTTTAAAAAATAGGTTATTAATGAGTGACATGGTAGATATATACTCCGACTAAAATTAATAGTAAGAGGCCTAAAGCTAAGCTAATAAAAATAATTATAAAAGTTTTGGTGTGGTTGTCTTTTTGAAAGACTAACTGCTTTATCTGTGCCTCAGCAGAGCCACTGCTGGAATAATGGTTATATATTAAAACCTTTGGTTTGTTTTTATAGTAAGAAAAGATAAATAAAATGTGCCTGTAAAAATTTCTTCCCCTTATTTCTACAATGGCCAAGAGTGTAAGTACGGTCATTATGAATGTTGCTACCGTTATGAAGAAATGACCACTGGCTAAATTAAAAACTGCGAGTCCCAAGCAGAGCGTGGCGACAAATACTAAAATGACTTGTTTTAATCCCAAACCCCAAAACAAGGTAACTTTGTAACCTTCAATGGATTCTGGAATATCAATTTTGAATTGTTTGTCTTCGGCCATATTTTTAACCTTTTAGCCTACGGAGTTTATAGTAAAGTCCGGCCCCGGACTGTACGCCTTTGCGAATGACAGACTTAAAGCCCGCCACTTCGGAGGCGTTGGCGATTTGCTGAATTAAGTTATTACTGTCCGCCACTATGGCCATACCGACTAACATTAAAATTAAGTTGCCTAAGGAAATACCATTGGAACTTAAGAAGACAAATACAATAAGCAAAATCAGCAAGTCAAAAATTAATCCGAAACTGGTGACAAAAAACTTATTCCAAAAAATTAATCCCATATTTTTAGTCTCTTCAAAAAATAGCATAGGGGTAAAAATTGGAGCGAGCAAAATCATAATGAGGAGGGTAAAATATCTTTTGGCGTTTCTGAATACCAGAAAGCCAAACAGGACAATATAAACCAAGACAAAAATAGCCAGTCCCACGAGCGACAAGCCAAAACTGGAAAATGAATTCCATAATCCGTCGGTAATTAAGGCTTTAAGAGCCAAGCTTAAGCCGCTGGCTAATTGGCTGTTAAACAGGAAATTGGCAAAGGCTTGAGCCGTGAGTATTACGGCTTCGGCTACATACCTGGCTAAGAATACTGCGCCAAAGCCAAGCAACATTTTGCCTAAATTTCCAATAAAGTCATTGGAGTACTCCTCATCCAGGGAAAAAATTATAGATTTGAAATAATGGGTTACCACGAGCAAATAGACCCAAGCTAAACCAATAATTTCTCCAAGTTTAATGAGCATATTAAAACTATCTATTTTTGCCAGCTTGTCTGGGGGTAGATTAGGATTGTTGTCGAACAGTTCGGCGGGCAAGTTAAACAGGAAATTGAAATTAAATTTTTCCAATACCTTAGCTATTGCGCCGCCCGTGCCACGGACTACTTTGCTGATTATTGTACCAATAATGTCATTAATGGTTTTCTTTATGCAGTCTATAGTGTCAACGACGATTAAAATACATTTTTGGTCTTGCGTGTTACCTTGCAGTTCATTAACTTCGCTTTTGAATAAAGTTGTATCGTTGACACTGTCTCCATTCGGCAATTTTCCGGCAATACTCTCCTCGAGATTGCCATAAAATTTACTGACGTAAGTTTGGTGGAAAGCAAAGACAAACGCGCCTGAAACAAACAGCATAACCGTCCCAACAATAACGGTCTTTATCATTAAGTTAGAACGCGCTACATCATCGTGCTTGCCGGAATTTCTAATAATACCGGCAATGGCCACGACAAAAATACCAATAACTATTCCTAACAGTATTATTGTTGGTACATAATGGGTTAAAACCGCCTTAATCAGAGTGTCCATAATCTATTTGGGGAACTTCGTTAATTTGTTTGCAACCCTCATAACCATACTTAAAGTATATTTTTGGCTGTTTATCTAAGTGCGTGCTAAGGCGACTTAAGGTCAAAGCGGCGTCCACCCCGTTGTTTTCCAGAATGGTCGTATCCGCCAAAACTATCCGGTTGGTTTTGGGCTCACGGAAAATCAAAAAGGAAAACAGCCCTGCCGGTTGGTTTTGGGCAGTTTTATAGCGCAATAAATCTTTGTCTTCAATCATTGGGTCACTGACATCCAAAATTTTATCTCCAATCTGCGCTTTCCAGTCTGGTTTGGTCTTCATAAATTCTGCCAGTTTACCCATAGAAGCATAACGCCAATCGTACAACTCAATACCAGTGGCCTTTTCAGTTTTATTATCTAACTCACATACCAAACTGCCAATTTTTACCAGCGTAGCTTTGTCATTCAGGAAGCCTTTTTCTTTGGCATAGACATAGCGGGCACGGGCGTGATTTTCTAGATAGTTGAAGTTTTCAGGTACGACAATAGTTAAATCACCGCCGGTCAAAGGTGAAAGTCCGTTGTTGATGAACAAAATATCTTCAAATTTCCGACGGACAAATTCCTGGTCTTTGTTATTTATCCAGTTCTCAAGTTCACCGGTGAAAGATTCTACGGTCTGGTTTTGTATCTTGTCTTTGTATTCCTTGCTTTGCCAATAGGCTTCATCCGCAATTACTGTCTCCTGTTTCGTTTCGTTTCGTTTGTTTGTTTGCGTAGGAGAGGAAATGCGCCAAACTTGCAGGTATATGACCACGGCAAACAGCAGGCTAATGTACAAAATCGCCCGCACGTTAAAATTCGGGATAAAAGTTTTTATTAAGCTGTCGAACCTGTAAAACCAATTGCTTTTATTTGGTTGTTTTTCGTCCATATATTTTAAGTCTCAATTAGCTTGATTTTATGCCAACAATACCCAAGACATACAAAATGAGGCCAATAATGAAAATGGCGGCAAAAGTTATGCCCACACCCACGACCGTGGATTTTAGCCCGGCCTTGGCTTCTTGGGATTTAATTGGGTCTGAACCAGAAGACTGCAGTTTAATGCCATACCAAGCCACCATAATGACCCCATAGAGGACTGCTATGCCAAAGATGACTCCAATGCCAATGTTGGCAAAATCGCGAATGGGCTTCATTTTGTCCGAATTCCAAACTGACATGTCTGGTTTTGGCAACTCTTGAGCGAGAACAACTGAAGCCGTTAAAAAGAGAGATGCGATACTGGCCCCTATTGAGGCAAGAATTTTTTTCATATTTTTATTGAGTTCTTTTAAATTATTTAAAGACTTGGGCTTAGTAAGCTTAGTTTTTAACTGTCGTTTAAGTATATGTACATGTTGGTCATAAAAAATTAAATAGTTTAATTCTTTGGATAATTTCGATTTTGAGTTGTCCGTCTTTGGTTAATTTAACCGTATTTTCCGAAGCATAGATCGGTTCTAAAAATTGTTTAGCCCCAAAAATTAAATCAAGGTTTGTGGTAACAATATTTAGTTTCAACAAAGCCGCCCTGTTCATAAAAATATTCAGCCAAAAGGAACGCTCCATACCCGCTGTCTGAAATATAAGTCGCAAGGTATATTTTTGGAGATCTTCTAAAATGAGAAAGTCTAAATACCTTTGAATTTTGTTGAGTAAGGCTTCGTTGGACTTTCGGGTGCGTTCAAATTCCGTATAAACTTTATTTTCAGTTCCGCTGGTTTTATAGACAACACTGTAATCCGGCGTTAAGGCTTCAATCTGCTTGTCGCTCAAATAGTCTTGTGACTGCGAACTGGCTTCGCCTTTAAAGCTAATATCTAAATTGGTAGATTTATTTAAACTTTCTAAACTGGCCAATTCTACGATTTGCGCTTCATGCTTGAAAAGTCCCCAAGACAGTAAGGTTTTAGCAGTCGGGTAATTTTTTAAGCGATGCTGTTCATGTTGGCCGTATTCTGCCAATACTCTTAAGCCTTTTTTAGAAAGCATATAAAACAGCGATGAGGTGCTGCCGGAATGGACCTTAAAACTTTCCAACAGCTTTGCCTGCCACATCCGGCGGAGTTTGGTATATATGTACCGGCTCCGCTCTTTCTGACTAATAAACCTGGTAATGTGGCAACTGGAAGTGAGCCTAAACTCTAAAATCAAATTTAAAATTTCCAGCGTAGAATCATTTATTTCCACGTTATACGGGTTCACGTCAGCCCGGGGAGTTAGTTTTACATCAAGAGTGTTGAGGTACATATCTATTTTGCTAAAACAGTTTCCTTGACTGGCGTGTTAATTTGCTCAAGATTTATTGGGGCTTTTGCTTCTTCCTTAACAGGTTCAAACGTGGTATGTCTACCCATAAGTTCCCTGAAAATTTGCTCCCTTTGGGATGAGTAATAAACGCTGTTGGCATTGTCCCGTTTTTGTTTAATTACTTCCAAAGGTGTGCCGTACCGATCCATTGTCTCTTTAATAAAATAATCTTCGGTATCCCGTGATATGTCTTTGGGGTGCGAAGTTCTTTGGATGTTAATGGACATGGCGTCCTGTGGCACGCCTTGGACTAAGGTTTTAATGTAGGCCGTGCCGGTAGGCAGGTTAATAATATCTTCCACGGTAATTCTGCCCCCTAAAATCTTTTCGGCAATTTCCGCGTCATTGACTGACTGGGTGCGCATAAAAATTTTGGTAGCAATGTTGGACTCAATGGATTTTTGGATCCGTTCGTCCAACTGGCCCATGAACTGGTTGGAAATAACCAGAGCGGTATTAAAAGCCCGAACTTCGGAGAATAAGGTTTCAAAAATGTCGCTCGCTACTCTTTGGAATTCGTCCACTACGAAAACCGTGGGTTTGCGGTCTTCGCTATTAAGTCTGGCTTGGCCGAAAATCGCTTCGCTAATATGGGCAGAGAGATAGACCGAATAATATTTTTTCAGCTGCTCGCTGGAAGAGCCAAGGTTGGCAATAAAGATTTTACCGTCTTTTATCATGTCTTCAAAAGTGACCTTGGTTTCCAGGCGGTCGGCAATATTCATGAATTCCTGGTAATCCAGGAATTTTCCAATTTTATTATTGGTCGTGGCGAGATATCTGGCTAAATCGTTATTGCTTCGCTTTAGTATGGAGTCCGTCCAAAAACTTTGCAGTCGTGTGGGTAGGTATTTTAAAATGTTTTTTATTTGGTTAGATTCATGCAGGAGCTGGTCTAACCCCGAAAGAGATTGAGCAGGTAATACGTAAGCCGTGGCAAATAACTGACGGAGAATATTTTCCAGTTCCGGCCCCCAGGAGTTGGCCGAGTCAATTTGCACAAACCGTTTCATTATGGAAATTAAGAAGCCAATTTTTTCTTCATCATTTTTGTCGCCTGAAAATTGCGAGAAGAACGGAAAACTTAAAGGTTTGTCCTTTTGTTTGGAGGGGTTAAAATAAATAACATCTTCTTTTCTATCTTCGGGAATCATAGTAAGCAAGTCCGTGGCAAAATCATTTTTCGGATCAATAATCAGGCAAGCGGCTTTTTCTTTGCCTGTTTTTTGCAAAATATGATTTAAAATACTTTTTAGGGTTTCGGATTTTCCGCTACCCGTGCCTCCTAAGATATATATATGCTTTTTCATATCATCCCATGTAGGAATGCCAATAATGGCCTCCTCCTGCATGCGAAAGTTGGACTTACCAAGCTCAACATAAAAGTTATCGTCATATTCGCGCATTTGCTGGGTCGCCGGTTTCTTTTTAAACTTAATTATTTTGACTGAAGAAACCGTTTTGTCGTTGGTGTCAGGTAAGTGCCAGAGAGAAAATAGTTCAATATCAGAAATGACTTGTCCAAAATTTTTGTACCCGCCAAAAGGCCACAGCCAAAACTTTCGACTTTTTAGGATTGGCTTGGTATCAATAATTTGTTGCAACTGCCCCGAACTTTCCAACTCCTCGACCTGCTTGGTGAACAGCTTTTTATGTTTAAGCATATTCATATTCTTTTGGTTGACTTCGGTAAGTACCGACTGGATGTTGGCCAGTTTGATTTCGGCGTCTTCCGGAGTATCGGAAACTGCCCAGTAAGAAATTATTGTTTGAAAAAGAGAGGCTTTCATTTTCTCTTCCATAGCTATCTTGAGTGAACCGGTTAAATCCGACGGAGTCTCTTTATTACGCGAAGGAGCCCTTTTTTCCATTTGGGCGTCCGCCTGTTGGCGTTCTTGCTCTTCAATTAAATAGTGGATGACTTGATTGAAGTAGTGGGAAGAAGGGGAAATTAAAATGTTATAAGCCATAAATCTGCCCTTTTGCAGGGCTTCCATGGTGGAAATAATCGAATCTACCGGATCGCTTGAAACATCCTTAAAAGTTTTTACTCTATGATAAAACTTCCCCTCAATAGTAGTTTGTCCATAACTCAAGTAACTTTTTTGAGATTTTGCTACTTCTGTCAAAACTTTTCCCTTATCCAGCATGGTAATTTCCGCATTGGGGTAAGCATTAAAAATAGCCTTTTCCACGCGCTGGAAAAAGGCCATAGGGATTTGGAGGCGAAATGAGATGTATGGGTATTGCGCCCAGACCTGCATAGTAAAAAATACTTGTTTGGCGCGGGCAACTTTCCAGTGGCGGTAGAGCTTCTGGAAGAAATAAAAGTGCTGGGAAAATTCGTGCGGGCCTTCAATCGGATCTTGGTAAACCGAATGGAAGGCTTTAAGTATTTTTTGCTGGATTTGGAACGCAGTGGTCTGGGAGTCTTTGGGAATGGTGATTTCAAAATACAGGGTCTTTCGGGACTCCCTTTCCAAATCTTTCTTTTTTATTTTGATTTTTTCAAAGGCATGAAAAATATCAAGTCGGTAAAGGGAAAAGAGTTGGTAGATGGAAAATAAAAAAATGGCGCCGCAAAAGGTCAGTATCCCGGCAGTCCATTCCCAAGTGGGAATTTTTTTGACTGCTTCTAACCATAGCTGGTAGCCAATGTTGTCAGACATAAAAACAGAAGTTAAAATTCAGCGCAAAACGCGATACCGAAAGCCTCCGTGATCCACTTTTGACCCGCCGCTTTTTGCGGCGGGTAACTCCACCCCCCCTCTTCTGTTTTTGGTTTTAGTTAGCTATTTGTATTTGGTATTTA
>CAZDEP010000002.1:13543-102428 GCA_964504715.1 uncultured Candidatus Saccharibacteria bacterium | reverse complement strand
AAAATTTTTAAAAATTATACGCACAAACAATGGGACCTTTGGCCCAACGAGCTGGACGCATCGGTTACGAGCCGCATCCCGATTCGTACTAATTTTGACGATCGGTATTTTACCGACAAATACCAGGCCATGCCCAAGGAAGGTTACACTAAACTTTTTGAAAAGATGTTGTCGCATAAAAATATTGAAGTGAGGCTAGGCACCGACTATTTTGCAATAAAAGATGCTTTGCCTCAAACTGAAAAACTATTTTTTACCGGACCTATCGACCGGTTTTTCCAAGATAAAGGTTATGAAAAATTAGCGTATAGATCACTCCGTTTTGAATACGAAACGCTGGACAAGGAGTTTTACCAGGAGTGCGCGCAAATAAATTATCCTAACGAACATTCTTATACCCGGATTGTGGAGCCCAAACATGCCACCGGCCAACTGACCCCTAAAACCACTATTATAAAAGAATACCCCATGACCGAAGGGGAGCCTTATTATCCGGTTCCCAACCCCAGAAATTCGGAGATTTATTCCAGGTACCAGCAGGAGGCTGAGAAGCTCGAAAAAAGCGGCATCTATTTTGTGGGCAGGCTCGCAAATTATAAGTATTTCAACATGGACCAGGCGTTTAAAAACGCTTTGGATTTATTTAGCCG
The DNA here is from genome assembly GCA_964504715.1 of uncultured Candidatus Saccharibacteria bacterium. GTDB lineage: Bacteria > Patescibacteriota > Doudnabacteria > UBA920 > UBA920 > JBBTRN01. The sequence continues at coordinate 101,778 of CAZDEP010000002.1, read as the reverse complement.
ATTGGCAAAAAATGGTTGAATTTTGTTATAATTAAGGAAATTTATGCAGATTTTGGGTACAATTATTAGTATTTTATTCTTGTCCTGGATTTTTATATTCAGCGGTTTTTGGCTGTTTAATTTTTCTTTTTCTAAATTTAGCCAACTGCCGGCAATTTTAAAAACCGCTTTTGCCTATTTTTTCGGTCTGGCAAGCTTTATTTCACTGTGGCGCTTATTGACATTTATTGGTTTAAACGCCCGAATAGGTTTGTACCTTGCACTGGCTGGATTGTTGGCTTTGGCGGTTTTAGCGCTCAAAAATAAATTATGGATTTTAAAAGGTTTAACCTTAAAAAATATTTTCTGGTTGGCGCTTATTTTGGCAGGTTTTTGGCTTATAGTTTGCGGCCTGTGGCTGCAAGTTATTCCGAGCGTTAGTTTGCCTTTTGAAAATTTTGGGTCCGCCCATTCTGTGCGCTATTCGAATATCGCGCAGTATGTTTTTGAACAGAATGATATTCCCGCGCTTAATCAAAATTTTGGACAGGCGCTTTTGGCCTCGGCGCCTAAATTTTTAGGCTTCCAGCTGAATTTTTTGGCTTTGAACTTATGGCTGACTTTAAGCCTGTTCTTTTTAAGCCTTCTGATTTATGGATTACTGATTTATTTTGGAGTATCGCATAAGAAATCCTTAATCGGCGCTTTTATATTTTTGTTCGGCAACACCGCGCTGTCTTTAACTCACGTTTTGTCACTGGATTCCAACAGCCCCTTTGGCATGAGCTCGTATACCGATGCCGCATGCGCGGTGGCCACTTTCGTAATTTTCCTGTTTGTTTTTTATGAATTTGTAAAAGAAAACCACGTACCTTCAAGGAAACTTTTGCTCATATCATTTATCCTCGGCGTATATTGGAATTATGCCGCCCCGCAGAGCCTGTTTGCGGCTTTCATACCGGCGGGTATTTTCGCTTTAAAAGATTTTTGGAAAAGGAAAACTTTTAAAACTCAAACTATTATTTTTTCGCTAAGTTTGGCTGCGGGTGCAATATTTGGGTCTCTGCAGGGGGGAATGCTGTTACCGTCTTTTATGCGCGAAAAAATAGACCTGCCAGGCTTGGCGGAAGTTTACCGGCCGGGGGAGTATACCGGCATTAAGCCGGAGCTGCCTTATGCCGTGGGCTGGGCTTATGACTGGAAATACGGCACGCCTTATGACGCGGCACAAAAAGCGCAGTATATTCAGCTCCTTAGGGGCGGGAAGGGTTTAAGCGGCGGGCTTGTCTACCAAATCCTTTGGCAGCTGGAATCCAATTTTTGGGCGGCGCTTCGGGTTATGTTTTTCCCGCTTTCGGGCTTGCTGGCATTTTACTTTTTGCTCAAAAAGAATTTACCTTCTATGCGCGACAAGTTTGCGGAATTCAGGAATTGGTGGATTGAGGCAATCTGGATTTTTCTGGGCTGTTTTATTTTAACATTTGGCATTATTATCAGCGGCAGGAAATGGGAAATGAGCCGTTTTATGATGGTGCCTTATGCCCTGGGGTTGATATTGTTCATTTTAGCGGTAATGTACTATGCGGAAAGCAGGCAGGCCCGCAAGAAAGCTTATTTAATTATTTTGGGAATAAGCTTTATAATGACCATAGGTCCCATATCCAACGGGTTCGCCATGGCCCGCCGCTTTTTGCCCAATGTGGGCGTTTTTAAACAAAAGCTTTCTGCCTTAACCCAAAACGGCTCGATTATGGGCCAGGAAGTATGGCAAGAGTGGCTGCAAAAACAGGCAAATCCTAATCAAGTAAAATTTTAAAGTTGTATGCTCAAAATTTTAGTCACCGGCGCTTTGGGACATATAGGCTCGCGTTTAATCCGGGAATTAAACTTGCCCGAAGGCGCGGAAATTATTTTATTGGACAATTTGGAAAGCCAGAGGTATTGTTCGCTTTTTGATTTGCCCGAAGACAAAGATTATAAATTTATAGAGGCCGATGTCAGGACTTGCGATTTTACAGAAATTTTAAAAGGGGTTGATACCGTAATTCATCTGGCCGCTCTCACGAATGCCGAAGGCACTTTTGACAGAGTCAAGGAAGTCGAAGAGGTGAATTTTGAAGGTTTAAAGCGGGTGGCAGATGCCTGCTTAACATCCGGAGCAAGCCTAATATTCCCTTCCTCTACCAGTGTTTACGGGAGCGCCGAAAAAGTGGTGGATGAAACCAGCGCCCTGGTGCCTCAGAGCCCATATGCCGACAGCAAGCTTAAAGCCGAAGAATATTTAAAGTCTTTAAGGCCCAAGGGCTTAAAGTTTGTAATTTGCCGCTTTGGCACAATTTTTGGCTTTGCGCCCGGCATCCGCTTTCATACCGCGGTAAATAAGTTCACATGGCAGGCGCTAACAGGCAAGCCCATAAGCGTTTGGAAAACGGCGTTTAAACAGCGTAGGCCGTACTTATATATAGGCGACTCGGTTAAGGCTGTGAATTTTATTCTGGAAAAAAATATTTTTGACGGGGAAATTTACAACGTTTTGACTTCCAATTTTACCGTTGAAGACATAGTTACGGCTTTAAAAACTTTTGTTCCCGACCTCCAAATAAATTTTGTCGACTCAAAGATTATGAACCAGTTATCTTACGACGTTTCTGATAAAAAATTCCGCAGTTTGGGTTTTGTGCCAACGGGGGAATTATTGCCCGGCGTAGAGGAAACGATTAAGCATTTCCAATCTTTAAATCTTTAAATTTTTCTATTTTTTAATCTTTCTATTTTTAAATTAATTTATGGAAATAAATTTAACTCCTGTTATCGACTTTGGCCAAATGCCCATTGCTAACGCATTTTTATTGCCTGGGCAATATAAAGACGAATATTTTTATAATATGGTTTTGGGGTTTGACCCAAAAACTTTTGCCATTGGTCTTATAAATAAAGTCCCGCCGGAAAAAATGTTCCATGAGAATTATGCCTTTTTTTCCTCAACTTCCAAAGGCATGCAAAAACATTTCCGCGCAACCGCAGAAAAACTATTGCCCATTGCCAAAAAAGGTGTGGTGGTGGAGATTGGCAGTAATGACGGCATAATGCTCGAGGCGTGGAAAGACCTTGGCGTGGACGCTTTAGGGATTGAGCCTTCCAAAAATGTGGCGGAGGTTTCAAGAAGCAAAGGGCATAAGGTCATTAACAAATTTATTTCAGGGGATGTTGTAAGGGAAATCCAGGCCCTGGGTAAACCGGTAAGCTTGTTTTTTGGCGCCAACGTCTCCTGCCATATAGAGAATTTTGAAGGCTATTTGCAAAATGTCTGCGAGCTTATAGGCGAAGAAGGCGTGTTTGTTTTTGAAGACCCTTATTTTCTGGATATTTGGGAAAAGACTTCCTATGACCAAGTTTATGACGAGCACGTTTGGTACTTTACCATAAAATTTATCAACGAAATGCTTAGGCCCATGGGCTTTCATGTATTTGATTGCGAACATATAGAAGTCCATGGCGGCGAACTGAGGATGTATGTCGGCAGCATAAAAAACCACCCGGCAACCAAAGCAGTCGGGCAGTGGCTGGAAAAAGAAGGGGATTTGGGGGTAAAATTGGAAGAATTTAAACTCAATGTGGAAAAGTCCAAAATCGATTTGGTAAAAATCTTGCAGGATTTAAAACAGCAGGGCAAAAAAGTTTGCGCTTTTGGGGCAACCAGCAAAGCAACCACTATCTATAATTATTGTGGCATAGGTCCGGACTTAATCCAGTTTGTAACCGACAACACCCCCATAAAGCAGGGCAAGTTTTATCCCGGCGTCCATATTCCCGTCGTACCGCAGGAAGAGTTTAAAAATATTGATTACGCTTTTTTGGGAGCCTGGAACCATTTTAAGGAAATTAGCGAATTCCAAAAAGCATTTACGGACAAGGGCGGTAAATGGATAACCCATGTGCCGTTCCCAAAAATAATTTAAATAGTATTTTATGCGTATTTTAATGACTGGTGGAAGTGGTTTGTTAGGAAAAGAAGTTTTAAAATTAGATGCGGAGTTAATTGCGCCGGGTCATAGTGAAATGGATATTGCCAATTTGGAATCGGTGCGGGCAGCAATTTTAAAGCAGCGTCCGGACTGCATTTTGCACTTGGCCGCGGCCACCAAGCCGCCGCAGCACCAGGAGCATCCCGAAATCGGCATCCAAACCAATATTGTTGGCACCGCCAACGTTGCCATAGCTGCCATTGAAAATAAGGTTAGGTTAGTCTATACCTCCACTGATTATATTTATGAAGGCCCAGGTCCCCACAAAGAAACCGAACCGGTGAAGGCTCCTTATAATTTTGGCTGGTCAAAACTCGGGGGCGAAGCGGCGGTGGCCATGTGCCCAAATTCCCTTATTTTACGTTTGAGTTTCGGGCCGGTACCGTTCCCTTGGGAAAAGGTTTATGACAACCAAACTAATAGTAAATTATACGTAGACGAAATGGCGCCCTTAGTTTTGGCCGCGGCTAAGTCAGCGGCAACCGGCATTATGAATATTGGCGGTCCACGGAATACTTTGGCGGAATATGCCGGGCGGACCCGACCGGACATAATTACCATCCCCACACCCGAGTGGGTGCCCGCCGATACTTCTTTAGATATTGCAAAAATGAAAAAGGTGTTGGGTATTAAGGACGAAAAAAGCTTATTAAAGCATTAGAATGCACATAAAATTTTTGGATTTAAGCCTGCCGACCAGACAGATACAAGTGGAATATTTGGCTTCAGTGGAAAAGCTCTTGGACAAAGGCAATTTTGTTTTAACCCAGGAAGTCAAACATTTTGAGGAACAGTGGGCCAAAGCCGTAGGAACTAAATATTGTGTGGGGGTAAGCAGTGGCGCAGACGCTTTGCTGCTTTCGCTTTTGGCTGTGGGCATTGGCCAAGGCGACGAAGTCATAACCCAGGGCAACGCCTATAATGCAAGCGTGGTCGCTATTTTGCGAGCAGGCGCCACGCCCCGTTTTGCGGACATTAACCCCGAAACTTTAACTATAAACATCAAGGAAGTTGAAAAGCTAATCACTCCAAAAACCAAAGCCATTTTGCCCGTGCATTTGTACGGCACGGGGAACGACATGCCTGCTATAATGCAAATTGCTAAAAAACATCACCTTAAGGTTTTGGAAGACTGTGCTCAGGCGCATTTGGCAGAAATTAATGGCAAAAAATTAGGCACTTATGGCGACATTGCGGCTTTTAGTTTTTATCCCACCAAAAATTTGGGTGCGTTTGGGGATGCCGGCGCCATAGTTTTAAATGACAACGAAATTTATGAAAAATTGATTGCTTTAAGAAACCTTGGCCAAAAGGAAAAAAATAACCACGCATATTTGGGTTTTAACAATAGGTTAGACCCCATCCAAGCCATAGCCTTAAGTTTAAAACTTAAGTATCTGCCGGATTTAACCAAAGAGCGGCAAGAGGCAGGGGAATATTACAACCGGCTAATTGAAAAAAAAGGCCTTAACGTTAAATACCAAAAAACTTTACCGGGCCATAGCCACGTCTACCATTTATATCCGATTTTGTTTGCCCATGTGGACAGGGCCGCTACCCAAAACATGCTTTTATCACAGGGCGTGGAAACAGGGGTTTACTACCCGGTGCCGGTTTACAAACAGCCGTTTTATAGAAGCGCGCATGTAGATAATTGCCCTGTTACCGAAGAGGTGTGTAAAAATATTCTGTGTCTGCCTATGTATTTTGGGATTACTAAAGAAGAACAGGAATATGTAATTGATTCATTGAAAATGACTTTAGAAAATGGCAAATAAATACGTAATAATTTTAGGCTGTGCTTTTAACCCCAGTAACAAACAGGTTACGGCTTTTGGGGATGAAAGAATTAACCAATATCTTGAAGGTTTGGCGAAATTTAAAGAGCTGGCCCAAAAATTCCCCGCGTTCGATTTTATCCTGGCAGACAATACAGTATCCCCGGAGTGGCCAATGCCTGAAAATTTAAGGCAATCAATCGCGTCCATACCTAGATTGAAGAGTTTAATGTTTTTCGATAACACGCTGGCGGCGAAAAATAAGGGTTGCGGGGTAATGGTGGCCTGGAAGAAACTGGTGGAAAGCGGCTGGATGAAGCCTTATGAATATGTGCTCTATTTTGAGCCGAGGCAAAAGCTTTTGGATTTTGGGTTTTTCGAGCGATTTTTACAAAAGCCAGCCAACTATTTCCAAATTCGCCGTTACCGTGTTACCGCCCATACTCACTCTTTTATTATTAGGCTAGTTTTAAAGCTTGTGCCTATTTATCGGAAACTTTTAAACAACGGTTTGTTTTCCTTAAAGACCGCGACTTTTGAAACCTATGTTCGGCAAACGGATTTGCAGGCAATGGCTGACAAAGTAGTTTCGTTGGAAGATGATATGTATAAAAATCTAAAACATATTCCGCATATCCGGGTCGAGCGATTGGGCTATGTTTGGCACAATGCATTTACGGGTGAAGATATAGAATTTTAGATCACAAATACATCAATTTCACAGATTGCACAAATAAAAAATAATAAATTTTGTCAATTAACTATATGGCATTTAAATTCAATCCAACCGGCATAGAAGGGCTTACTATTATCAACTCGGACAAGTTCGGCGACAAGCGCGGTTTTTTTATGGAGACTTTTCGCGAGTCTTTGTTTTTTGAAGGGGGGATTAAAGGCTATTTTAAACAGGACAACTGTTCTTTTTCCACCAAGGGCGTGCTGAGGGGCCTGCATTACCAGTTAGCGCCGCACACCCAGGGGAAGTTGGTTAGAGTCGTTGAGGGCTCTATTTGGGACGTTGCTTTGGACATTCGGAAAAATTCGCCCACCTTCGGCAAGTGGCATGGCGTTGAGCTAAACGAAGACAATAATTTGGCATTTTACATTCCCCCGGGCTTTGCGCATGGTTTTGTCGTCTTAAGCGACGCAGCCATGGTGATTTACAAATCCACGGAAGAGTACCATCCCGAAAGCGAAAGGGGGATAAGGTGGAATGACCCGGCTGTAGGCATTAAATGGCCAACTGAAAATCCGCAAATTGCGGAACGCGATGCCCGTTTCCCCTTGTTAAATGACGCGGAAATTTTAGAATGATGCTGCATATCTACACGGAAAACTTATTTTGGACGGGACGGGTTAAGCATTTGGCAAAGCGCATTTTAGGCCAAAGCAACCGTGGTCCCCAGGCGGTCTTAGACGGTTTGCTAAGGGGTTTGGACAGGCAAGGGACGCCTTATATGCTTAATTCTTTGGCAGGCTCGTTTATGGATGTGGCGTGCGTTTTGAGCGGGCCGAAAATTTTGGCCGCAATGATTGCTAAAAAAAAGGCCGGCCAAATAAAAAAATTAATTGCGGGACCCAACGTGGTTTACCTGCCGAAAGGACCCGGAGCGGTTGCAGCAGCCCCTGAAGTAGACGCTTATGTGGTTCCTTCGGAGCAGGTAAAATTAGCGTTTGCGAAGATTAGCCCAAATTTGGCCAAGCGCCTTTTTGTGTGGCCGGCAGGGATAGACGAAAATTTTTGGAAGGCGACAGTCAAAGATCCCGCAAAGAAAATTTTAATTTATAAAAAAAACGCCCCCGCGGATCTAATCTTACGGGCTATAGGTTTGGTCAAACAATTGGGCTTTGGAGTGGAAGAAATAGAGTATGGGCGCTATACTCCCGATAAATACCGGCGGTCATTGCAGGCTGTGGTGGCTGGAATTTTTTTCAGCGCTACGGAAAGCCAGGGCATAGCCCTGGCTGAAAGTTGGGCAATGGACGTGCCCGCTTTGGTATGGAATCCGGCGCTGCGCCATCCGGTTTTGGACGATTTAAGCGACAGTCCCGCGCCTTACCTGACCCCCGCTACCGGCCTAATGTGGACTAACTTAAAGGAGTTGGAAAACATCTTAAAAAGCTTGCCTGAAAGTCTGGCAGCCTGCCGTCCCCGCCAATGGGTGTTAAATAATATGACTGACAGCATTGCGGCCCAAAACTATTTAAACATTATCAATCAAATCAAAAAATGAAAGAAACCTTATTTGCCATAAAGCAGCGTTTAAGCCGGCCCTGGCTTTTGGTCCCCTGGGCGATTTTCAGGTTAAAACAGCTTTTGAAGGTCGACTTTAATTTGGGCCGCGGGGAATATGACCCGGTTCCTCTGGACGTAGTAATTGTTACCATAGACAAAGATTTCCCCGTTATGCCCGAAACAGTGGCGGCGGTGCGGGCAAATTTGCGCCATCCGATAAATAAAATTTTTATGGTCAGCCGCGACAGCGCGGCCGCGCGGGAATTGAGCGCAAAGTTGGGCTGCATATTCATAGACGAGACCTCTTATTTACCGGTGAAAAAAGAGGATCTGGATTTTGTCGTAGAAGGCTGGCATCGGGGCGGATGGATTTTGCAGCAGCTCCTCAAATTCGGTGCGGACAGTTTTGTCACCACGGAAAATTTTTTGGTTTTAGAATCTGACACCGTGCTTTTAAACCCCGTTGGGTTTATAGAAGGGGGTAAGTTGGTTTTTGGCGCCAGCCAGGAATGGAATCCGCCATATTTTGAGGCATTTTTTCGTTTATTCGGTTTTAAAATTAAATATCCTTTGTCGTACATTGTCCAAATGATGATTTTTAACGTGCCGCTTCTTAAGGAATGCAAACGCGAAATGGAAGTCCGGCACAAAAAGCCTTGGTATGAGGCCTACGCTTCGGTCGTGGACAGGACCGAGCTTTCCAGTATTGCCGACTACGAAAATTATGCCCATTGGGTTTATTGCAAGTACCCGAGCAGGGTGGTAAATAAAGTTTTTTACAATGTCGGCCTCAGCCGCAAGTTTTTTGCGCCATGGCAGGAGCTGAAGGCGAAGTACGGGCATAAATATAATTCGGTTTCTTTCCACAGCTATCTTACGTAGCATGCAAAAAAAGTTGATCAAATATATAGCCGGCTCATTTTTGGGCAAAAGAATCTTTCAAAAACTTTTTGTTTTTTTGCGGTGGCTAAGCTTAAAAGGCATGAATTTTGGCGGCGGCGTTTTTCCCAAAGAGAGCGGGGAAGCGCGGGTGGTGTCGGATTTTTTGGAGCGCAGCAGCAAGCCGCTTTTGACGGTTTTTGACGTGGGCGCCAACAGCGGCAGCTATACAAACGTTTGGCTGGAGAGCCTGAGCCAAACTCGAAAATCCGCGCATATTTTTGCTTTTGAGCCGGCCCGTAAACTTTATGAAGACCTAATCCAAAAATTTTCCAAAAATGCCACTGTTCAAATTTTCCCCTGGGCCTTAAGCGACCGGGCGGGCCAGGCGGTTTTGCATTCGGATTTTGAGGGTTCGGGTATGGCTTCCCTGGCCAAAAGGAATATGGAATTTTTAGGCATTGGTTTTGAGCGGGAAGAAGTTATTACCACCCAAACCTTGGACGAGTTTTGCTTGGTGAACGGGATCGGGTTTATAGATTTTTTAAAAATGGACGTGGAAGGCTTTGAATTTGCGGTTTTAAAGGGCGGGGAAAAAATGCTGAGCCAGGGGCGGATAGGCGCCATCCAATTTGAATTTGGGGGAGCCAATATAGACACGAAAGTTTTTTTTAAAGACTTTTTTTATTTGCTGTCCGAACGCTATAACCTCTATCGCATATTAAAGGACGGCCTGTGGCCCATAAGCCGCTACTCGGAATTGGAGGAGGTTTTTATTACCACCAACTATTATGCCGAAATTAAAAATGACTTTAAAAGTTAAATTTGCTTTATTTTCGGTGGCGGCGTCGCTGGTTTTTGGGCTGGTTACCAATTATTTGCCGTCGCGCATATCCCAAAAAGACCCTAATTTTGGCTACGGCTCCGACAGCGACGTGTACTGGGATCTGGGCGGCAATTTAGCCGCCGGGCGCGGTTTTGTGCACAGCCCGGGTTTTGATTTTGCTTATTTGCACAAAACCGCGGAATACACCCGCGGTACGCAGCGCCTGCCTGGCTATCCGCTTGTATTGTCCATTGTCCGTGCGGTAGATTTTGATGCGGCTCCCAATTCGGCCCTCGTTTCGGCTTTTAATTTTTTATTGGTTTTTTTAAACAGCTTCTTTGTCATTGGGATTTTGATTTTTTTGTATCCGAACATAAAATCGGCTTATTTTTGGATTGTTGCGCTATTTCCGCCTTTCCTGATTTACGGCAATGGGATTAACAGCGATTTTTTTGTCGCCACACTGATTGCGGCAACGGTGTATTTCTCATTAGCCCCTTCGCGGTGGCGATATTTGTCCGTATGCTTTGGCGCCTTTGCCGTATTTACCCGGGGGAACGTTTTGTTTTTTCTCATCCCTTTTTGGCTCATGCTGGCGGTTTATTACCGGGGTAAAAAATTGGATATTAAACCCGCAATTTTTGGCCTTGCGGCTGTGGCAATAATTTTTGTCGGATGGTCCTTGAGAAACCAGGCATTGTCAGGCAGATTTGTATTCGCCCCGTTCACCGGTTTGCAGCTCAGGCAAAATTACATATATAAAATTTATGAAAACCAGCGTCCCCCAGGCGAAGAAAGATATTGGCGCTGGAGGGCACCGGAATATTTAAAGCAGCGGTTCGAAGAGTTGTATATTCAGAGCGGGAGCTTGTACCAAGCGGAGTCTCAGTTAGACAAGGAACTGGTGGCCGATACCGTGAAACTGGCACAGGTTAGGCCAGTGGTCGTGGTTGCGACTTACGCCCGGGACGTGGTACAAATGCTGACGAACGAATATTTGCTGTTTAATTTGGGCAGGTCCGTGGGTTCACCGTTGCTGTGGGCGGGCATATGGACGGTGATAATGCTTTTTTACGTCCTTCCCGGAGTCTGGCTTTTGCTGCTGGGGTTCTTCTTTCTTGTTCGCAAATTTTTTGCGCCCTTGAGCATCGTTGTTTTTTCCGCCGCCGCATATGTCTTTTTAACCGCTGCGGTGCTGGGTGATTTCGCCCGCTATTTATTGCCCGTGGGCTTTGCTATAATCATAGGACTAAGGGTGGTTTTCCAAAAATATGCCTAAAACAGTTTTTATTACAGGGGGAGCCGGTTACATTGGCAGTCATGTCGCCAAATATTTTCTTAAACGAAATTTTCGCGTTTATGTTTTTGATAATTTTTCCACGGGATTTTTAGAGCCTTTGGAAATTTTGAAAAAAAAGTATAAAAAACTCATTATCATCCGCGGCGATTTAAGGCAGCCCGCTAAAATATTTGAGGCTTTAAAAGTTGCCAAACCTGAAGCCGTGTTGCACTTGGCAGCTCTTTGCAGCGTGGATGAGTCCATGAAATACCCCAAAAAATACCGGGAAAACAATACGGGCGGCACTTATAACCTGCTTGTGGCGATGTCGGCTTTAGGGCTTAAAAAGCTTATTTTTTCTTCCACCTGCGCGGTGTATGGGAATATAAAACGGCCGCCGGTTAAAGAATCGCATCCCCTTAAACCAACTAATGTTTACGGCGAAACTAAGGTGGAAGACGAGAAATTAATCCAAAAATTTGCTGCGCAGAACAATATTGGCTACGTAATTGCCCGTTTTTTTAACGTCTGCGGAGCAGACGCCCAAGGTTTAATCGGCGACAGCAAAAAGCCGTCCTCGCTTTTGGTGCAAAACGCGGTGCGGGGCGCCTTAAGAATCGAACCATTTAAGCTCACGTGCCCGCGAGTTAAAACTTTTGACGGTACCCCCATTAGGGATTATATAGACGTAGAAGATTTGGCGGCGGCGTTTTATAAGGCTTATGCTTATTTGAGCCGCGGCGGCAAAAATTTAACTGTTAATTTGGGCAACGGCAGGGGTTATTCGGTAAGGCAAATTATAACAGCTGTGGAAAAAGTGCTAAAAGCCAAAATCGAAATCCATAAAGGCCCGGCGCGTAAAGGGGAGTACGAAAAAATTTTTGCGGATGCGAAGAGGGCAAAGTCAAGTCTAAACTTTGTGCCGCACAAAACTTTAAGACAGAGCGTTATGTCCTTGGCTAAGTGGTACAAAAAATATCCTTATGGCTACGAATATTAAAGTTTCGGTAAATATTTTAACTTATAATCGCGCTTCGCTTTTAATGCGAGCGATTAATTCCGTGCGAGCCCAGGACTTTTTGGACATGGAAATTATTGTTGTAAACAACGGCAGTACGGACGACACGGCCGAAGTATTAAAAGGCATGCCTGATATAAAAGTAATAACCAACTCTAAATCTTTAGGCATAACCCGCGCCCGCCAGCAGGCTTTGGAAGCTTCGGCGGGCGAGTATGTTGCCATTTTGGACGACGATGACGAATGGCTGGACGGGCAAAAATTAAGAAAGCAGGCGGATTTTTTAAATACCCATCCGGAGTATGTCTTGGTGGGAGGAGGCATTGAAATAAATTACAAATTACAAATTATAAAAGACGAACAAATATACGAAAATAAATCCCCAATCATAAAATCCAGGCCGACATCGGATAAGGTTATTAGGCGGACTATGCTGTTTAGGAATAATTTTTTTACTTCAACTGTCATGTTTAGGAAACAGGCGGCAGTCAAGGCCGGGGGGTTTATAAAAGACGAATACGACTTGGCCGAAGACTACGACCTTTGGCTACGCCTGGGACAGAAAGGCAAAATGCATAATTTCCGAGAGCCCTTTACTGCCTATACCCAACCGAATTATAATAAGGAAAAGATATGCCAGTTTTTAAATAAGCAATTAAAACTCGTCAAAATCAACTCTGAACATTACTCTTTTTATTATTTTGCCCGTCTGGTTTTGCAAATCAGGCGGCTAATTAAAAATTACAAATAGCATGGCAGTAAAAAGAAAAACCGTGGGCTTGTGGTTAATGTTTTTGCCCGACATTGTGCTGCTTTATGCCAGCCTGTTTTTGGCCTTATACGTAAAATACGGGCCCAATGTAGAAGCCCGCACCGTAAATGCCCACTTGCAGGCGTTTTCTTTTATTTTTATTTTTTGGATGTTGGTATTTTTTAGCCACGGGCTTTTTGAAGTCGGGATCCTGAGGCGCTACACCGGCTTATTCTTTAACCTGCTTTCGGCCATGCTGGTAAATTTGCTCGTGGCCACCACGTTTTTTTATTTCCAGCCGGGACTAATCTTAACCCCCAGGCGCTTTTTGTTGGTGCAGATTGCCGCGGTGTTTATTTTACTTGTTGTCTGGCACCTGTTGCTTAAATATTTCCTTAAAAACCGGTTAGCGGAGGGCTTGTACTTATTTTCTTTTAACAACGAACTGGAGGAGTTGGAAAAGGAAATTAAAAATCAAAGCTACTTAGGATTTAGGGTTTTGGGGCATTTAAATGCCGAGACATTGGACCATATAAAATTCACCCCCGGCGACGGGATTGTCCTTCCCGAAAATTTACAAAGCAGTCCGGACACCCTGGCAAAGTTTTACCGTTTGCGGACTTTGGGAGTCACCTTTTATAATCACAAGGATTTTTACGAACAGTTGTTAAGAAGGGTTTATTTGTCCCAAATCAGTGAAATTTGGTTTTTGGAGAATATCGATTATCGGGAAAAGCGAATCTATAATCTGCTTAAGCGCCTGGTAGACATAATTTTGGGCCTGTTGGGGTTTTTAGGGTTCCTGATCACTCTGCCTTTTATTGCTTTTGCCATAAAAGCAACGTCGGCCGGCCCTGTGTTTTTTGTTCAGTCAAGAGTGGGTAGGCACGGCAGAGTTTTTAGGGTTTTTAAATACCGCAGCATGAGGCAGGGGACCGCTACCAATACCTGGACTTCCGTAAACGACCCCCGCATAACGCCGGTGGGGAAATTTTTGCGCATAACAAGGCTGGATGAGCTGCCGCAGTTTATAAATTTGGTTATTGGCAATATGAGTTTGGTGGGCCCCCGACCGGAGCAGCCCCACATAGTGGAGGAACTAAAGCGCACCGTGCCTTTTTATGACGAAAGGCACCTCGTTAAGCCCGGCATAACCGGCTGGGCGCAGCTGAATATTTACGCGGCGACTGTGGAAGAGAGCAAGCTAAAGTTGCAATATGACCTGTATTATATAAAAAACCGCAGCTTGCTGTTTGATTTGGAAATTATTTTAAAAACGGTTTACTATATTTTTACCTGGAAGGGCCGGTAATTTTAAGAAACGGGAGACGGATTGTTAAATTTTGCATTCCGTCTTTGTTTTGTGTTATAATAAGTTAAGATTTTGCGGAAAAGTTGAAAGAAACATCAAAAATATAAAAAATGGATTCCAATCAGCTCAATCAGGCTTTAAAAGAAAAAAATCTTTTGCCCTCCGACAAGCTGACTGCTCTCGAAAAAGAGCGTTTGCAGCTTAAAACCCAGGTGCCGTGGGAAGAATTTTTAGTTCAAAAGAAGGTTTTAAGCGAAGACCAGCTTTTAAAGGTAAAAGCGGCTTTGCTTTCCACCGAAGTTGTGGACTTGCGCAATCAGGAAATTGCGCAGGAAGTTTTAAATATGGTGCCGGAGCCGATTGCCCATAGGCACGCGGTTATAAGTTTTGCCAAAGACAAAGACAGCCTGTCTTTAGCCATGGTAGATCCTGAGGACCTGCAAACGCGCGAATTTATAAAAAAGAAAACCGGTTTAAACATAAAAACATTCCTGATTGGCAAAAGCAGCCTGGATTTTGGCTTATCCAAGTACCACAGCTCGCTGGAGAAAGAAATAAAGCACCTGTTTACCCCGAGCGGAAAAGCTTTAACTGAAACTGCCAAGTCGGAAGGGGAAAGCGCCGACGATGCCTTAAAAAAAATGGCGGAGGAAATTCCGGTTATTAGGGTTGTGGACACGCTTTTGGAGTATGCAATTTTTGAAAAGGCTTCCGATATTCACATTGAGCCGCAAGAAAATGCCGTTACGGTACGTTATCGCATTGACGGCGTTTTGCATGACGTTATGACTTTGCCCAAAGTCATCCAAGCTGCCATTGTTGCGCGCATAAAAGTGTTGTCCAATTTAAAGATTGACGAGCATCGCCTGCCGCAGGACGGCCGTTTTAAAGTGGAAAAAGACGGCTATAAATTTTCCCTGCGCGTTTCCACCATCCCCATTTTCGACGGCGAAAAAGTGGTTATCCGCCTTTTGGAAGAGTCGGCGCGGGCCGCAACTCTGGAGGACTTGGGTTTCCGTCCCCAAAATGTGGAAACCATAAACCGCAATATGAAAAAGCCCCATGGCATGATTTTGGTTACCGGGCCAACCGGCAGCGGCAAATCCACCACGCTTTATACCGTGCTTTCAATGCTTAATACCAAAATGGTTAATATTTCTACCATTGAAGATCCTGTGGAGTATCGCATTGTCGGCGCCAACCAAATGCAGGTAAGCCCGAAAATAGGCCTAACTTTTGCCCTGGGTTTGCGCGCGCTTTTAAGGCAGGACCCCAACATTATTATGATCGGTGAAATCCGCGACCGCGAAACCGCCGAAGAGGCGGTGCATGCCGCTATGACAGGCCACATAGTTTTCTCCACCCTTCACACCAACACTTCTGCCGGCGCCCTCCCGCGGCTTTTGGACATAGGCATCGAACCATATTTGATAGCTTCCACTATAAATGCCGTTATGGCCCAAAGATTGGTGAGGATGATATGCCCGGAATGCAAAACCGAATACCGCTTGGACGATATTGCCATAGAAGGTTTAAAAAAGCAGTTTCATTTGGAAAAAATTTTGCAGGTTTTAGAAAAGGAAAAAGCCATACCCGCTAAAACAAAAAATTTGCAGGATGTTAATTTTTACAAGGGCAAAGGCTGTGACAAGTGCAACCACACCGGCTATAAGGGCCGGTTGGGCATACATGAAATTTTGGAAATGACGCCCGAAATTTCGGAAATGGTTATGCAAAGGAAAAGCACGCAGGAAATAGAAATCACTTCCGAAAGCCAGGGTATGTTGTTTATGTGGGAAGACGGCATAATAAAAGCCGCCAAAGGCATAACTACGGTGGATGAAATAGTAAGAGTGAGCAAAGAATAAGCGCATTAAGTAAAATTTACAAATTAAATAAAAATTACTGCAGTTAAATTATGTTCAATTTTACTTAATTACCAAATGGAATTTTCCTACACTGCCATAACCAAAACCGGTCAAAGGGTGAATGCGACTATCCAAGCTGCCAATGCCACCGCCGCCGGGCATGCTTTAAAAGAGCAGGGACTTTTGCCTTTGGAAATAAAGGAACAGAAAAAAAGTTCAATTGTGAATTTTTTGCGGAGTGTTAGCACTATTTCGCTCGACGAAAAAATCGGCTTCGTGGAAAATTTATCCATTATGCTCAAAAGCGGGATATCGGTGACCCGCGCCATGCAAATTTTGGTCAAACAGACAAAAAATGTAAGGCTGAATGCGATTATTGTGGATATCGCCGCCCAGGTAGAGGGCGGCAAAAGTTTGGGCGAAGCGTTGGCGCGGCACGAAAATGTTTTTTCCAATATTTTTATCAGCATGGTTAAAGTGGGGGAGATGTCGGGAAATTTGGACAAGAGCCTGGAATATTTAACTGTCCAGCTCCATCGGGAAGCGGACTTAAAATCCAAAGTCAGGGGAGCCATGATATATCCGGCCGTAATAGTCGCCGCAATGATTATTATCGGCATTTTAATGTCCATATTCGTTTTGCCGAAATTGACATCCATTTTTAAAGAGTTTGGCACCGTGGAGTTGCCGTTTATGACGCGCGTGGTTATTGCCGTGGCGGATTTTATGAGCGCTCATGCGGTTATTACGGTCCTGGGGCTAATTGGCTCAATAGTTGGGCTCATTATGTTTTATAGAACCTATACGGGCAAAAGGGTTTTTGATATAGTATCTACCCGGTTTTTGGTAATCGGGCCGATTGTAAAAAAAATTAATTTGGCCCGCTTTGCCCGCATTCTAAGCTCGCTTTTAAAAAGCGGCATTCCCATAGTCGAGGGCCTGGAAGTCGCGGGTAATTCTTTGGGGAATATTCCATACCGCGAACTCATTACCAAAAGCGCCAACGAAGTGAGATTGGGGAAAAATTTGACCGACACCTTGTCGAAAGACGAAAGCTTATTTCCGGTTTTGGTCGTGCAAATGCTCCAGGTAGGCGAAGAATCGGGAACCGTGGAAGATATGCTTTCCCAGCTTGCCGTGCATTATGAGGAAGAAATTGATACAATAATGAAGAACCTTTCTTCCGTTATTGAGCCTTTGCTGCTTTTATTTATTGGCGGGATAGTTGGTGTTTTGGCAGTAGCGCTTATAAGTCCCATTTATAGCATTAGCCAATCCATTAAGTAGAATTTCAAAAAGACTGAAATAAAATTTGTGTTTAATTTTTTAAAAAACCAAAACAATGCATTCGGCCTAGACCTCACCGGCAGCTCTTTTAAGCTTATGCAGTTCGGCCGCATGGGAAAAGACATAACGGTCCAAGGTTATAGCGACGTGGTTTTGCCCAAAGGTTTGGTATTGAATGACGCAATTGCGGACGTCAAAACTTTTTCCTACCTTTTGAAACAATCTTTGCTTAAGGCCCAGTTCGGGCATTTTAGCGGGAATTTTGTGGTAGCCAGCCTGCCGGAGTCCAAATCTTTTGTTCGGGTCATCCAGCTGCCGATTATGTCGGAGTCGGAAATATCCACGGCCGTGCCGGTGGAAGCCGAAAGTTTTATCCCTTTGCCCATTGAACAGGTGTATTTGGACTGGCAAATTTTAGGCCGGAAAGAAGACAAGCAGGAAATTTTGATCATCGCTTCGCCTAAGGAGTTTGTGGACAAATATGTCGGGATTTTGGAGTCCTCCGGTCTTACTGTAAATGCCCTGGAAGTCGAATCCCAGAGCTGCCAGCGTGCGCTCATAGACTCTAAAACCAAGCCTACCTGCTTAATTGTAGATTTGGATGCCTTTAGAACCAGCCTGATTATGGTGGAAGAGGGAAACCTGCAGTTTACTTCCTCCATACCCATAGCCGGCAACACTTTTACCGAAAGCATTGCCCGGCTTTTAGGCGTGTCCAGCCAGAAAGCGGAAATTATTAAGCGAAAAGTGGGGGTGGCCAATACTGCCGAATATCCCAACATCCGCACGGGATTGCTGCCGGTTTTGAATAATTTAAGCGCGGAAATAAAAAATATTATTAAATTTCACAGCGAGCATTCCTCAAGCAAAGTCAGTAAAATATTTTTGGCGGGCGGCAGCGCGCGCTTGAAAAATCTGGCCCAAAGCCTGCAGCCGGAATTTGCCGCGGAAGGCATAACCGTTGAGATGGGGAATCCTTGGGTAAATTTGCCGGAATTAAAGCAGCTGCCCTGGGAAGGCGAAGACTCTTTGAGCTTTACGACCGCCATTGGTTTGGCTATGAGAGGCCTGGCCGAGTAATTGGGAAGAACTAATATGAAGATTATTAACCTATTGCCAAAGGAAAAACAGCAGGAACTGCGATACAGGAAACTGTTTAGGGTGGTTATTTTGCTTATGGCTTTTTCGGGCGTAAGTTTTGCGTTTGTACTTTTGGCTCAATTTGGAGTCAGGTTCTATTTGGAGCAGCACAAAACCCGTCTTCAAAAAAATATTGAGGAACTGCAGCAGTTTACGAACAAAGAGGAGAATGCAAAAATTAAGCAGGAGATTGGCAAATTAAACAATTTTATTACCGACTACCAGACTTTAAGTGCTTCGGTGCCCAAAATTTCCAAAGCCGTGCGGGCCTTTGCGCCTTTGGTGCCGCAGGGAGTTTTAGTCACTTCCATGCGCGTAGATGCCAACCGTAATTTTGTGGATATTTCGGGTTTTAGCCCTACCCGGGAACTGGTTATTGAGCTTTATGAAAATATCCTTGCGGAAAATAAAAATTTTCCCAATATTGACTATCCTTTGGAAAATGTGGCAAAGCCGACTGAAATAAATTTCCATTTCACCTTTAACATAGGCCCCGAGCTTTTGAAATAGCATGAATTCCACCAAAAATAAAATTTATATGGCGGTTTTCTTCTGGCTTGTTGCCAGCGGGATTATGTTTGGGTATTTGTTCGATAAGTTTGGCTCGTCAAACCAAAGTTTAATTGAGGAAATGTCAGGACTAAAAAAACAGGAAGCAATGCTGCAGGCGGAAAAACAGAGTTTTATAGAAGCCCAAAATGACTTAAGCCAAATTGAAAACGCAAAGCTGAAGCCCGAACAGTTTTTTAGCCAGGATATTACGCTGGTAAACGAAATTAGGCGGCTGGAATCCATTGCGCGGGATATAGGCGTGGAAATGGAACTCACCGGTATTTCCGGCACGCTTAAAAACGCCACCAAAGCCGGCACTAAATCGGAGATTTACCAAATTCCCTACGTAATATCGCTCAGGGGTTCTTTAAGCAAGGCTGTTGCGTTTATGGAATATTTGGAGAATTTAGAATTTATAACCAAAACCGGACAGGTTAATTTTAGCGCCGCCGGCAAGGGTGAGGTAAATGTTACTTTTAATTCTTTTTTGTATATAAAAAAATGAAGAGCCTTTCCGTAAAATTGGACTTGCGGGTAATAACCACAAAATTTAAGGGTAATTCTTCCCTGGCTTTTTACATAATTTTGGGACTAATTTTTATTTTTGAAATTGGTATTTTGTATTCCTCAGCCAAGCAGGTTTTAAAAGCCAACCAGGCTCCCGAGGGGGTGGTCGCATCCAAGGGCGTAAGGCTGAACATAAATGGGTTTGAGGAATCCGTTAAACGCATAAACGCGGGTAAAACATATTATCCAAATACTCCCTTGTACCAAGACCCTTTTGGCACGCGCTAGGGGAAATGGGACGTCACCTTTATAAAAATAACAATCTTACAATCTTGAGATTATGAGATTGATTTTTTAAGTTTTTCCATCGAGGGCGGTGGATTTTTTTTATGGCTTAAGTTATAATTAGCTGTGCCTTTACCGAGTATTTAATATGACTCCGTAGCTCATTTGGATAGAGCGCTTGGCTTCGAACCAAGAGGCAGCAGGTTCAAATCCTGCCGGAGTCACCAGAATTAACCGGCAAAGATAATACTTGGAAGCCGCATAAAATTGCCTCCCATGCTTATGCTTATATGGAGTATTTTGAAAAAGTTAAGGTCCGGTTGCCAGACCAGCTAATTTTATGTAGAATATATTAGAATTTTTGGGTCGGTAGCTCAGCTGGTAGAGCAGTCGGCTCTTAACCGAAAGCGCGTGGGTTCGAACCCCACCCGACCCACCAAAAGAAGTTATGCAACTTTAGTTGTGTAACTTCTTTTGGTTAGTGGAGACAGAATTCTCCCAATAGATTAAATTTTTTATCCATGATACAATAAAAGAAAAATGGCAAAAATATAAGTATTAAAGCTAAGAATTTTTATGAATAACAGAAGAGAATTTTTAGGTGCCTTGGCAGGTGGAGCTTTGGCGGCAAAAGATGCCCTCTCACAAGAAGCTCAAAAAACTCCTGAGCAAAGGGTGGTGGCTTTGGAAAGCAAAATGGGTACACTTACAAATACTTGGGAAAGGATAAAAGAAATTGTAAAAAAATCTGGTATTACTCAAAAATACGTGGAGGGGTTACTTCAACAAACCGACGCAGTTTTTTTGAGAGATTTACAAGACGATTTTGAAATACTAAGACAAGTTGATCGGACGCACGACCAATTACAAAAAGCTAAAACTAGTTTAGCTTCAAAACAGCCGCTACCTGCAGGGGCAAGTAAAGAGGCACAACAAGCGAGACAATTTTATTTAGAAACTCTGGAGAGTGAAATTAACGATGAGGAAAGAATGATAGGGGAATATGTCAAAGTTCTCAATTTGCGTTGGGACATTAACGCAATTCAAACAAGTTTAGCAAGTAAATCTAAAATTGTAAGCTTGGAGGGATTGGGTGACCGCACTCCAAAAGTTCAGAAGGAATTAGAAGGTACTCCAAGGGGTCTTTTAACAACTATTGACTCTATAAAAATTGGAGAGCAAACAAGGTTTGTTGGCGAAATGGGTAATTACTACGGCCATCAATCAGTCGGTTCCACTGAAAGAAATACTTTAATTTTAGACCAAAATTTTATTGACGCACAGGATTTCAGTGACAGGTTCAAGTATCAATTAGCGGCAACTTTTAATTGGGACGAAATAGATGAACTGTCTCCCCAGGATAGGCTAGAGTGGATAGAGGAAGCAAGGCAGCTCCAAGCTAAAAGCAATATCAAAGACAGTGTATACGAAAATAAAGTACAAGCCGATTTTGGTCAAAGAGTAAAAAATGGGACAATGACGGAACAACTAGCGAAAACTATTTTATCGGGAGCTGTACTCCGCAGATTTTCCCGAAATGTATGCCATAAATTTATGGTCGATCAAAATTTTAGTCAGCAAAATCCTGAAGAATTTGCTTTTGCCAAGAAATGGATGGATAGAATAAAAAACTCGAAAGGTAAAGTAGAGTTTAAAACGAAATAATATATGCCCGAACGAGTTAATGAGCGCAAGAAGACCGTCATCTTGCGGGGGCAAAAATCGTTCAATCAAATCTGTGGGTGAAATTTGCGTTTTGATGTTTAAATGCTTAAATGTTAAAATGCAAATATGCTGCATATTCTTTTAGGGCCAGACGATTATTCCAAAAGCCAATATATTAGCCTGCTCTCCAAACAAAGAGGGGGGAGTTTGAGCGTGTTTGGTAAAGAGGATGTTTTGCCGCCGGTATCGACGCTGGCCGAAACCGATTTGTTTTTAAAGCCCGGTATGTTTGTGTTTGAAGGCATTATGCCGGAAATTAACGACAGGCTCGAACCTATTATTAAATCTCCTAATTTAATAATCATCAGCCTAATAAGCCTGGACAAAAGGAAAAAAGAAAATAAAGATTTGCTCGCAAACACAGAAATAACCGTGCGGGAGTTTTTGCTGCCCCACGCCAAAGATTTGGACAAATGGATAATAGAACGGGCAAAAGATCTGGGCGGGCAAATAAGTGTGCTTGCGGCAGGGGAGTTGGCCATGCGTCTTGGGCGGGACCAGGCCAAAGAAACCAAAGTGGGCGGCAAACTTATTGCCGCCGAGGAAGTATACAGCCTGTGGCGCGCGGACAGTGAAATAAAAAAACTTATGGCCTTTGCTTTGGGCCGGGAAATTGGCCCTGAGGATGTCAGGGAATTGGTGGCGGAAAATGTGGAAGTGGACGCGTTCCAAATTACCAACGCCATTGCGGACAAGCGCAAACTGGAAGCTTTTTCGCTTATAAATAAATTTTTAAAAGACCAAAACGCCGCCGACGAAAAAGGCGGCGTTATCCAGCTCAACGCGCTTTTAAGCGAACAGTTCAGGAATGTCGCCATGGTGCAGGATTTTTTAAGCCGCAACATTGGCGACGAAGAAATTTTGCGTCAAACCGCCTGGAAGAGCGGCAGGCTTTACATAATGAAAAAAATTGCGGAAAGATTCCAGCCGAAAAAAGTTTTGGAGACTTTAACCAAATTGGGCGCAATGGACGAAGATCTTAAAACTTCCCAAACGCCCCCGCGGATGCTTTTGGATTTAATTTTAGCCCAAATTATTTAA
This sequence comes from uncultured Candidatus Saccharibacteria bacterium, assembly GCA_964504715.1. Taxonomy (GTDB): domain Bacteria; phylum Patescibacteriota; class Doudnabacteria; order UBA920; family UBA920; genus JBBTRN01. The sequence goes on along the minus strand of CAZDEP010000002.1, from coordinate 79,290 downwards.
CCCTTTACGCATAGGCTTATTCGCCCGAATAAGCCTATAAGAAAAAATATGCAAACTTGGATTTTGTTTGCGCTGGCGGCTTTAAACCTATTTGCTTTTGTTTATGTGGGTATGGATAAAAACAAAAGCATTGCCGGCAAGGAAAGGTATAGCGAAGTTTCGTTCTTTTTTATTGGCGTGTTTTTTGCTTCTTTGGGCGTGCTTTTGGGCATGCTTGCCTTCCGCCACAAAACCCGCAAATTCGTTTTTATTTTAAGCATGATGTTGCTTCTTTTGCAGCAACTATTATTAATTTATTATTTTTTCTAAGCTTTAAAAAGTATGTTTGAAAATTACAAGCCTTCCGAGGAGGAGATTTCCAGGGCAGAAAGTTCTATGACCGAAGATCAAAAACGAGATTCGGCGATCAGGGAAGAAGGTTTCTATTTGGGCCGGCAAAGTGTTGGGCGGGATATTCAAAAAGAAAGTCTTCCCAACCCGGAGGTTTTCCAGCTCCCGGTAAGCGTCATAAAAATGCAGGATAAAAGGCACAGCGCCCGCTTTATAAATATTTTGAATAATGCAGGTATTTTTACAATAAACGATTTGATTCAAAAATCGGGGTCGGATTTATTGAGACTTAAGGGATTTGGCAGGAAGATGCTAAATTTTGTCCAAGCTTGGCTTCAGGAATATAAATTGGAGCTTAGAAAGTAGAGTCCTTTTTGATCTCTAAGCGATTTTGTTAGTAATTTCCTTAATTCCCAGGCCTTAAATTAAGGCCTATTTTAGGCCTTTTTAAAGGCTCAACCGGTTGAGCCTTTAAAATTTAGTGCGTTACTTTTTACTTGTTTTTAAAAGACGGTCTTCTTGCCTGGCAAGAAGACCGTCTTTAGTATTTATCTGTTCGCGCGTTTGCGTTCTGTAGCAGAAAGGATTTTTTTTCTTATGCGGATGGATTTGGGCGTGACTTCCACCAGTTCATCCGAGCCAATGTATTCCAAAGCAAAGTCCAGTTCCACCGGGTGCGGGGGAGTAAGGATTATGGCATCGTCCGCGCCGCTTGAGCGCATGTTGGTAAGTTTTTTGGTTTTGCAGACATTCAGTTCAAGGTCGGTATCTAAGGAATTTTTACCCACTACCATGCCTTCATAAACATCCACCGCCGGGCCAATAAACAAAATTCCGCGTTCCTGGGCATTATTTAAACCGTACGCATTGGAAACACCCGATTCAGAAGTTATAAGCGAGCCGTGGTCGTTGGAATGGGTATCGAGTTCGTGGACCGGTCGGTACGAGTCGAAAAGGTTGTTCATTATTATGGTTCCGCGAGTGCGGGTGAGCAGGATATTTTTTAAGCCAATAAGCCCGCGGGTAGGAATAAGGTATTCGGCATGGAGTTCGGCGTTGTTGCCCGAACTGTCCATGTGCTGCATTACGCCTCCGCGGCGGCCAAGCTCTTCTATAACCGAGCCTTGGTATTCGCTGGGCACGTCTATGGTGATTACCTCGTAAGGTTCCATTTTTGTGCCGTCATCGGCCGAATGATAAATAACCTGCGGCTGGCTGACTTGCAATTCAAAACCTTCGCGGCGCATGGTCTCAATCAAAACACCCAAATGCAATTCGCCGCGGCCGGAAACCAAAAAGCTTTCCGCACCTTCTTCGCTGGGTTCTACTTTTAACGCCACGTTGGTTTCCAATTCCTTGTACAAGCGGTCGCGCAAGTTTCGGGAGGTAACGAATTTGCCTTCTTTGCCGGCAAACGGGGAAGTGTTTACGCCAAACGTCATTTTAATGGTCGGCGGCTCTATTTGTACGGGTTCCAAGTGGATGGGCTTTATAGGATCGGTTAGAGTTTCGCCAATGCTTACGTCGTCAAAACCGGCTATCGCGACAATGTCACCGGCCTCCGCCTCTTCGGCGTCCACCGGCTTTAGGCCTTCGTACATTTGGAGGGCGGTAACTTTGCCTGAGTCGCGCTGGCCGTCGGTTTTAATGCGGACAATATTTTGGGCTTTTTTCACAGAGCCTGAAACTATTTTGCCAATGCCCATTTTGCCTTTGTAATTGTCGTTAACCAGGGCCAAGACCAGCATGGCAAAAGATTCGTCCAGGGAAACTGTAGGGGCGGGGATGTGCTTTATAATGGCCTCAAAGAGGGGAGAGACGTCCGGGTTGGCGCCGCTCGTAATTTTTTCCATTACGCTTTCCAATTTTTCGTCGGCCAAGCCTTTCACGCCCGAGGCGTAAATGATAGGAAAATCCAACTGTTCGTGGTTTGCGTTTAAGTGCACAAACAAGTCAAATGTTTTATTAACCGTATGGTCAACCTGGGCGTCGGGTTTGTCCACTTTGTTTACGACCACAATAGCCTTAAGGCCAAGCTCCAAAGCTTTTTTAAGCACGAACTTGGTTTGGGGCATGGGGCCTTCTTTGGCATCAACTAACAATAAAACGCCATCGGCCATGCGCAAGGTTCTTTCCACTTCGCCGCCAAAGTCGGCGTGGCCCGGGGTATCCACAATGTTTATTTTGGTGCCATTGTAAACCAAGCTCGCGTTTTTGGCGCGAATGGTAATGCCGCGTTCGCGCTCCAGGTCCATGCTGTCCATTATTAAATCCTTAGTGTCAGGGTTTTCCTTGACCGTGTGGGTCTGTTTAAGCATGGCATCGACAAGCGTGGTTTTGCCGTGGTCGACGTGCGCGATAATGGCTATGTTTCTTAAATTGTTTCTTTCCATAAATATTATTCTTGTAAAGATATAATGCGGATCAGCTCATATATAACTAATCCACCGATGACAACTGATGCTAGGATCGGTAGGTATGAGTACATCAGTTACTCATCCAGATCCGTATTATGTAGTGTCCCAAATAAAACTGCCCACAACTATCGGGCAGGACGTGAAAATTCTATCATAAATTGTATGTTTAGTCAAGGTTTGATATACTAATAGTGACATTAGTACTATTTTTTCATCTTTATAAAATTATATTTTATGAACCATCAGCGTTTGCAGTTAATAGCTTTTTTGGTTTTGTTTGCCTGCGTGGGAGCCGTGGTGGCTCTTATGTGGTGGCCGTTTTTAAACTTGCTGGCACTCGCGGCTATTATGGCGGTGCTTTTTTGGCCGGTTTATCAGAGGTTTGTCCGCGCATTTAAAAGTCAGCCCATGGCGGCTTTGGCGTGCATATTTATAGTGTTGTTTATTGTTATGGTGCCTTTATACTTTATGGGCCAATTGTTGTTTAACGAAGTGGTTGGTTTATATAATCAGCTGAGGGATACATCTGCACAGACAGGAGCCGCCCAGCTAGTTGCCCATTTGCCGCCGCAGTTTAAGGAATTGGGGCAAAGTTTTATAAACGATTTGGGTTCCAAATTTTCTCAAGTTGCGGGCGGCGCTTTCCAGAGTTTGGGCGCCGTGCTTTCCAACGTGGCGGGTTTTGTGTTGTCGTTCTTTTTGGTATTTTTTACTTTTTACTACCTCTTGCGCGACGGCGAAAAAATAAAAAAATACATTGGCGCGATTTTGCCGCTTTCCGAAAAGCATGAAAATCTTTTGGTGGAGAAAATTTCTTCGGCGGTCAACGGCGTAGTAAAGGGTTCTTTTTTGGTGGCGCTTATCCAGGGCGTGGTAGGCACAGCGGGGTATTTGATTTTTGGCGTGCCTAATCCGCTTCTGTGGGGGGCGTTTACGGTTTTGGCCGCTTTGGTCCCAACCGTGGGCACTTCTTTGGCAGTCATTCCGGCGGTGCTGTACCTGCTGGCCACGGGGCATACGGGCGCTGCGGTAGGCATGGCAGTTTGGGGCGCGCTGGCGGTGGGGATGGTTGACAATGTTGCCGGCCCAAAGCTGGTGGGCTCCCAAACCCAAATCCATCCGCTTTTAATTCTTTTTGGCATTTTAGGCGGCATAAAATTTTTCGGCTTCTTTGGCTTTTTACTCGGGCCCATTGTCATGGCAGTGTTTGTAACTTTGGTGGATATTTACCGGGAAGACTTGAGGGAGTATATGGAGAGGTAAGTGCATGCGAAAGTTTGCATACGAAACAACGAAAAGCATGCGAAAGTACGAAATAAAAATGGATTAGAGACATAATAATCCAAGTATGGAAATAAAACCAAGACTATTAAGGAAGGATATTCTTTACCCCGAACTTTCTTATAAAATTACGGGTTTGTGTTTACAGGTAAAAAAAGAGTTGGGGCGTTTTGCAAAAGAAAAACAGTATTGTGATTCTTTAGAACAAAAGTTAATCGAAAATAAGATTAAATCTACCCGCGAGTTTACCATAAAGGGCACAGGTAATAGGATAGATTTTATAATAGATGATTGCATTTTACTTGAGATTAAAGCCCGACCTAACATTACAAAAGAAGATTATTTTCAAACTCAAAGGTATTTACATGTGCTTAAATTAAAACTTGGAATGATAATAAATTTCCAGGCTGTGTATGTGAAGCCCTACAGAGTCATTAATCATGAAATTAATAACGAACGCGTAATTAGTTGATAGATTTCGCATAATTTTCGAATTTTCGCATGCTAATTTTCGTATGCACTGGTACCAATATACCAAAAACCAAATAGAAACCGAGCTTGGAACGAATATGGAAACCGGCTTAAGCGCCAAAGAGGCCGAGAGCCGCTTTTTAAAGTATGGTCCGAATTTGCTGCCGGAAAGCCCGCCTGACTCGTGGTTCAAAATTTTTGCCAACCAATTTAAAAGCCCCCTAATATATATTTTATTGTTATGTTCAACCATAGTTTATTTTATCGGTGAACATACCGACAGCGTAATTATTTTGGCCGTATTAATTTTTAATGCTGTCGTCGGGGCTATTCAGGAAGGCCGCAGCCAGAGCACCTTAAGGAGCCTTAAAAAACTTTCGGAGAGCGAGGCTGCGGTTATTCGCGGAGGCGAGGAAGAAATAATTCCGGAAAAAGATGCGGTCGTGGGCGATATTCTGGTGCTGCAGGAAGGCCAAAAAGTGGTGGCCGACGCGAGGCTCCTGCATGTTTCCAACCTAAGCTGCGACGAAGCCGCTTTAACGGGGGAGTCGGGCGGAGTCCACAAATCCGAAAGCAGTATTGGCGAAAGTTCGCTGCCGCCGGCGGGCCAGAAAAATATGGTGTTTAAAGGCACCAATATTTTAACCGGCAATGGTTTGGGCGCGGTGGTGGCTACGGGCGCGGAGACGGAAATTGGCAAAACGGCCAAAAATTTATTGGAAGTGGGGGAAACGGAAATTCCCCTGCAGCGGAATATTAAAAAACTTTCCCGGTTGATTATTTATGCCATTGGTGTAATTTCGGCCGGGCTTTTTTCTTTGGGACTGGCATACGGGAGGTCCGCAAGGGAAATGTTTGGGATAGTAGTTTCTTTGGCCGTGTCCATGATCCCTGAAGGCCTGCCTTTGGTGTTGACTTTAATTTTGGTAACCGGCGTATACAGAATGAGCCGCCGCAAGGCGCTGGTAAAAAAGTTGCAGGCCGTAGAAGCGCTCGGGCAGGCGCGGGTGATTGCCGTGGACAAAACCGGCACCATTACCAAAAATGAAATGGCGGTAAAAAAAATACTGTCAGGCGGCAAGATTTATACGCTGACCGGCAGCGGCTACAGCCCCGATGGACATTTGGAGCTTGGGGGCCAGAAACAGCCAGGCTCGGGAGACGTCGGGCTTTCAGCGCGCATAGCCTCGCTTGCCAGCCGGGCGACGGTCAGGTATTTAAAGCAGGAAGGGGTTTATAAAGTGGCGGGTGACCCGACCGAGGCGGCTATGCAGGTTTTGGGGGAAAAATTAGGGGAGCCGCGGGAAAAACTTTTTGAAGAATACAAAGAAACTGCCGAAATCGCGTTTAGCTATAATACCAAATTTAGGGCGGTCTTTTACGAACATCGCCAGGAAATTTTTTGCGCCATTTCCGGCGCGCCGGAAGTGCTTATGAATAAGGCTGCCAGTTTTTTGGAAAACGGCGAGCGCCATCCCTTTACCGCCCAGGTCCGAAAACAGTGGGAGGCGGTTATGGAGGAATTCTCCTCCCAGGCTTTAAGGGTAGTAGCATGCGGCTTTAAGCTTTTGGGCAGGCACCATAAAACGGATAATATCGACGATTTGGTTTTAACCGGGCTGCTTGCCATAGAAGATGCGGTAAGGCCGGAAGCTAAACAAGCCATAAAGCTTGCCAAAGAAGCCGGGGTAAAAATTGTCATGATAACGGGCGACCATAAAGTGACGGCCAAAGCCATTGCGGAGGAGGCTGGTATATACCAAGCGGGCGACGAAGCCATAAGCGGGAGCGAATTGGCGGAACTCAGCAAGGAGCAGCTGGCTGCTCGCTTAAACAAAATTTCTGTGTATTCCCGGGTCACGCCCCAGGATAAAATGAAAATTATAGAAGCTTACAAGCATTTGGGCGTGGTGGTGGCTATGACCGGCGACGGAGTTAACGACGCGCCTTCTCTGGCGGCGGCGGATTTGGGTGTGGCCATGGGTAAAATCGGCACGGAAGTGGCTAAAGACGCGGCCGACATTGTGCTTTTGGATGACAACTTAAGCAGCATTGTCGCGGCCATTGCCGAAGGCCGCCATATGTACAAAAATATCCAAAAATCGCTGTTGTTTTTGTTTTCCACTTCTTTGGGTGAATTGTTTGCCATAACTGCGGCGCTTTTTTTGCATATGCCCATGCCGGTTTTGGCGGCGCAAATATTATGGCTGAATTTAGTCACCGACCCGCTCATAGGCACCGCTTTGGCATTGGAGAAAAAGGAAGCCGGGCTTTTGCACAGTAATTTCCAAAAGCAGCCAAAGTATTTTATGACCCCGTCCATGCTATTGCAAATGCCCATTTTGGGCGCGGCCATGGCCGGAGCGGCTTTGTATTTGTTTAACCTGTATTACAGTGTAGATTATTTTAAAGGCATAACCATAGCTTTAACGACCCTGGCTGTTGCGCAGTGGTACAACGGTTTTAATTGCCAGTCAGACAGGGAAAGCATATTTAGCGGCAGATTTTTCAAAAATCCATATTTAATTTTAGCCGTTTTGGCTAATTTGGGCCTGCAGCTTTTGGCAATTTACCATCCTTTTTTCCAAAAAATACTAAAAACCGTCCCTTTAACCTGGGGCGAGTGGGCGGCAATTTTAGGCGTGGCTTTTGTGGTTATTTTGGCTGAGGAAATTAGGAAGCTGATATATAATTTTAAATTGTACCTTTCAAAAATTCGGGAATAATTTCTAATTTCCCTTTGGCCGACCAAAAGAGAGGGCGGCGTTTTTATTAATGAAAATGGTATGTTATAGTAAAGGTAGTATTTATCCTATTTTCCCCCATAGGGATAAGCAATTTTATTATTATGCCGAAGATGCTCAATTACAACAGGCACATTCTGCCCCCGACCATTTTGACTATTTTCGGGGCGACCGGGGATTTGTCCGCGGACTATTTGCTGCCCGCGCTTTTGCGAATGCAGAAGCACGGCCTGTTGCCCAAAAATTTTCGCCTGGTGGCCGTGGGCAGGCGGGATTTTGACAATAAGGCTTATTTGAAATTTATTTTGTCCAAATCGCAAAAACTAAAAAAAATCTCTCCCAAGGACAAAAATGGATTTTTAAAGCACCTGCTTTATTTTAAGGGCGATTTCGATTCGCCGGAGAGTTTTAAGCCCCTCGCGAAAATTTTGTCAGACCATGACGCCGGAAAAAAGCACATTTGCTATAACCGCCTGTTTTATTTTGCCACCAAGCCCCAGCAGTTTGCATCGCTGACTCGGATTTTAAGTTCGGCCGGCCTTTTGAAGGCCTGCGCCGAGCACGGCCGTCAAAGCCGGATTTTGGTGGAAAAGCCGTTTGGTTTTAATTTAAAGTCCGCCCAGGCGCTTAATAATTTATTGCTGAAGTATTTTTCGGAAGAACAGATTTATCGCATTGACCATTATGTGGGCAAGGAAACCGTGCAGAATTTAATGGTCGCGCGTTTCGCCAACAGCCTGTTTGAGCCTTTGTGGAACAACCGCTTTATAGACCACGTGGAAATTTCGGTGCTGGAAAAAGACGGGGTCGGGGGGCGTGCCGCCTTTTATGAGGAAACCGGCGCCCTTAAAGATTTTTTGCAAAACCACATTCTCCAAATGCTGGCGCTTATTGCCATGGACGAGCCTTACAACCTGACGGCGGATTTAATCCGCGACGAAAAACTCAAGGTGCTAAAAGCGCTGGAGCCTTTTGACGGCGCTAAAATAAACAACCGGCTGGTTTTGGGCCAGTATGAAAATTATCCCAAAGAGGTCGGAAGCCAAAGCGCAAGGGAAACTTTTTTTGCGCTTAAGACTTACGTGAATTTGCCGCGCTGGTCCGGGGTGCCGTTTTATTTGCGCACCGGCAAAAAACTTTCCAAAAAATTAACACAAATTTCCATCCACTTTAGGGAGCCCATACGCTGTTTGTTTAAGGGCTGCGCGTCCAATGTTTTAACTTTCCAAATCCAGCCGGACGAAGCAGTGTTTTTGCAAATTAACAACAAAATTCCGGGTTTTGGCATTGAGCTCCACCAGGGCAACCTGGCTTTCGGCTACGAAAAGGAATTCAAAGGCGAAATCCCTTCCGCTTATGAGCGGCTGCTTTTGGATTTTATGGAAGGCGACCAAAGGCTGTTTATCAGGAGCGATGAAATTGAGGCTTCCTGGAAGTACGTGGATTCCATAACGGAAAATCCGCAGTTTAAAAAACAGATCTTGCATAAGTATAAAATCGGCAGCAACGGGCCTAAAACGGCGGATGAGTGGATAGAAAAAGACGCCAAAGAATGGTGGACAAAGTAATTGAACAAGATTGACAAAATTGAACAAGATTGAACAAAATTTTAAAGAACAGGTTTTATCTTTCATCGGTCAGGTGCCCAAAGGCAAAGTTGTAAGCTACGGTCAGGTGGCAGCAGCGTGCGGCAAGCCAAAGGGGGCGAGGGAAGTGGGGAGGATATTAAGAAACTTTGATATTGATGGAAATTCAGGAATACCGTGGTGGAGAGTTTTGAATAACAAGGGAGTAATATCCATAAAAGGCAATTGGACTGCGGACAAAGAATTGCAAAAGTCGCTGCTTAAAAAAGACGGGGTTAAAGTCAGTAAAGAGCTTGAGGTAGATATGGGAAAATATAGATTTACATTGTATCAAAATAATTAAAGACACATATGAGCGAGCAAAAAAATTCGCCCGAGCCTTTGGAGGAAGCTCTGGCCGCAAAAGCAAGGCAAACTGCCCTAAGGGAAGACGAGGGCCGCATGGTCGAGGCGTTATTTAACGAAAATTTGCAGCTTAATAATGCAATGGAAAGTGCGGACACTAGGTTAAAAGCCATTGGCGAAAAGGTGCAAAGCGGGATTAAGGCTTATGAAAAAATGCGTGCAGACTCGAGCAGAAAATCTTTCGAGGAGAAAATTCATAGGCTTGAGACGGATGTGGAGCTTTTGCAGGGAGAATCGGCTTCGGTCAAAAGAGAAAGGGATTTAAATGCGGCAATTATTTTAAAATTACTTCAAATTCACGAAACTTTATATCGCAACGCCAATTTTGACGAGCTTACGGGGCTTTATGGAAGGGCGGGATTTACTGAACTTTTAAAAGCCTACCATGAAGCGGGGGTGCGTAAAGGAGTTTTTATTAGCCTGGATGTAGACAGGTTTAAATCCATTAATGACACTTACGACCACATAGTGGGCAATGAAGTTTTGGTTAAGGTGGCGAAATTTTTAGCCCAAAATTTCCGCGCGCGCGACCCTATCGTCAGGCTCAATTCAAAAGAAGATGAAAAAAAGAATCCTGAAACTTCCACGGTGGGAAGGATGGGCGGCGAAGAAATTTTAATTTTTTTACCAAATACAGACATTAAAGGTGCGGAAATTGCCTTAAGAAGGCTTATGGGTAGAGGTGAAAATGAGCCTTTAGAAAAAGATAATAACGGGGAGTATGTAAACATAGAAATTCCTTACGATTTTGGGAATGAGAAATTGGAAGCCCAACGGCTGGAAAATTTTGGCATTCCAATAACAAGGGCAAATAAAATTACTATTAGCGGATCGGTTATGGAATTTAATTTTCCGGATGAAATTAAATACTGGGACAAATTGGTCGATTCCGTGGTTTTGCAGGGGGAGCATTGGTTGCATGAAGCGAAAGAATCAGGAAGAAACAGGGTGTATATAGTCAAATAACCATTTTCCTATGAACCATCAAGAACATAATTTGGAAAACATTATCTTTGGCGGCGGGTGTTTTTGGTGTGTGGAGGCGGTGGTACAGAGACTACGCGGGATTATTAGCGTAAAATCTGGTTACGCGGGCGGCAATCCGCTGGCTGGCGGGGAAAATCCCACTTATGAACAAGTATCAAGCGGCACTAGCGGACACATAGAAGTTGTGCAAGTAGAGTTTGACCCGTCCGTTATTACGCTCGATGATTTGCTATCCGTCTTCTTTACCTCCCACGATCCGACTTCCAAAGACAGGCAGGGGAATGATGCAGGCCCGCAGTATCGCTCCGTTATTTTTTACACTACGGAAGAGCAAAAGGCCGCTATTTCATCATTTATAAAAAAACTGGAACAGGATCATATTTACTCAAAGCCTGTTGTGACCGAAGTAAAACCCGCCGGCAAATTTTACGAGGCCGAAGGCTACCACCAGAATTATTACAATAGCAATAAAGACAAGCCTTACTGCCAACTTGTAATTGAACCGAAAATTTCCAAATTAAGGCAAAAATATTTACATTTATTAAAATAATTTATCACCTTCTGTCATTCCGACCGAAGTCCCGCCGCAGGCGGGACGAGCGGAGGGATCTCTTACTGATAATAGTCATTGCACGACGAAACTTTAGCCAAGTTAGGTCAGAGTGACAGAATAAATAATATGCAAATTGCAATTTTTGGTTTAGGGAAAATGGGCGCGCAAATCGCCCGCCGTCTGAAGAAAAATAATTTTGAAGTTTTGGCGTGGAATCGTTCAGATGGCCCGCGGAAAGAGTTTGACGATTTTGTAGCCGCTACCTCTCCCGTCCCGCCAAAAGGCGGAACACCCTCCCCTCATAAGGGGAGGGATGGGGAGAGGTTGTTGTCCCGTTCTTTTGACAATGTGCCCGATTTAGTCAACCTTATGGCTGACCAGCCAAGAGTTTTTTGGTTAATGCTGCCTTCAAATATCATAGGCGATTTTTTAACCGATCAGTTAGGTCCGCATCTTCGCGCGGGCGACATTATTATAGACGGCGGTAACAGTTTTTATAAAGATTCCCTTAAGCGCGGAAAAGAGCTGGGCGAAAAGGGTGTGGTCTTTTATGATTGCGGCACAAGCGGCGGCGTGTGGGGCGAGGAGAACGGTTTTGCGCTTATGGTCGGCGGGCCAAAAGAAGAGTGGCCTTTGGTGGAGCCGATTTTTAAAGCATTATCCGCCGGAGAAAATTACGGCCTCTTGGGCAAGAACGGCGCGGGACACTTTGCCAAGATGGCCCACAACGGCATTGAATACGGGATGATGGAAGCCATTGGCGAAGGCTACGGGGTGCTTAAGGCTTCTGAATTCGATTACGATTTTAACCAACTGACCGCCATTTACCAGCAAGGTTCGGTAATCCGCAGCTGGCTTATTGATTTGGTAAAAAATATTTTTGAAAAGGAAGATTTGGAAAATACCAAGGGCGAAATAAATATGCTGGGTGAAGGGGAATGGACGGTACAAGCCGGCAAAGAACTTGGCGTGGATGTAAGGGTTTTGGAAGATTCCGTGAATGTGCGGAAAGAATCCAAAGACCCCAAAAACCAAAACAAGTTTTCCAATAAAATTGTGGCGTTATTAAGGAAACAGTTCGGCGGGCACGGGATAGAAAAAGCACGGAAATAAGCATGGTTTTCGAACACTTTTTTTATTCAAGGAATCACGATATAATCTTTATAAGTGATAGGAAAGTTGTTTGAAACCTAAAAACATGAAAATTCCAATACGTAAAAGTTTGGCAGGCATTTTTGTGCTTAGTATTTTTGTATTGTCGGCAATTTTCCCCGGGGTGAGCAGGGCGCTCTTATATTCCGAATTATTAAGGCAGGCTCAGGAGAGGGTTTTGGGAGCCGTGACTTATCCCGCGCAGGCGCTGGTTAGTAACCGGTCTTTGGCTGTGAACATTACGCCGCTTGAATATCAAAACGGCCTGTGGAATTACCAGGTTACCTGGAAACGGACACTGGACAGACAAGGTTCTGTGTATGTTAACAATGTGGTTTTATCAAGCCTTGCAGAAATGACAGGCACCGCCAATACCGGTTTTGTATTGGCCCCGAAAACCAAGTATAAAATTGAATTTTACAGCCAGCCGGACAAAAAAGGCGTCTTGCTGGCGCGTAAATATTTTATGACCTTAGATGCCCCTGCTGCAGCTCCCGCCGCTTCTGGGTGTCCGGCGGCGGAGAGCAATGCTTTTACCGCTTGTTATTATGCGGGAAAGAATTTTGAGACTTTAAAAGCAACTTCTACGGTCAATTCCGTGAACTTTGACTGGTCAGGCGGCAGTCCGGCCGCAAATATGACCGTGGACCAGTTTTCGGCTACTTTTGAAGGTACATTTAATTTTGAAGCGGCCGCGTATACCTTTTCAACCCTGACAGACGATGGAGTGCGTTTGTATATAGATGACCAGTTAGTTATAGATAAGTGGGTAAGACAAGCCGCAGCTGGTTATTCCTATACAACCACTTTTACGGCCGGCCCCCATAAAATAAAAATGGCCTATTTTGAAGAAACTGGCTATGCGGCTGCCCAACTTTCCTGGTTAAAATCGGCAGCAACTCCCACCCCGACAACTTCCCCAACTCCCGCTCCGACGCCCACCCCCGCCCCTACACCAACCCCTACTCCCACATCTAGTCCGAGTCCGTATCAAACAAATATTCTTTCAACGTATCCCGCCCCTCTTCGCGTTTTTGAAGTCGGCCCGGGCAAGCAGTATGAATCTTTTGCCCAGGTACCGCTGGCCACTATAAAAGCCGGGGATATGATCCGGGTATATTGGCGAAGTGAGCCTTACCGGGAAAAATTTGACATAGGCAATTCCGGCACGGAAGCCGCGCCAATTGTCATAACCGGCGTGTTGGGCCCCAATGGCGAACGGCCGATAATAGACGGTGAAAATGCCAAAGAGCATCCAGATTTGGACTACTGGAACATGGACCGAGGTATTATTAAGCTTTCCGGTTCCAGTGTTCCTTCCGATAAAATGATTAAATATGTATTTATAGAGAATTTGGAAATTCGCAACGCCCGTTTGCATGTAAATTTTATCGGTAAAAACGGGGCGCCGTGGCCGTATGAATCCAACGCGGCTGCAATTTACGTGGAAAAAGGCGAAAATATTGTTATTAAAAATTGCGACATACATGACAACGGCGACGGAATATTTGTGGCGTCTACCAACACCAATCCTTCAAAAAATATCCTTATCCAGGGCAATTATATTCACGACAACTCATATTACGGGGATGGACAGCACCATAATGTGTATGTTTCGGCAATTAACATGGTGTTTGAATATAACTATATGAAGTTGGATCATGATTACGGCACGAACATTAAAGACCGTTCAGCCGGGCTTACGGTACGATACAACTGGATTGAGGGAGGCAACAGGGTTATAGACGCGGTGAACAACGGCATCGTGGATTTGTACAAGCAGACGTACGGGGCATATGCCGATGATAACGTTTATGGGAATGTGTTCATAAAATTGAAGGGTTATGACAATGACCAAATTATCCATTGGGGAGGGGATACGGAAAGCGACAAGCCGCAAAATTGGAGAAAGAAAGTTAATATCTTCAATAATACCTTTATTATAAAACGCCCTTCGCAAGCCTTGGGTTTTTGGTTTGACAAGTCAGATTTTTATGCCAAAATTTATAACAATGCGTTTTATGCCCAAGACCCGCCGTATTATGGCTTTGATATTTTAGGCGGTAATACCGGGGCCCAGGCGGAGTTAAAAAATAATTGGATTTACAAGGGGAATTGCAACTACCCCGGTGCGCCCAATTTTCTGTATTGTAGCCGCATGGTTGCTTCCGGCAGCACCACGCAATTTATTGACGGGGGTGGAAACGCATTCGGCGATGACCCGTTATTTACCGATCCCGCAAATGACAATTTTATCCCCAAAGCAGGTTCCCCGTTACTGGACAAGAGCATGTTTATCCCAGGCTACCCGCTGGATAAGCAGTATGTAAAGCATTTGCAGTCCCAGGCGCGGGGCAATAGCGGTGGTACGGATATTGGCGCATATGAGAAACCTTGAATATAAAAAAGGCTACAATTCATATGAATTGGGGTTGTTTAAGAGGCTCAATTCGCCAAAAGATATTCAAAGCTATTTGAATGGTCTAAAATTTAATTTTGAAGAAAAAGGGAACACGTGTTTCAGTCCGCGTTCGGCAATAAAAAATAAATCCGCGCACTGCATGGAAGGCGCCATGCTGGCCGCGGCAATTTTGGAATTTCACGGCCACCGCCCTTTGGTTTTGGACTTAAGGTCAGAGGAGCATGACTTCGACCATGTGGTTGCCGTGTTCAAACAGTTTGGGCATTGGGGTGCGATTAGCAAAACCAACCACGCGGTTTTAAGGTACCGCGAACCGGTTTACAAGTCTGTGCGGGAATTGGCCATGTCTTATTTCCACGAATATTTCGACTCCAAGGGCCGAAAAACTTTGCGCGAATACTCAAGACCGTTTGATTTGGGGTATTTTGACCATCACCCTTCCCTAACCCCTCCCCTCAAGGGAGGGGAATTGGAAGTTTCCCTTTCCGCCATGGGGAAGGCGAAGGAGGATGTTAACTGGCGGATTTCATCGCAAAACCTTTTTTACATACCCGATTACCTGGACGAAATAAAACACTTCCGGATCTTAAATCCAAAACAAATCCGCAATTTGAGGATTGCGGATAAAATAGAAATTAAAGCGGGGGAAATAGTGGAAAATAAAAAAACGCCCTGATTAAGGCGTTCTTTGATAAATCTTTAAGTACTCCTGTACAATTTTACCCGCCGAAAAAAGTTTTTCCGCCCTGGTTTTGCCCGCTGCTCCCATTTTTTCACTTAAATCTTTATCTTGCATTAAAATTTTAATGTATTGGGCCATGGCTTTGGCATCTCCCACCGGCGCGAGCAAGCCGGTTTTTTTATTTTCCACGACTTCGGGTATGCCGCCTGCCCGCGTAGCCACCACGGGCTTTTGAAAGGCCATACTTTCGAGTATTCCCAAGCCGAAGCTTTCTTCCTCCGAAGCGTAAAGCCCCATGTCCGCGGCGTTCAAATAATTTTCCACTCCGCTTTCGCCTTTTTTTACGATTACGGTTTTTTCCAGCCGGTATTTTTTGAGCAGGGGAAGGTAAGGGGTAAAATCGCCGCCGGCCATAATCAGCAGCTTAAACCGGCGGTCGCGCACCAAAAAAGCCGTCTTAAGCAGGTCGGGTATGCGTTTTACCGGCCTGAGGTTGGAAAGATGCACCGCCAGAAAATCGTTAGGCGCTACACCCAAAGCCTTCCTTACCGCGGTGCGGCTTTTGGTAACCGGGCCGGGCGAATAAAAGTTATAAATTATTTCAATTGGGTTTTTTGTTTTTAAAAAGCGGCGCGTTTGTTTTCCCAGGTATTTGGAAACCGCCGTTACCCGGTCGGATTTTTCTATGGAATACTTTATCACCTCGGTCAGGTTTTTATCCCGCGCAAGCAGGGTAATGTCCGTCCCATGAAGGGTGGTAATTATTTTGGGCGGAGGGAAGTTGTCGCACTGTTTTATCATTTCCTCGGCCAAAAGCGCGGCCGTGGCATGGGGGACGGCGTAATGCACGTGAAGTACGTCGAGTCCGTAAATCTCATGGACATTGCCTATGGTTACGGCAAGAGGCAGGGTGTAGTCGGGGTATTTAAAAAGCCCGTAGGTGTTTATGTTCACCCGATGGAAAAAAACGTTTTTGTTGCCGGTGCTCAAATGAAACGGCCTTTCGTAGGAAATAAAATGAACCTTATGTCCGAGTTTGGCAAGTTCCAAACCAAGGTTGGTGGCTAAAATCCCGCTTCCACCGATTGAAGGATAGCAAACGATTCCAATATTCATAGATTACAAATACACAAATTACACTAATTGCGCAAATTAATTTACTATGCGTTTGATAATTACACGATCAGCCGTAAACACAGCCAATAAACCAACTTTAAGATTATGATTTTTTAAATAGGCGAGCAGCTGTTGGAAGTGTTTTCTGTAAATACCGTCAGCGATTTTTAATTCTACTACCACACAGTTTTCAACCAGGAAATCAACATAAAATTTTGTAATGATTTTTTCCCCATACTTTAAATAGCTATAAAGTTCTCTTTGGAATCTAAGACCGAGCTTGGACAGTTCTTCGGCGAGGGCCTTTTGGTATTCCTTCTCCCTGTACCCATATCCCAGTATATTATAAACACGGAATATAGCCCCGATAATTTCTTTGGTATGATCGCCGGTATTTTCTCCCATAGATTTGTGTGATTTTTTTTATTTGTGCATTTGTGATCTTAATAGTTTCTGGAAGACAGTGTGATATCTGACAAATTATTTAAGCGTATGGGGTCGTTGGTCCAGAGGCCAATGGCGTATTTTACGCCCACCGAGGCGCCCAAAGCCGCGGCCTTGCTGCCCACTAGGTTTAAGTACTCCCGGGTTTTCATTTGGCTTTTGTGGGCGGACATGGCCTGCTCCCACTTTTCGTAAACGCCGCTCATGTCTATTATTATGTCCGGACGCTTGTCCCATTCCGCGCCGGAAGGGTAGAAGTAGAGGCCGTTAATTTTATGCACAGGCAAATGCTTTACTTCCGTTAAGCCGCCGTATCTGGCCAGGCGGCAGGCGACGCGGGCCAGGTCGGAAATAACTTTGTGGTCCGGGTGCTGGTTTTCTGTTTGGGAAGGCGCGAGGACAACTTCCGGCTTAAAGCGGCGGATGACTTCGGCAATCTTTATGGCATTGGCAGGGGAGTCGGTCATGTGGCAGTCGCCTCCCAAATCCAAAAATTCCACTTTTGCCCCGACTATCTTGGCGGCATCTTCGGCTTCCTGCCGGCGTTCTTCGGGCGTGCCCGAAGTTCCGGCTTCGCCCAGCGAGCCTATGGCATACAAAATCTCCGAACCTTTTTCGGCTTCTTTAATAATTAGCCCGCCGACTCCGAATTCAATGTCGTCCGGATGGGCGCCGATTGCAAGTATCTTCATAGAAGTATGAATTATGAATTAAGGGTAGATAACCAAGCGAGGGTCGGGTTATCAATTATATCGCGCTGAATGAATTGTACCTTAGGATGTTCCTTAAAGTCCATATACTGCGCTTCGCCTTCGCCGTAAATATAGTGGGTGCAGTTTATGACGCTGTTCATCCAGGCAAAGCGTTCTTTGGCAGCGGGGGTCTTTTGGGTTTTTTCCACGGGCTCTTCGGGCAGGTCTATAAATTGCCCGCCGCCTTTGTGGAGCTGAAAGCCGTTAGAAGTTTTTTTTGCCCGGACAGCTTCGTTTTGGTAAAGAATGTCGGCAAAGTATTCCTGGCTTAAATCTAAAGCGTTGAGCCGGAAATTTTTGTCGGAAGATCGGTAAATTTCCACTCCTTCCAGCAAGCCCATTTTTTTGTATATCTCCAGGCAGAAATCCGCGACGGTATTGGCATCTACGGATTTAAAAATATCAATCAAGTCCAAGCCTTGTCCTTCGCTTAAAGCAGAGGGGGATGCAGTAGTTTCCCCTCCCTTGAGGGGAGGGGTTAGGGGAGGGTGAATAAACCTCGGTAGCTGTTTTAAAATTTCTTCTTTCCAGCCTTCCACTCCTTTCCCTTCCGCTGTGGGGGAGGGGACTATCCTTTTTGCATACAGCGGCGAAAAATTTTTTTGGATTTTATTTTCCTGAAAAAAGTTCAGGCGTACTTCCGAGCCCGTGGCTTTGTCTTTTAAGACAGTTACGGTTTCGCGGTAGTCGGCGTCGGAGTCATGGTAAAAAAACGCTATCTTGCCGCCCAAATCTTTTTGGAGTTTTTGGGCTGTTAGAATTTTAGCGACAAAAAAGTTTTTGGGGAAAAAGCCGTTGGGCTGTTGGCCGAAGCAAATGGTAGGCATAAAGCTATTTTAACATTTTATGGCAGGGAAACAAATAAAAATTTTAATGAATATTTTAATGAATTTATTAAAGAAGTCTAAAATTTTATTTTTATAAAAAGGAAAAATAAAAAAGTGCTCTTACCTCTAGACAAAACTCAAAAATTGTGCTAAGATATAAGTAGAAAAGTATCGGATAGCCTATAGAGGCTCGGTGAAACAATCAAAAATGCCCAAAATCCGGCATCTTTGGTTTGAAACAAACAAAAAAACCACAATTTAATGTCCGAAGAAGAGAAGAGGCTATTTTTTGCCTCGGGCAATTTAATTTCAATTTCCGAAGCCGCGCAAGCCACACCTTACAGCGCGGAGTATTTGAGTTTGCTGGCAAGAAAAGGCAAGCTAAAAGCCGTAAAAATTTCGCGCGACTGGCTGACCACCGAAACGGCCGTTAAAGAATACGTAAAGAAGCAAGCCATAAAGCACCAAAAAATGCTCAGGAGCCTCCAGGCTTTTGGAAAGGGGGCTGTATGAAAAGGCTGCTTTTGATTTTGAAATATGGCAGGCCCGGCCGCCACATGCCGCCCGGACTGAAGTTTATTGTGCCTGTCAGGGTGCCACCGGTTTCTTTGCGGGAGATGATTCCTGCGCGGCCAATACCTAAAAGCCATTTGCCCCAAGTGGAAGGTCTTGCGCACCTGCTAAGGGCAATGGAATCGTGCCGCGCCTGCGGAGCTTTGCCTAAAAAAAATGTAGATTCGGTAAGCAAGCGAAAAACTTACGGTATACTTAGCTCGCGCTGGCCCATGTGGTTTGCCATAACCGCCGCGCATTTGGTTTTGATTTTCGGCATAGTTTTTTCCACCCTGTGGTATAAGCAGTCAACAAAAAATGAAACCGCGGCAATAAGCAAAGCCAATCTGGTTTTGGCTTCGCACGACCAAAACGGGCCATCCAGGCTTGTTGCGGAAAACCGGCAGCCAAAAGTTTTGGGTAAGACAATTGTTGCACCCCGCGCTGATTATTCCGGCAGCCTTTTTGGCAAAGAAGGGAAAGCCGCGGGAGAAAAAATATTTTATACCTTTATTTTTAAAAAACCTTCCTTCGCAAATGACCCTAAAATTTCCGCACCAAATGCCGGCAGGCAGCTAAGGCTTTTTGCGTGGGAAAAAGTAAAAAACCTTCCTTCGCGTTTGGGCTGGGCCGAAATTAAACAAGGCTTTGGCGAGGTTATAAAATCCGCGCCTTTGCAAATTAAGCGCGCAGCCCTAGACGAGGCCCAAAAAACTGCAGGCAAAATTTACGCGCTGGCTTTGCAAATGCAAAAGCCGCGTTGGTCGGAATCCCCGTTCTTCGGCGGAAGCGAATTCCAAGCTCCGGAAATCGTTGAGACTATTTACATTCCCAAAATTTCCTTAAAGGAATTGCCGAAAAAAACCCTCAAAATTTCCGGGAGGGTGTTGGGAGAAACAATCGCCCCGGTGGACACGAACACCTTAAGTCAATTGGTGGACGAGCGCTTAAAGCAATATTTGGCAGAAGGGAAATTCAAGGGGGAAAAGGGTGAAAAAGGGGAAAGGGGCGAAACGGGGGCGCAGGGGGCGTCGGGGAGCTCTTCGCTTCAGGGCGGGGGATGGAGTTTGGGCTATGTGAATACGAGCAACCCCGGGGGCACGGGCAACGGCACCATAGGTTCTTTTACTTATTTTTCTTCGGATAAGACACAAATAAATGTTTTGAATGTCAGCGACCAAATAAATGTTTCCGGTGCCGCTAACTTTACCGGCACGGTTTCTTTTGCCACGACCACTTTAGGCGGCATAGCTTACGCTTGGCCGGGAGGGGATGGCTCGGCTAACCAAGTGTTAGTTACCAACGGCTCAGGCCAGCTTTCCTGGGCAAATATTTCCGTAGCCGGCGCCACCTGGTCCACTTCCACGAACGGAAGCATTTATTACAGTTCGGGCAATGTTGGTATTGGGACGAGTGGTCCCGTTTCGGTTTTGCATGTTGTGGGAAATAGCAACGAAGTAGCGAGGTTCACCAGGGACAACAGCACTAACGTAAACCAATATTTTTCCATTACCGAAAATATAAACGGCACCACGCTTCTGGCTAATTCCGCAACTTCTAACCAGAAACCTTTAATAATAAATGTGGCCAACAGCGGCGGCGGCGTAAGCGCGGGCACTATGTATACGGATTTCCAAATAGGTGGAACTTCAGTTATGACTTTAAAAGGTAGTAACGTCGGCATTGGGACTACGAGTCCAATCGCTTTGTTTAATGTGACTGCCAGTACCACCACCGATACAATTCCGGTTTTTATTAACAACATAGGTTCGGCGGGGGGCGCCGGTATGTTAATTAGCCGTTCCTCTAACACCCGTGCCGCACAAATACAATTTGGACTCGGTTCTATTCCCGAATGGTATTTGGGAGAACTTCGTAACAATGGCAATGCGGTTGGAGGATTGTCTATTGGCCAAGGTTCAAACACCGCCGCATTCACACCAGCCCTCTTTTTAAGTAATACCTATAATAAGGTTGGCATAAATACTTCAAGTCCGTCAGTTTCGTTGTCAGTAGTTGCTTCATCCACGGTAGATATTTTAGATATAGCGTCTTCATCAGGCGCTTCCTATTTACGCGTTACTTCTGCCGGCAACGTCGGAATTGGGACGACAAGTCCACTTGATGCTCTCCATGTTTATAAGGCAAGTAATGGGAATGTTACAGGGTTAATTTTGGACAACGATGGGGGGGCCAGCTCGGGAACGGGGCAGGCGGTAAGATTTAGATATAGCGCCACCGGCGCGAACCTGGGAGGTATTTACAATGTGTATGACGGCACCAACTGGTATTTGCGTTTTAAAACCTGGACCGGCAGTGCTGAACAGGAGCGCCTGACCATTCAAGGTAATACCGGCAACATCGGCATTGGCACCACGGCGCCGAGCGGATTGTTGCATATTTACGGTACACAGGCGACCGCTTACATTGATTATTCTTCTACAAATGGGTTCTTTGGCCTCAAGCATGCCGGCGTGGATAAAGGTTTGGTAGGCCTTGCCGGCGGCGCGAATAACTTATCTTTGGGGTCTGTTCAAGATGACTTAGTTATTAGGAGCGCCAGTGGTAATATTCTTTTCTCTACAAATGCTGGAGCGGCGACCCAGATGTATATTAAAAACGATGGCAACGTTGGTATTGGGACGACGAGTCCGAGTCAATTGTTAACAGTTGGGAATAATAATCAGTTCACGGTAAGTTCTGCTGGAGATATAAATGGGTTGACGGCTACAATTGGGACCAATTCGGTTTTGCCGGTTATTGTTAGTTGTCCAGGTTGTACTTCAGGAAGCGGTAATCCGGCCGGGACTTATACTTATGCGGGTAGATACAATAATTACAATTATTACAAATTGGTCGGTGGCAATTGGTATTTGTGGAATAATGGTGACCCTTCTTGGAGGATTACTCCTGTTTTGGGCAATCTTAGTGTTGAATGGTATAGCGGAATCATTGCAGGACAAATTCCGCCATACACATCATCTTGGTCAACTTATGGTGGGACATCCGGAACGCTTACGACCTCTGCCGGTTCGTCCACACAACTTGTTGTAGACAGTTCAGGCAACTTGGTTACGGGCGGGACAATAAGTGTAGGGACTGGCAATTCATATTTACTCGGCAACGTTGGCATTGGGACCACGTCGCCTTTGGCTAAGTTGGATGTGTATGGAAACTTAAATGTTGCTACATCATCAACATCTGTTTTGTTTGCAAATACGGGCACTAGCAGGGTAGGTATTGGCACTTCCACGCCGGGCGATACGCTGCATATTGTAACCACTTCGGCTTTTGCTGGCTTAACCGTACAAAGCACAAACGACGTTGGGGTAAATATAAAATCCCAAGCTGGCAACGGTGCGGAATTAAAGTTTACAACCCAGGGCTTGCATTTGTTCGCGCGGGCAAATTCCAGCAATTTGTTTATTGGTAATTCCGGTGGCACAGTGGAAATGATAGGCATAAATGGCAGCGTGTCTTCCCCGAATTCCGTGGTAATAGGCAGGCAGGGCGCGGCGCAAACCATAGGTAACGGTACGTTGCTGGTGTACGACGGCACCGCTGCTACGGGTGTAACAACATTAAACATCCAAGAAGGCGCAGGCCAAGGCGCGACTTCAACGCTTTCGATTTTGGCTAACAACGGCACGACCACGCGTTTAACGGTTTTGGGTACCAGCGGCAACGTGGGTATTGGCACGGGCACACCGCTTGCAAGTTTGCATGTTCAGGGCAGCGGGTCCAGTAATATGTTTACCATTTCTTCATCCACCGGAGCGCATGTGCTAACAGTTTTCCCTTCGGGAAATATTGGCATAGGAGCGGTGGGTACGGGGAATGGCCTGGCGCCGAATTCCAAACTATATATAACTTACGCGGACGGCTCTTCAAACAGTGTCACAAACGGACTTACGTTAAATAATATTGCAGGTCAGCCCGGGAATTTTGTGGGTATGCGTTTAGGGCTGTATTCAGGCAATGATACTTCACAAAAGCAGTTTATTGGCGCAGTCCAGGCGACAAACGGTTCGGGCGGTACCGGAGACATAGTGTTTTTGACCATAACCAATGGCGGTAGCGCGTACCAACAAGTAGCGGCTGCGGACGAAAAAATGAGGATTACAAATTACGGCAACGTTGGCATAGGCACCACGAGTCCGCAAACGGCATTGCATGTGGCAAGCAGCGGTAGTACTACTCTGAGAATCGACGGCGGCGCAACTTCTCTGCCGCAAATTCAGTTTACGCAGGGGTCTAATCTTCGCGGATATTTGTTTTACGACAATACCTATGGCTTAATGACTTTAAATCGGACAGGGAATTCCGGTTCAGGGTTGGTCGTCAATGCTTCCGACAACGTTGGTATTGGCACATCATCACCAATAGCAAAGTTGGATGTGTATGGAAACTTAAATGTTGCTACATCATCAACATCCACATTCTATGTAAATACTGCCACAGGCAAGACTTCCATAAACGCCCTTTTGTTGCCTACCTTAGCCGGCGGCGGTATGCAGTGTTTGAGGGTAGACAACAGCGGTAATGTAATAACTGCCGGCATAGACTGCGGAGCCAGTGGCGGATCTTTGGCTGGGGGAGTAAAGGGGTATGTGGCAACCTGGGCATCATCCACCGGACTTACTGTTGGTACCCTAATAGACAACGGTACAGTTTCCGGGGTAAATGCCACATCTTCCACCGTTAGCTTCTTAGTCCAAGGCACCGGCACATTAAATCCTTTCCAGGTAAATTCCTCAACCGGCACCTCGCTCCTCACCGTCACCCCGAGCGGGAATGTGGGGATTGGGACGACGGCTCCAAATTATTTACAGGAAAATTATTTGTCCGCAAATGGTTGGGGGATGGTGGTCACAAGAGCATCGGGGGCCAGTGTGGGACTGTACGTGGATACTACAGGTGGCTATCTCCAAACAACTGGACCCAAAACTTTGGGTTTGGGGGCAAATGGTGGTTCTGCCATAACCATTTTAAATGGGAATAATAAAATTGGTTTTAACAATAGTTCGCCTACGTATACGGTGGATATAAAAGGTTCAGGAACGATTGATCCGTTCAATGTGGCCTCGAGTAGTGGGACAAGTTTAATGGTCATAACAAATCAAGGCAACGTTGGCATTGGGACGACAGATCCGGCAAAGATTCTAGATATCCAAGCTCCTACAGCAGATACCCAAATAAAATCTACCACATCAACCAATTATGTAATTTCCAGATGGATTAATGGAAATAACCAATTACAAATTGGTTTGGATAGAAGTACTGGTGGGATATTTGGTACAGGGTCGTTACCATATGCAGCCGCAATAAATGTATGGCAAAACTACCCATTGCAGTTTGGTACCAATAGTGTTATGAGAATGACGATTGAAGGCGGCGGCAACGTCGGCATCGGGACGACGAGTCCGAGTGCGCTGCTTCATGTTGGAGGTGGGTCGGTTAGAGGAACTTTTATAGTAGAAGGTTCTACGGCCGATATTCCTTATATTCAACTTAAAGACGGTAAAGCTGGTGGAAAAACATGGACAATGTACTCTGGTCTAAATAATGCAGGCGATTTTGCTCTGTATGACAACTCTGCTGCAGCTACTCCATTTACAGTAAAACAATCAACAGGCAACGTTGGGATTGGGACGACGAGTCCGGCCACGTTGTTGCATATGGAAGGGGCATCGGCGCAATTAAGAATCGCGACCAATAACGATTCATCGCCAAGAATGAGTTTTTACAGCGGAAGCGGGAATGTCTCGGACAGGAACTGGATGATTGCAGACGGGCTTACTACGCGAGGAGCATTGGAGTTTAAGGTTGGTTCGGCGAGTGGTGTTGCTCCGGCTACGGATGTAATGTCAATATTAAGTAATGGCAACGTCGGCATCGGGACGACGGGGCCTTCGCATAAATTACACGTTGCAGGAACTGGATCCACCGATTCTTATTATGGGCTTGCTAGATTTTCGCCTTCCGCTGCCGGAGGAGAATCTGAAATTGGATTCTTTGATGATGTTGCTGGTACAGATACCAACGATGCATGGGTAATTGGACAAGGTGGCTGGAGCAACACCGGTGATTTCATAATTGGGAATGAGAATAATGGTGCTGGAGGTAATGTCAGATTGTTAATTGAAAAGAGCGGCAACGTTGGGATTGGGACGACGAGTCCTGCGACAACTTTGGATGTAAATGGAACTACTACTATGCGTGGAGCGTTATTGTTTGGCACGGATAACACTTGGGATATTGGGGCAAGTGGGGCTAACAGGCCAAGGAATTTGTATCTTTCTAATGCTTTATCTGTCAGTAGTATCACTGCTGCAGCTACGGTTGGCTTTGGTGGAGGTCGTGGCGGGGCTGGAGCTGGAATAGCCAATGGAGCTGACGCATCAGTTTATGCGACGGCAGGTAAAAGTTTGGAATTGTGGGCGGACGCTACTGCGGGACGGGGAATAGAGATATTAACAGGAACCGGCAATGTTGGCGTTGGCACAACCACTCCCACACTGGGCCCGTTAACTATGGCTAGTGGGGCGTATGTGACGGCGGGGGGTACGTGGACCAATGCTTCGGACAGGAATTTGAAGGAAAATTTTGCTTCGGTTACGCCTGCATCTATTTTAGAAAAGATAGTAAATTTACCCATAGCCAAATGGAACTATAAGCGGGAAGATGCATCCATAACCCACTTAGGCCCAACAGCCCAGGACTTTTACGCATCCTTTGGCTTGGGTGGGTCCGACACTGCCATTTCCACCATAGATCCTTCCGGTGTAGCTTTGGTGGGCATAAAGGCATTGGATGAAAAAATAAACAGCCTGCAACAGACGGTGTCTAACCTGCAGAACACAGGCAGTGATGTAGACCCGCAAGCGCCCATAGTCTTTAAAACACAGGTGTATCTTTCCCAAGACAGCGTGGGACAAGCTAAAATATTGGCCGGCTCAAAGAGAGTAAAAGTAACGTTTACAAAACCGTACGAATACCAGCCCATAGTTACGGCCACGCCTTTGGATTTTGTAAGCGGCGCTTACCGCATAGCCAGCACCACGGCCGAAGGCTTTACTATCGAACTTAAATATGTGCAGGACGAAGACGTAACTTTTAACTTCCATGCCTTTGCCTCGCCCGAAGCCAAACTTACGGTCAGTGATGGCCAGGTGTTGGGCATAACGCTCACACTGCCCTTTACTGAAAGCGGCACAAACCAGCCGGCTGAAGTTACGCCCTCGGCAGGGGAGGGGGTAGGCCAGGAGGAATCAGCCCCCAGCCAGCCCGCGGAAGCTGCGCTAACCCCAGCAACAGAAGCGTCAGTTGTGCCTGACGTGCAAACAGAGCCGGCCCCAGAAAGCGAAATCGTAGTGCCAGAAAGCCAAACCACGCCTGAGGAAATTACGCCAGAGCCTTCTATGCCTCCAGCCGAACAGCCTACAAATGATATCGCTCCCCAAGATCCTGTACCGTCAGGGGAGAGTGGCTTGGGAGCTGCTTCAGTAGGTGTAGAATAGAAATAAGAGTAAATAAACCTTTTAAGCTATCTTTGCACATAGCAAAGGTAGTTTTTAAATTAGAAAAAAAGCTTATTTTTAAGCTTTAAAAAGTATCGGATAGACAATAATATATCGTTTAGACAATCAAGTATCATCTAGCACATAATATATCGTTTTACCGATACTTTTAATAAAATTGATTAAATTTTGTCAATAATTTGGCTTTTTGTTGACTAGTAGGGGAAAATGTCCTATAATTACTAAGTCGCAAACAATTGCGGCAAGGAAACATATGACACAGCATATGTTTGGATAAACTCTACACATCTTCTGTGCGAGAGTTTTTTTGTTAAAATAGCTCCGAAACTGGGGCCCCCAATTTTCAGCCTATGAAAATTGGGGAAAAGGAACAATGTCTTAGGGCGAGAGTTTTAGCGCTTGCGCCAAAATGAAAGCCCGTAGGCCATTGTGACGCGGCGGCTATGGTATAGTGGTTATTACACCGCTCTGTGGCAGCGGGAACACGGGTTCAATTCCCGTTAGCCGCCCCAAAAGAATGCGCCTGACCCTTATGGGTTGGGCGCTTTCTTTATTGAAAGGGTAAAGCGGGAATTGAAGGGCGCGAGATAAGAATGCGACTATTTGGAGCATTCTTGAGTGTAGCGCCCCGGCCCCCGAGTCGGAGCGAGAGGAAATTTCCGTTAGCCGCCCCAACAAAAAATCCCGATCTGATCGGAATTTTTTGTTGGGAGAAAAAAGGGGATGCCTGTCGTCTAATATTCAAACCGCTCGGAGTGGATTTGATTTTTAGGCACGCTTAAAGTATTTAAGACACTTATAACTCCTGACATCATTTTTTTCGGACCGCAGACAAAAATTTCCCTCTGCATAAAGTCGGGCACATAGTTTTTTATTTTTTCCGCATCAATTCTGCCGTAGCTAAAGCCCGCGGCCTGTTCGCCGGTCAGGGCAAAATAATTTTTGGAATTTATGGCATTTAATTCGTCAAAAAACGCCAGGGAGTTTTTGGTTTTGGCGCTGTAGACCAGTGCCAGATCCTTATTTTTTCGGCCCAAGTCTTCCATAAGCGCGCGAATGGGAGTTATACCCACCCCGCCGGCCAAAAATAAAAATTTATTTTTATTTCCCGGCGCCACAAAGGCGCCTAGGGGCCCGTCTATTATAACTTTGGTTTTAGGTCGGATTTGGTTGATTTTGGAAGTAAAATCTCCCAGAGCTTTCACCGTGAACCTCAAATGTTTGCCCGTGGGGGCGGAGGAGAAGGAAAAGGGATGGGTAAACCAGAGATTTTTTTGAACGAAATTCAGGTTGGCAAACTGCCCGGCGCGGAATTTGAAGTTTTCCAGGTTTTTCCCGCCAATGTATACGGAAAAGATATCCGGGGTTTCCCGGATGATTTTTTCCACAAAAAAACCGTGGCGGTAAAAGTTCCAAAAAGGCCTGATCCAGCGGTAGGTTAAAAACACGCCCCCAAAGGCAAAATTAAGCGCATACCAGTAAAAAAATGGGCCGCCCGAGGTTACGTCGGCAGTTGCGGTTTGGTGACCAAATGCCAAGAATATCCCCACGTAGGACAAAAGGTGAACAAAGTACCAGGTTTCGTAGCGGACCTTTTTTCTTAAGAATACAGAAAACCCAATCACCAGCAGAAATACAATTACCGCCAGTACGGCATTTAAAATATCTTCCCAGGATTTAATAAACAGTAAAAATTGCGGGATGAAATGTACCCCACCGATTCTGCCGTAGCCAAAAATTAACAATACCGGATGCAAAAGCAGGAGGGAAGCCAGCGAATATCCCAGCCAGCGGTGGATGCGGTTCAAGCCGTCATGGCCGAATAAATCTTCCAAAAAAGTAATCCTGCCTATTAGCACTATTTGTACCAGGAGTAGGTACTCCAAAAATAGGCCTGCCACGCGGCCGAAAGCAATCAGGAGAAAAGCGGAACTATGGCTAAAAATCAGGTCCCTTGAGCCTTTCAGCCAAATGGCGGTAATTACGGCCAGGTTGCCGAAAAAAAACAGGGCAAGATAGAATTTTTTCATTAACTGTATTATAAAGACATCAGGCTCCGCCGACAAGTCGGCGGAGCCTGAGTTATGTAACAGCGTGCAGAGCGGTATCAGCTTTTAGCTGGTAGGCGTTCCCGTTGCCTTAGGGCTCTTTTCCTGGGGGAAAGCCGCTTTTAGTTTGGCGGTAGCCTGTTTTAAGGCTGCGTCATAATCTTTAGTTGCCTTTTTTATAGCCTCGTCCCGGGTTTTTTTGAGTTTCTCCAGATCAGGCACCAGGTTT
The DNA here is from genome assembly GCA_964504715.1 of uncultured Candidatus Saccharibacteria bacterium. Lineage (GTDB taxonomy): Bacteria > Patescibacteriota > Doudnabacteria > UBA920 > UBA920 > JBBTRN01. The sequence goes on along the minus strand of CAZDEP010000002.1, from coordinate 50,751 downwards.
TTCATGCTCTTATTAGAGTCTTCAAAAGCTTTTTGCGCCGCCTTTACCGCAGTTTCAAAATTTGTTTTGGCCGTTTTGGGGTCCACGCCTGCCGCACAATCCGCTTTGGCCTGCGTCATGGCTTTGTCCATTGCGGATTTGAGTTGTGCCATTATTTTTTCCGAATCAGCCTGCCTTTGTTTGGCAAGTTTTTCTATTTCCTGTTGGAAAGTTTGTATAGCAGCATCCACGGCCGTCTTTCTGGTTTTTATAGCCGCTTCCACTGTGGCTTTGAATTCGGCCACCGCCTGCTTTTGGGCGTCGGTTTTGGCCATTTCATCCAGTTTGTCATAGCGGATTTCGCGCCTGTCGTCGGCCTTACCCCTAAATTCTTCCAGTTTTTTTGCATTCTCCTGGCTTTTTTCCTGGAGCTTGTTTACCTGTTCCTGCTTTTTTTCCGTCAGTTCCTGCTTTTTTTCGCCCAGCTTATTTTTTATTTCCGGCAGGCCTTTTTCCAACCTCAAGCAGAAGTTCATTTCGCCGGAATTTTCCCGGGTGCTGGTGGCCAGGGGCGGCTTTTGCCTTTCCGGGGTGGAAGAGGGACGGGGAGACTGTTTTATTTCGGGGCGGGGAGGGCGGTCCTGTTCGTTTTCGTCACCCCGGGCCGAGGCCACAAGCGGGGCGGCCACCATGGCCAATCCGCTTAAAAGCATCAATCCTTTATATATTTTAGAAGTCGCTTGCATTGTAGAGGTTGTTTAAGTTAATTGATGAATCCAATTGGCCAACATACGAAGCTGAGGCATCGTTTTCGTTGGCCACAGTCGTATCTAAATTTACGTCGGAGTTTATGCCGGCGACAATTTCGTCCAGGCTTTCGTAAGCCGGGATGGGTTTAAAAGCGGTTTGAACCGAATTTTGGCTTTGGCTGCTTAAGGCAGCTCGTTTTTGCTGCGCGTTTTTGTCATTAATTACCAGGGCTATTATTATCACAGCCAAAATGCCGGTTAAGGCTATAAGAAGTTTGGTTTTTTTATTCATATTATATTTTTAATTATATATTAGCCGAGCCCGACCTAAATTAAGCCCGGTTATCCTAACTATTCTATTAAAACGAAAAAATGATTATTTTGTTTCAGTTCATTTTAAGATTGTTTGTATATTATAACATAAGAATGTTATAATATACATACTTTCATTCAAAATTTAAAAAATATGGTCCCAACCAATTTGCCTAAATTTAATTTTAAGTACCTGAAAAAAATCCCGTATAAGGCAATGGATTGGATAGGTTCGTCTTTTTCAATTCTGGTCCATACTTTCTTTTTTATTGTTGCATTCGGGTTGGGGCTTTTAGGGATTGATTGGGACCGCATTCTTTTGATATTGACTACCGTGGTTTCCCTGGAGGCGATTTATCTGGCCATATTCATACAAATGGGCGTAAACCGGACCACGCAAAGCTTGCAGGACGTGGAAGAAGACATTGAAGAAATCCAAAAAGACGTCGGAGAAATTCAGGAAGACGTGGAAGATTTGGGCGAGGACGTAGTCAGCCTGCAGGAAGATGTGGAAGACATTTCCGAGGACATAGACGAAATTTCCACGGAAGATACGGCTACCCCCGAGGGGCCCACCTCGGCTAACGTGGTTTTAAACAATATTGAGTCGCAGCTCCAGTTTTTAATTAAGGAAGTGGAAATACTAAAGGGGCAGAAAAAGTGAGGCGGATAGTAGTTTTTTGTAATGTTATACGTCAGCGCCGCGCGTATCGTTTTACGGCGGCGTTATGCGTTATTTAATCCGCCCGTTTTGTACTGCTGATACGCATTGGGGTTAGGTGGGTGCGTGCGAACACAGTTGGAGGATCCCTACCTGCCCTGCCTACCGGCAGGCAGGCGGCAGGCAGGCGCGCAGCGCCGCCGATTATCAAAAAATTTATGAATATTTTATTTTCATATTTAAAAAAATACTGGAAATTACTGGCCCTGGCCCTGTTTTTGGCTGCGGTCAACCAGGTGTTTTCGCTTTTGGACCCTTATATTTTCCGCCTGGTACTGGACAATTATGTTACGAAATTCGGGGAGTTGGGCAGGAATGAATTTTTTAGAGGAGTGGGAACCCTGCTTTTGTTGTCTATGGGCACGGCCCTGGTTTCCCGCGTAGCCAAGAATTTCCAGGATTATTTTGTAAATACGGTCACTCAAAAACTCGGGGCGAAAATGTATACCGACGGGCTGGCCCACAGTTTGCAGTTGCCTTATCAGGTGTTTGAAGACCAACGCAGCGGGGAGACGCTGGAAAAATTGCAAAGGGTGAGGTCGGACGTGGAAAAACTGGTTACGGGTTTTGTGAATGTTGTCTTTTTTTCGCTGATAGGATTCGGGTTCGTAATTATTTACGCTTTCTTTGTCAGCTGGGTAATTGCCCTGGTGTACATAGCAATGGTGCCTTTGCTGGCTTTGGCTTCCTGGCTCTTGAGCGGGAAAATTAAAGCCGTCCAGGTCCGCATTGTAAAGGCGACCACGGAGCTTGCCGGCTCCACTACGGAATCCCTCCGTAACATTGAACTGGTAAAGGCCATGGGCCTTTCGGGGCAGGAAATAAAGCGTTTAAACGACACAACGCGCGAAATTTTAAAATTGGAGCTGGAGAAAGTAAAATATGTCCGGTCTTTGAGTTTTGTCCAGGGGACCGTTGTAAATACCTTAAGGACAATAATGCTTTTTGTAATGATGTATTTGGTTTTCGCCCGGACCATCAGTTTGGGTGAGTTTTTTTCCCTCTATATCTATTCATTCTTTTTGTTCAATCCGTTGCAGGAATTGGGCAATGTCATAAATACTTACCGCGAGTCGCAGGCATCTTTGGATAATTTTAAAACCATACTGGCCACCCCAAAAGAGCCGAAGGCGGCCAACAGGCAACCCTTGGGCGTTTTGGAAGCCTTAAGTTTTGACAGCGTGAGCTTTAAACATCTTTCGGGCCAGCGGCATGCCGTGGCAGAGGTGAGTTTTAACGCCAAAAAGGGCGATACGGTGGCGTTTGTGGGCCCGTCGGGCAGCGGCAAAACCACGCTGGTTAAGCTTTTGGTCGGGCTGTATCGCCCCCAAAACGGAAAAATCCATTACAATTCCGTGGAGCTCCGAAATGCGGATTTGGAAGAATTAAGGTCCCAAATAGGCTTGGTTACACAAGACACCCAGGTTTTTTCCGGTACTATCCGGGATAATTTGAGGTTTGTAAAGCCGGAAGCGTCGGACGAAGAATTGTGGTCGGTTTTGAACCAATCGGCGGCGCAAAGCCTAATGCAGAGGGCGGCTCAGGGTTTAGACACCGTAATTGGCGAGGGCGGGGTAAAGCTTTCGGGCGGGGAAAAACAGCGCCTTTCCATTGCGCGCGCGCTTTTAAGGAATCCTTCGCTTTTGGTTTTTGATGAAGCCACCAGCAGCCTCGATTCCCTAACCGAAGAGCAGATTACTTCCACTATCCGCGAGTTGTCCAAAAACAGCAAACAGATTACTGTGCTTATAGCGCATCGTTTGTCTACTATTATGCACGCTGACCGTATTTATGTTTTGGAAAAAGGCAAAATTACGGAACAGGGCGCGCATCAAAACTTGCTTGAACAAAAGGGTTTGTATTATGCTATGTGGAGACAGCAGGTGGGAGAGCAATAGGGCAAGGAGCAGGTAGCTAGTGCCGTTTCATTTTAAACCTGACGGCCAATAGCCCTTAAATTAATTGATTTTAGAGGAGTTTGAAAATCTGACAATCGACATAATTAAAATGAAACGGTACTAGTAGTAAGTAATTAAGTTTGTATGTTGGAGCGTTTGGAACAAATCAAATTTCCTGAAACTCACTTGTCACCCGAAGTAAGTGCGTCTTTTATGCGTATGTTTGAGGGCAACAAGGCCGCTATGGTAAGCGCGGCCATTGAAGCGGAAAAGCGGGGAGTGCATTGGGACGACGAAAATCGAAACCCCAAAATGCATGTTGGCTGTGCGATACTGGCCATTGGAAAAGATTTGGACATATCAAATCCCGCCATTTATACCGGCGCCAATTCCAAACCGGTGCAAGGCGAAATGCTGCCGTATCCGGACAGGAAGTGCGCGGAAATGAACGCCCTGGAAAATTTGATCGGAATAGAGCATGAAGGCAAAATCCATTCCCCGGGCGAGGAAAAAGAAGATACGGGTCCGATTGCGGCAATTGTAACGGTGTCACAGCCCATGAATACCGGGGAAGTGGATACTTATGACCACGACGTGGTTTATTCCTGCAAGCAGTGCCAGCGGGATTACGCGCATTTGCTTAAGGAAAACATCATAAGCGAAGAAACCGTTATTTATAACGCGCGGATTAAGGACGGAAAAGTGGTCGCGGGGGAACCTATTACTTTAAAAAAATTGTTTGAAGTTTTAAAGGACGGCAGCGAGGAGCGCATCCAGACTACCCTAAAACAGCTCATTGTGGAAAAAAACGCGGCTTTTGCCGAATACAGGCAGTATTTGAAAAAAAGAAACGGCAACCATAAAAATAACCGCTCAAAAGACAGGGCGGTTAGCCGGGAACCGGAGGTTGTTAGCCTTTTAGACAGCCAAAGGGACAAGACCGAGGATTTGCAGCTGGCGCGCGAAAATTGCCAGTTGCGCATTATTAAAGCCATTAAGTCTGCCACTGAAGAATCGGTTCCCAAGCAAAGGATTTTAGACGGGTTGGGTTTAGAGGATGTAATTTTAAGCAGTCCCACCTCTTCTTTTTCGGAAGCCGAGCTCGAACAAATTTCCAAAAAATATTTGGATTTTATGGTGGAGCTGACCTGGAAATAAGACACAAAAAAATATGACGGTCTTCTTGGCTGTTGCAAGAAGACCGTCATATTGCTATTTCCAGATTACTATTACATTCTTACGTGTTGTATCTACTTCTTCGGTGGTATGGTCGTAGTTACCGTTGGCGCTGTAAAGAGTTTCAAAACTATAGGGGTAGTTAAGGCCTTTTTTTGTTCCGGGATCATTGGTTATAAAATTTTCTTGGGTATAGCCTTTTATTACCAGCATATGGTATTTTGGCCCCGGGCTTTTAAAATTCGGATTGTATAAAAGCCGGCCGTTTGCGGGGAATAATACCAGTTTGCCCTCGGTGAGGGCTTTTTTTATGTCATTTTCAGTAAAATCGTTTATAATTTGGGTTTTAAGGCCGTAGACTTCCTGTGCCATTTTTTCGGTTTCGGCCGTGTTTATGCTTAAATGATAGCCAAAATTTTGCTGCTGCCACTCGGTAAGTTTTTGGATTTCGGATTCCACGGTTTTTGGATCTAACACCATCCCTTTATCCGTTCCTATTTTAGAAGGGGAGAAATAAAAAGCGGCCATAATAGCGCTGGCTTCTTCGCAGGCCTCGTTATGGAGCTTGTCCCAGTTGGCCGTGGGCGCCTGGGGGGTGAAGGGGACGGGGAGAAGGAGGGTAGTAGGTAGCTCGTAGCCGGTAGCGGGGGAAGATGTTGGGGCAGTTTCCGAAGGCAAAGTCATAGTTTTTGCCGGGTTCATTTTTGGTTCATCAACAAAAGTGGTTTGGTATTTTTGTTTAATTAAAAGCAAAGCGATAATCGTTAAAATTATCGCAAGACTAAGGAAAATTATTATTTTAATTTTTCGCTTACTCATCCTTTTGGATATTTAATATATCTTCCTTATCAACCATGCGGTATTGTCCGGCAGGCAAATCGGCGGGTAATAAAAGCTTGCCTATGCGGATGCGCTTTAAGTTTTTTACGGTCATACCAACGGCTTCAAACATTCTTCTTACTTGCCGTTTTTTGCCTTCATGAATGGTTATGAGGACTTTATCCGCCCGGGTTTTGACTTGCGCGGGCGAGGTCGGTCCGGTCGCGATTTCCACCCCGTGTCTAAGCTCTTCCAGCTGGGAGTCGGTAGGCGCTTCTTGGGTAAGCACTTCGTATTCTTTTTCGTGCTCAAATTTAGGGTGGGCCAGTTCTTGGGTAAGTTCGCCGTCGTTGGTTAAAATTAAAAGGCCTTCGGTGCCGTAATCCAGACGCCCGACGTTCCATACCCGCCCGCGCAAATCTTCCGGCAAAAGGCTAAAAACGGTTTTCCTGCCTTGCGGGTCTTTTTTGGAAACCACACAGCCTTTGGGCTTATTGAGCATTATGTAGAGTTTCCCTTCCGCAGGTTTTACTATTTTGCCGTAAACTTTAACTACATCTTTTTGTGGGTCCACCTTGTCGCCTAAGCGTGCTTTTTTGCCATTAATAAAAACCTGGCCGGAATTTATAAATTCTTCCGCCTTGCGCCTCGAAGCGACTCCGGAACCGGATATGAACTTTTGGACTCTTTCCATGCAGGTATAGTAGCGGTTTTTTTGCTTTGTGAAAAGCCATTATTGGGATATACTTAATCCGTAGGAAAAATATTATCAATTATACTTATGAACGATCCACAAACGCAGGCGCCCGTTCCCCAGCCGCAAGGCCCGGGGCCAAAAGTCCCCCTAATAATCAGCACGGTTTTAGCGGGAATTGTTGTCGTGCTTTTGGTAGTAATAGGGTTTTTGCTCAAACAAAGGAGCCAGTTAAATCAAAATCCTAACCTGCCGGGCGGACAAACACCTTCTGAACAGAGTTCCTCCACGCCCGACCAGGTTAAGGACGACTCCCAAAACGTACCCCAGGAAGGTTATATTACCGTGGATTGGTTGGCCAAGTGGGAACCTTCTTCCATTATCCCTGTTCAAGATCCCCAGAATCCCACAGAGGAATACAAAGTGGGGAAGGTGACGAGCGGGGAATTTAAGGGACAGGATTTGTTTATGCAGATAATTCCCGGGCTTGGCACGGAGTATAAGCATTTTGTTATGCAGGAAAACAGGCCTGTGTATCTTCAGGACAAAAATATATTGATACACGGAATACACGACATACCCGAACAAATAGATTTGCCGGGCACTGCTTATAAGCTCAAAAAAAATTGGGTGGCGAACGAATATTTCAGCCAGTTAAAACCCGGAATAGAAAGAAAAATGTTTACCCATCCGACTTTGGGGGATGTTTATTTGACTCAGGACGGGTGTTTTATAGTAGAATTGCCCGACCATACCGCCATTTCCTATGATCTGGTTTTGCCGTTCGTAAACAAGGAAGCCAGGAGTTTGAAAGCGACATTTAATGACAATACACAAAGCCAGGACCCGTACACTTATACCCGTATTACCGGTTGCGGAGCACTTTGCATGTATTTAGCCCGAATGGAAGAGAGCGAATTAAAGCCTTCCCAAAGGCTGATGGAAGTGGGCAAGACTTCAAACGGCGAAACTTTGTACGGCTTAAAAGACCCCCAGGATCCGGCGCTTAAAGAATTATATAACGACGAAAATACCATTCCTTACTACAGTGATCAGGGCTCCTGGGAGCGGACCTCAAAAAGCAAGTACACTTACGAACAGTTTTTATCTTATCGTCCACTGCTTTACTGGAAAGACCCAATAGGGCGCTGGATAGAATTTAAGAACGACCGTTTCCAGATTGCTGCCGAAATGTGCAAGCCGGTAATTTATTTATATCCTCAAAAAGAGACCGAGCTTTCCGTAAAAGTTTATCCCAATGGCGGATTTACCTACACCAAACCGGATTATAAGAACGGCTGGCAGGTAGTGGCCCATCCCGACGGCACTATAAAAAATTTGGCCGATGGGTTGAGTTATCCTTATTTGTTCTGGGAAGGCATAGGCCTTAATTATCCCGCCCAAGACAGCGGATTTGTAGTCTCACAAAAAGATTTGGAAGGCTTTTTGAAAGCCAAATTGTCTTTGCTTGGCCTTCGCGGCAGGGAAGCGGAAGATTTTAACGCTTATTGGCTGCCCAGGCTAAAGGGTCTTCACAAGCCTTATTACAAAATTACTTTTTTGAAAAAAGAGCAGATGGATGAAATAGCGCCTCTTGATTTGTCCGTCGAGCCTACGAGCGTAATTCGGGTAATGATGACAGCCAAAGGCCTGGACGCTTACGAAAATATTCCCGAGCAGGAATTGCCGCAGCCTTTGGCCCGGAGCGGCTTTACACTGGTTGAATGGGGCGGGGCGGTTTTGAGGTAATGAAAAAAAAATTTGTTTTATTTTTTTTGGTAGTTGCATTGGCGCTGGCTGTTGGGTATTTGGCCATCTTTAGGACTTTGCCTCACAGCACCCAAGTAAAAGAGCCGGATCAAAAGAATTTCCACTTTGCGAACTTTATGCAAAGTGAATTTTACAGTGGGATCCTAAAGCCGGACAAAGTGGAAACAACCCCCCAAAAGGTCTTTGGCGCCATAGTTTCGCACCATTTTTACGCGGAAAGGCAAATTGCCTGGCTTTTCCAGGCTTTGGGCGCCCAAAATCCTAAAACCATTGTTGTTATTGGGCCGAACCATTTTGGCGCAGGCACTGCGCGCGCGCAAATTTCCGGCTGGTCTTATAAAACCCCGTGGGGGGATTTGGCAACAGACAAAGAATTGTACGAAAAATTATTGGCTACGGGCCTGGTAAAAAACGAGGAAACCACCTTTGAGCGCGAACATTCAATTTCCGTGCTCGTGGGTTTTATAAAGCACCAATTTCCCGAAGCGAAGTTTTTACCCATTGTCATAAAGCGGAATTATTCGCTTCTTGAGGCGCAAACTCTGGCCCAAGCGCTAAACCGGCTTTTGCCCGAAGACAGCCTGGTTATTGCCAGCGTGGATTTCTCGCACCATGTTACCAATGCCGTGGCCCAAAGCCAGGACAAGCAAACTTTAAAAATGCTGGAAGGTTTTGACTATGAGGCAATTGGCAAAAGAACTCCCGAAGAAATGGACAGTCCGCCTTCCATTGTTGCCTTTTTAAAATTCCTCGAATTAAGGAATGCTAAAAAAATGGAATATACCAATACCAACCAGGCCATATTGTCGGGGAATTTGGACAATACGGACGTGACCAGCTATTTTTTTGCAAGATTTACTAAGTAAAAACAGATTGAAAATTGTTTGATTATATGGTAAAATCACAAAAGTTAATTGGCTGGCATATTGGCGCGGCAAAATTAATGCCGACACAAATAAGAATATTAGGGCAATTTTTTACTTCCACCTTTTGGCCCCGTAGCTCAGTTGGATAGAGCGCAAGCTTGCGGAGCTTGAGGTCGCAGGTTCAACTCCTGCCGGGGTCACCAGGTGAAAGTAAAAAATCAGGGTCCTGTAGCTCAATGGATAGAGCAGTGCTCTTCTAAGGCATTGATGTAGGTTCGATTCCTACCGGGACCACCACTCGACTTCGCTCGTGGCCTTCGGCCAATATTTGAAAATTGAGTTCATCTTAAAAGCGCTAAAGGCGCGTTTTTTTGTAAGTGGAAAACATGCTTGACAAAAATCTTAAATCGGAATAAACCGAAAGTAGGGGGAGTTCTTTAACAACTGCATAATCATACGACTGAAACGAAGCTTTATTTATTTCGTTTTATGGATAAGTTGTATGAATAAGGGAATATTTTGTCGGTTTGCATCACCAGCTTTAGTAGGGTAGTCCTCCTACGCTAAAGCTTCGGAGGATTTCCCGCTATAATTATTAATTTTGTGGGAAAGAGGTGATAAATATGCAAAATTTTTACATGTATATGTGCGACAGTTGCGGGTTTTCCAGGGAAAAAGCGGGAGTGTGTCCCTACTGCCAAATACCGCTGACTGTCTATAGCAAGGAAACCCAGGCAGAGTACCAGGTCGACATGGAAGAAGCCATGCGAGCCATGAGCGACTATAAATGGTACGTGTGAAGCAAGAAGTAAGAATTAAGTATTAAGAATTAAGGGAAAAACATGAGGCGCAGAAATTGAAAAAGCCTACGTAGATGTACGTAGGCTTTTTGATTTGTCTTAACCTTAATTCTTGCTTCATACCTCTTACTTCTTATTGTGGTATTTCTTATGAATGTCCCTTAGTCCCTGGTTTGTTATGTGGGTATAAATTTGGGTTGTGGTTATGGAGGAGTGGCCTAAAAGGGTTTGCACGCTCCTTATATCCGCGCCATTTTGCAGCAAGTCCGTCGCAAAGGAATGCCGGAGGGTGTGCGGGGTCACTTTTTTTACGATCCCCGCAATCAGGCAATATTTTTTAATAATCCGTTGGATAGAGCGGGGAGTCAGGCCAAAAAATCTCAACCTCTCCCGGCCTTCGGCCACCCTCCCCTTATGAGGGGAGGGAAGGGGAGAGGTTGCCTGTTGGCTTTCCATTTGTTTTTCCACTGATTCTCCGATTTTGGAATGGGCGATAAACAAAGCCTTGTTATTGTCCCGGCGTTTAGCCAGGTATTTTTTTATGGCTTCTGCCGCGGTATCGCTTAAAAACACCAGCCTTAACTTGCTGCCTTTGCCGCGTACGGTAAATTCGTGGCGTTCGAGGTTTATATTGTCCTTTTTGAGGGAAGCCAGTTCGGAAACGCGGAGGCCGGTGGAAAACAAAGTCTGCAAAATCGCATAATCCCTTAAGCGGGAAGTTTCGTCCGTTTCCTGGTTGGTGGCGTCGAATAACCTTTGCAGTTCATCGTTTTCCAAAAATTCCACCTGCCGTTGGGGGTTTTTGGGCAATTCGATTTTTTCCGGGGACAAGGTTTTAACATCCTGCTTGGTCAGGTATTTTAAGAATGCCCTGAGGGCTATTAAATGGTAGTTTTGGGTAATTAGTTTAAGTGTCCGGCCGTCTTCGTCTTCCAGGCGGTTTAAATAAAGCCGGTAGCGGTTAATTACATCTAAGGTAATGTCTTTGGCATCTTTTAATTTAATGCCTTGGGCAAAGCGCTCAAATTTATCCAGGTAGCGGTAATAAGCCGCAATGGTATTGCGGCTCTGGTTTTTGCCGATTTCACAGTATTCCAAAAAGTCCATAATGGCTTTGCGCAATCCGCTCATATTAGGCTTTGTAGGGGAGGGGGTAGTTTCCATGGTTTTAGGATAACATTTCCGCCATTTAAATGCTGCAAGAAATTATGTTCAGCTTTATGCGGCAATTCTATTTTAACACAATACAACATTATGCGACACGAGAGGTTATCCACAAATACACAAAATATATGGCGACAATGGGCATTTGAGTTTTTTAGGTTGTGCATTGTGCGACGTTCGAATTTTGTGCAAAAATAAGCTAGTATTATAGGTATGATTTACCTTATCTCCCCAAAAAGCGCTTACGCGGCAAACAGGCTCGCTTTGGAAGCGAGAATTAAGAATTATGAATTAAGAATTATGGACATTGCCGATCTTGCCGCCTGCAATTTTCAGCTTACGACGCTTGGGGGCGATGTTTTATATATTCGGAATCCCTATTTAAAGGATAAAGCGGATTATTTGGAAAAAATTATAAAGCTTGCCCAAAGCTTTCAAGCCCAGGGCGGCAGGGTGGTAGATGAAAATATAACCCAAGGCAATTTAGGCAAAGGTAAATGGGAAGACTATAAAAATCTAAAAAAAACCGGCCTCCTTATCCCTAAAACTTGGAAGTATGAATCAAGAATTATGAATTATGGTTCTAAACTTGGCACCAAGCGCTTCTTGTCCGCTAAAGCTTTGGCGAAGGCGGAAGCACTAAGCACTTTTATATTAAAGTGGGTATATGGACTAAAGGCCAGAGGCACTTTTCACATAAATTCCCAAATTTCAAATTTCAAATTCCAAAATATCATTGGCCGGCATCCTTTAAACGAATGGATGTGGCAGGAATATATAGAGGCGGATTATGAATATAAAATTATTACGGTCGGGTATAAGGCATTGCCGGTAATTTTAAGATTTAGATTTAATAAGAAATTCGGAAGGGTGGATTTTGATTCTTTTTCTGTCATTGCGAGTGCATCCGACCTGTCCGCCGAAGCTTCAGCGAAGGTGGAGGCAATCTATGAGAATAGATTACCACGCCCTTCAGATGCATTCAGGGCTCGCAATGACAAGTATGGAAAGCTTATTAAACTCGCCGAAAAAGCATCTCGCACATTGGGCAGGGAACTGGCCAAAGTCGACATATTGGAAAAAAACGGCAAGTTTTATATTTTGGAGGTCAACCGTTTTCCGGGGCTAAAAAGTTTTGAACAATACACCGAGTATAATGTTTTTGAAAATTTTATAGAGTATTTGGCGGCTTTAGCCCCAGAGTGACCGCCATTCTCGGTTTTCTAACGGGGTTTACAAAAATCCTTAAATCTATTATAATAAATGCATAAATTAATCCACGGATGAATCTGTAATGCGGCCCCCGTGAACTAGCGCCGCAATTCATTTCGTGAAGAGAAGGCGTCTCGATTATAATCGAGACGGACAAAGCAATGTTAACTCCCCAGGAAAAAAACGAAATAATCCGCAAATTCCGGACCCATAAAGACGACACCGGCAGCCCGGAAGTGCAAATTGCCATTTTAACCGAAGAGGTGGCCAGGGTGCAGGATCATTTAAGGATCCACAGGAAAGACAACCACTCCCGCCGCGGACTCTTAAAGATGGTGGGCAACCGCAGAAGGCTGCTTAGGTATTTGAAAAATGAGGACGAAAAGCGTTTCGCAAAAATTGTTGACAAATTAAAATTGAAGGTCGCATCTTTTGCGGAAGCTCCGGCCATAAAAAAGACCACACCAAAAGAACAAGAACCAGATGTTGAATAACCACTTTGACGCCGAAAGTTTTGAAAAAGACTGGTACGCGCTTGCTTTGGAAATTTGCAAAGCAATATATAACCATCCCAACATAAAAAGCCTTAAAGACAATTACAGTAAGAACGGGTTTTTGACTTTGGAAGAAAAGAGCGCCTTTATTGACAATTGCGACATGCTGAAGTACCAGACCATTTACGAAAAATACGGCTCCGAAGGCAGCGAAGGTTATAACAAGTTCAGTAATTATTGGAAGCAGTGGTTCCAGTCCAAAGGCGTGGAGAGCGTAAAGCACCGCGGCCAGAGGAACAGCGTTGACCATATTATGTTCGGCTCCACTCCCGACCCCGTGGCTTTCTTAAGCAATTTTGAAGCAGAAATAGGCAGTGAGAATTAAAAGTCAGAATTAATTAGTTAAGTTTCAAAAGGCTGGTAGATATCGCGCAGACTTGTACTTTCATCTTTTATGATGATACAGACAGTCTCGTTCATTTGCCCGTCTTTTGAAACCAAAGGAAAATTTAATGGAAAGCAAAAAGATTTCCTGCAAAGTAGGCGAGGGTGAGTTTAGTTTTGAAACCGGCAAATTAGCCGGCCAGGCCTCCGGCGCGGTGCTTGCCCGATTGGGCGACACCGTGGTTTTGGCCACTACCATAATGAGCGACAAGGCGAGGGAGGGTATAGATTTTTTCCCTCTGCTTTTGGACTACGAAGAAAGGTTGTACGCGGCCGGCAAAATAAAAGGTTCCCGCTGGATTAAAAGAGAAGGCCGCGCCACGGACGACGCCATTTTAAAAGGTAGGGTAATAGACCGAACTTTAAGGCCGCTGTTTCCGGATGGGATGAGAAATGATGTCCAGGTAACGGCAATGGTTTTGTCCATAGACGGCGTAAACGAACCCGATATGGTGGCGGTGAATGCCGCAAGCATGGCGTTGGCTATTTCCAATGTGCCTTACGATGGCCCCGTGGCCGGCGTGAGGGTTGGCAAAGTGGACGGCCAGTATGTGATTAATCCGACCCACGAACAGCAGGAAAAATCCGATATGGATTTGATTGTGTGCGGCACCGGCGAACATATTATTATGGTGGAAATGGGCGCGAAATTGGTGAAGGAAGAGGAGATTGTGGAAGGCATAAAGTTTGCCCAACCTGCGCTCGGGGAATTGGTTAAATGCCAAATGGAGTTTGCCAAACAGGTTGGCAAGACTAAGAGCGAGCCAATAATTGTCAAACCCAACGACGCGGTAATGGAAAAAGTTAAGGAGCTGCTAACCCAGGATAAAATAGATGCCGCGGTTTACGTAAAAAATAAGGAAGAGCGCGAAGCCAACATTTCCAAACTGGAAAAAGAAATTACCGAAGCGGTTAAGGTCACGGTTGGGGATATTGCAGGTGTGAATGTTGAAAAGGACGTCGCCGCTTGCGTGGACAAAATTCTAAAGAAATATCAGCAAAAGCAAATTTTGGAAAAAGAGCGCCGCGTGGACGGCCGCAAGCTTAACGAAACCCGCCCCATTGCCTGTGAGGTCGGAATTTTGCCGCGCACGCATGGCAGTGCGCTGTTTACCAGGGGAGAAACCCAGGCTTTGACTGTGGTAACTTTGGGCAGTAAGGGCGACGAGCAAATGCTGGACGGCATGGAAGACCCTACAGACGGCCGCGCCAAGCGCTATATCCATCACTATAATATGCCCGGTTACAGCGTCGGTGAGGTAGCTCCTTTAAGGGGCCCGGGGAGGCGCGAAATCGGCCACGGCATGCTTGCCGAACGGGCCGTGGAAGTGGTTTTGCCGGAGCAGGAAACTTTTCCTTACACAATGCGTTTGGTCAGCGAAATTATGTCTTCCAATGGTTCCACCTCAATGGCCAGCACCTGCGGCAGCACCTTGGCTTTAATGGACGCGGGCGTTCCCATAAAGGAAGTAATAGGCGGCTGCGCAATGGGTTTGGTAATGGACGAAGCCAATCCCAATAATTTTAAAGTCTTAACCGACATTGCGGGCATAGAAGATTTTAACGGCCATATGGATTTTAAAGTTACGGGTTCGGAAGAAGGCGTTACCGCGCTCCAATTGGATATGAAGCTTAAAGGCTTAAGCGCCGATATTTTGGCAAAGGCCCTAGAGCAGGCCAAGCCTGCGCGCGTTCACATTATAAGCAAAATGAAAGAAGCTTTGCCCGCGCCGAGAGCGGAACTCTCCAAGTACGCGCCGCGCATAACTTCGTTCAGGATAAAGCCCGACAAAATCCGCGAAGTCATTGGGCCGGGCGGAAAAGTTATTAATGAAATTATTGCGGAATGCGGCGGCTTAAAAATAGACATTGAAGACGACGGGCTGGTTATGGTCTGCGGCACCGACGCCGCTATGGCGGAAAAAGCCGTGAAGTGGATACAAAACATTGTTAAGGAAGTGGAGCCGGGCGAAATTTACGAAGGCAAAGTTACCAGGCTAATGGACTTTGGCGCCTTTGTGGAAGTTTTGCCGGGCAAGGAAGGCTTGGTGCACATCTCGCAGCTCGCAAATTACCGGGTCGGCAGGGTGGAAGATGTGGTTAAAATCGGCGATGCTTTAAAAGTCCAGGTTTCGGAAATAGACGACCAGGGCAGGATAAACCTTACACACAAACCGTTTGCGGCTCCGCCCACGCCTGAACAAATGGCGCAAGGCAGCCACGACGACTTCCGGCCCCGAAGCCCGAGGCCGGGCGGATTTGGCGGCGGCCACAGGGGCCCCGGTGGGCATGGTTCCCGCCCGCCCAGAAGAAATTTTGACAGGTAAAAGTTAGAAGATACAATGGGCATCATTGCGCAGCGCAATGATGCCCATTGATTAATATAAGCTTTTTTAACCCGCATGAAAGTCCTTCGCGACAAGTAGTGCGGGTTCTTATTTTTATGCTTTTTTGGAGCGCTGATTATTTAGATTGGGAAAATATTTCGTTTTTTTTTTGCAAGCTTTATACTTTGCGGGGAATCTATTATACTGTAGTGGATGTCCTATTTTGAAATTTTAAAATCCGACCCGTCATTGAAAGCCAGAACGGGGATTATCCATACCGCTCACGGCGATGTGCATACGCCGGCGTTTTTGCCTATTGGCACCAAGGGTGCGGTAAAATCGGTAACGGCCGAAGAGCTGAAATTCTGGGGCGCGGAAATGGTTTTGGCCAACACTTACCACCTTTGGCAGCGCCCGGGCGACGCACTTATTTACAAAGCCGGTGGACTGCATAAGTTTATGAATTGGAAAGGGCCCATTTTTACCGACAGCGGGGGCTTTCAGGTTTTTTCTTTATCCAAAATGCGTAAAGTTATGGAGGTGGGAGTTTTATTCCAATTTGACCTTGATGGAAAACAAGAGGTGTTATCTCCGGAAAAATCGGTAGACATCCAGGCAAATTTGGGCAGCGACATTGCGTTAATATTGGACGATTTTCCGGGCTATCCGTTTGAATATGAGCGGAGCAAGGAATCAATCGCGCTGACTAAAAGATGGGCCGAGCGCGCAATTAAAGAACATCAAAAAATAGTTATAGATGGCGACCCCATAAATCGCGGCCAAAAATTATGGGGGATTGTGCAGGGAGCATCTTTCCCGGACCTTCGTAAACAATCGGCTCAGGATATGGTGAATTTGGGCTTTGAAGGTTTTGCCATTGGCGGCGTGGCTGTTGGGGAGCCGCACGAGGAAATGATGAAAGCCGTGGAAGCTGCCATGCCTTATTTACCTGAAAACGCTCCCAAACATTTGCTCGGCGTGGGCACGCCGTTTGATATTGTGCAGGCCGCAGCGCGGGGGTGTGACACTTTTGATTGTGTTATTCCAACAAGGGAAGCGAGGCATGGGAGGTTGTATATTAGCGCTAAGGGCCAGCAAGAAGGTTATAGTACTATAGATATTCGTCTTGAAAAATATAAGGAAGACTTTACGCCCGTAGACAATGCCTGTGACTGTTATCTGTGTCTTAACCACACCAAGTCTTACCTTCGGCACCTGTTTGCCACGGGCGAGCCTTTGGCCATTCGCCTGGCAACAATGCACAACCTGAAATTCTATTTGAACTTAATGCAAAAAATTCGCACGGCAATACAGTACGATTATTTTGGGGAAATGGTAAAGAGTTATAGGGAAGTAGCAGGTAGTAAGTAGCAAGTAGCACGGGTTTTTGATATAATAAACATAAATATTAGTGCGTCATCGCGAGGCTAAAAAAGGCCGCGGCGATCTGGTAATTAGATTGCTTCGTCCTACTCGCAATGGCAAAAAATCGTTAAATGTCTGAAAATGACTTGATGGATCCCGTTAGAAATGGGAAAGTTATACAATTAATATAACTAGCATGTCCGATAAACAAAAGAAAATCGATAATGAAATTTCTAACGGGATGGATAAAATAGTCAGTCTATGCAAGCGTCGGGGCTTTGTTTTTCCCGGCAGCGAAATTTACGGCGGCCTGGCCAACTCTTGGGACTACGGGCCTTTGGGAGTGGAGTTAAAAAATAATATAAAGCAATTGTGGTGGAAGCGATTTGTGCAAACTCGGGAAGATGTTGTGGGGATTGACGCAGCTTTAATAATGAACCCGAAAGTTTGGGAGGCAAGCGGCCATGTGAATGCTTTTAATGATCCGATGGTAGAATGCAAAAATTGCCACGAACGTTATCGCGCCGACCAAATAGACATGAACGCACCGTGCGCGAAGTGCGGAAAAAAAGATTTTACCGAAGTCAAGCAGTTTAATATGATGTTTAAGACGAACTTGGGCCCCGTGGATGATGAAAAATCCACGGTGTATCTTCGGCCGGAGACCGCCCAGGGAATGTTTGTAAATTTTAAGAATGTCCTGGATACCAGCAGGAAAACTGTGCCTTTTGGCATTGCCCAAATCGGCCCTGCTTTTCGAAACGAAATCACCCCGGGGAATTTTATTTTCCGCACGCGCGAGTTTGAACAAATGGAAATAGAATATTTTATTCATCCGTCGGAGTGGGAAAAATGGTTTGAATATTGGCTGGAGCAGCAAAAAGGATGGCTAAAGGAAATCGGCATAGAAAAAGACGCGGTGTTGGTGGAAATTCCGGAAGCTGACCGGGCGCATTACAGCAAGCGAAGCGTAGACACGGAATATAAATTTCCCTTCGGACAAAAAGAATTATACGGGCTCGCTTACCGCACCGATTACGATTTGTCCCAGCATCAAAAAATGTCAGGCCAAAGTTTGGAATATACCGATCCTCATACGAATGAAAAGTATTTGCCCCACTGTGTGGAGCCGACCTGGGGCGTGAACCGGACTTTTTTAGCTGTCTTGTGCTCGAGTTACCGCGAAGAAGAGGACCGCGTATATTTGGCTTTGCCTCCCAAGCTTGCGCCTTACAAGGCTGCGGTTTTTCCGCTTTTAAAGAACAAACCGGAATTGGTGGCAAAAGCCAAAGATATTTATCACAATTTACAAAAGGATTTTAATGTCGCCTGGGACGACCGCGGCAACGTAGGGAAACGCTACTACAGCCAGGACGAAATCGGCACGCCGTTTTGCATTACGGTAGATTTTCAAACCCTCGAAGACGGCACGGTTACCGTACGCAACCGCGACAGCAAGGAGCAGGTGAGGATGAAAGGGGAGGAGCTCGGCGGATACATAGGTAAAGCTTTGTCGCAGGTGCAGTAATCTCCTCCTAGAATAGGAGGAGTACCCTGAGCTTGTCGAAGGGAGAGAGCTTTTCTCTCTCCTTTTGAGGAGAGATGGCCTTTAGGCCAGAGAGGTTGCATATGAACCGCATTATCCCTGAGCCTTACCTAACTTATTCCAGAGATTTGAGAAAGAATAAAAATCCTTGGGAAATAAAATTGTGGCAATATTTAAGAGCAAATAGATTTTACGGGTTGCCATTTAAGCGCCAAGTCCAAATTGGCTCGTATGTTTTTGATTTTAGTTGCCGAAGTAAAATGTTATTAATTGAATTAGACGGGGGGCAGCACAGCGAACCGGTTAACTTAATTCACGATAAAGTAAAACAGGAATACGCTGAAAAGTCCGGTTATAAAGTTTTAAGATTCCAGAATATTGATGTTGATAAAAATATTGAAGGAGTATTGGAAAAAATTAAGCAAACATGTTTAGTTTAATCGCAACCTCTCCCTTAATCCCTCCCCTCAGAAGGGGAGGGAGAGAAGAAAATGAAAAATTTACGGATTAGGAAAATACAAGCAGCTTTAAAAAACCCTATCCTTATAAAAAAGAAAGAAAACCTGTTTTATTTAACAGGTCGTTCTTTTGATTACAGGGCCGAAGAGTACCTTTTAGTCACAAAGCGTGAGGTTGTGGGATTTGGATCGGGTTTGGAGAATATCGATTGGGTAAAAAAATCGGATAGGCTGAAAAATATTGGCAAATATATCAAAGGTAAAAAATTGGATTTGGAGTGGGGATTTACTTTCGGGGAAGAGGCTTATTTGAGAGCTAAGGCTTTAGGGCTAAGGACTAAGCCGGCCAGAAGTCCGGTGGATGAAATGCGCCAAATTAAAGATGCCGGCGAACTTTCCAAAATAAAAAAATCCATGCAGATAGTGGAAAAAGTTTTTGGTATGGCAAAAAATCAGCTCAAGAAAAAATCCTGGACTGAAAGAGGTTTGGCGGAGTTTATTACCAATACCGGGTATAAATTCGGCGCCGAGGACGTGGCTTTCCCCGCAATTGTGGCAAGCGGCGCAAACGCGGCCATTCCGCATCATGTTCCATCGTCGAAGCGCCTAAAACCCGGCGAATCGATAATAATTGATTTTGGTTTTAAGTACAAAAATTATTGCAGTGATTTTACTCGCACGGTATTTTTAAAACGCGCGCCGTCGCGGTTAGAGAGAGCTTATAACCAGGTAGAAAGGGCGTATATTGGATCAATGGAGGTTATTGATTCGCGTTTATCGTTAATCGGCGGCGCGGCGCGTATAGGCCCGCGCAACGCGCAGCGCGGCCGTACAACGATACGCGAAGCGCGGCCGTACACCCATTACGACTTACAGGCCGGTGATGTTTATCAACACTCAGTAAATGTGCTCGCCGAAGCCAAATTAGACAAATTCTTTATCCATTCCTTAGGCCACGGTACGGGCCTTGAAATTCATGAATTGCCGAATTTATCCCCAGGCTCGAAAGATATTTTAAGGGATAATATGGTTTTTAGCATTGAACCTGGCGTGTATATCCGCGGCGTTGGTGGAATCAGAATTGAGGATTTGGTATATTTAAAAAATGATCGAGTCTTTAAATTTATTAATGTAAGCACTGGCTTAAAAGACAATATTATTCATTAATACGCCAATAACA
Organism: uncultured Candidatus Saccharibacteria bacterium; assembly: GCA_964504715.1. GTDB lineage: Bacteria > Patescibacteriota > Doudnabacteria > UBA920 > UBA920 > JBBTRN01. Next base: position 30,777 of record CAZDEP010000002.1, on the reverse strand, counting down.
CCCATAGCCCAAATCTTAAGAGGACATAAATTATGAAATTTACAAAAAAAGTTTTAGGTAACGGCCTCACTATAATTGAAGTCCCCTCAACCGACTCCGAAAGCGTGGTGGTGGATTTTTTTATTAAGACCGGTTCAAGATCAGAATCACAGAAAGAAAATGGCATAAGCCATTTTTTGGAACATTTTTTATTTAAGGGCACAAAAAAATATCCGTCTGCCTTGGCCATTTCTTCCCTAATCGACTCGATTGGCGGGGAAATGAATGCGAATACCGGCAAGGAACATACTCAGTATTACATTAAAGCAGCCCACCAGCATTTGGAGCTGATTTTTGGCATTTTGACCGATATGATCCAAAACCCGCTTTTTGACGAAACGGAGTTGGAAAGGGAAAAAGGCGTAATAGTAGAGGAAATAAACATGTACAAAGACACGCCCATGTATGAAATAGACAACGTGCTCGAACAGAAAATGTGGCCGGGCACGCCTTTGGGGCGTGACATTGCCGGAACCAAAGACACGGTTACCAAGTTTACACGGCAAATGTTTTTGGATTACATTAACCGCCATTACCAGGTGCCCAACATGATTTTAGGCATTAGCGGCAAATACAGCCAAAAAACTTTTGATGCGCTGGTGCAAAAATATTGGTCAAAATTCCCGAGGAAAAAATTCCATGTTTGCGAGAAGGTTAAAGACGGGCAAAAAAGCTCCCGCATCAACCTGCATTTTAAGGAAACCGAACAGGCGCATTTGTCTTTGGGCTTTAAAGGCTTGAGCTATAACGACCCCAGACTCTCCACCCAGTCTGTCTTGTCGGCTATTTTGGGCGGCGGCATGTCTTCCCGGCTTTTTATGGAAGTCAGGGAAAGGCGGGGCTTGGGATATTATGTGCGCGCCAGCGGGTCTTGTTACCAGGACACCGGCATATTTAACATTGGGGCCGGCGTGCAGGTGGGTAAAATTGAGGAAGCTTTAAAGGTTATTGCAGTAGAATTGGAGAAAATAAAAAATGAAACGGTGGACGAAAAGGAACTAAAAAAAGCCAAGGAATATTTGAAAGGTAAAACCGTGCTCGCGTTGGAAGACAACCAGGTGCGCCTGGATTGGTTTTTAGAGCGCGCGGCTTTTTACAAACAAATCCGGACGCCTAAAGAGGCCATGGACAGGGTAGACAAGGTTACGGCCCAAGACGTGCAGGTTTTGGCCAGAAGCCTTTTTAAAAAACAGCATGCCACTTTGGCTGTAATCGGCCCGTATAAAAGTGACAAGCCTTTTAAGGCCATATTTAAAGAATAAGCGAGCTTGCCGCGAATGATCGAGAGTGGCAAGAATTATAAATTATCGTCAATCTTATTAAGAAGTCATTTTAAAAATCCTTTTTGGCTGTCGTGCCTACGGCAGATCCCCCGTAGGGGGACAATTCGTGAATTTTGTCCATTCGGCCAAAAAAATTTCTCCGCTTAACTTCCAGTTAAACATTCAAAATTTGTTTTGACCGACTGGCCTAAAATTCCCCAATTTCGCCTTAAAATTATTTTTAAAATGACTTCTTAATTTTATTTAATCATGGTCAATTTTAGTATCGGTTGCCATGTTTCAGCCGCCGGGGGAGTATGGAATGCGCCAAAAAACGCCGCGGCTTTGGGCTGCGAAGCTTTCCAAATTTTTACCCGTCCGCCTATGGGCGGGAAAGCGCCCGAATTGAATGACTTAACGATAAAAAGATTTAAAGATGAGATGAAGGCCCATCAGCTTAGTGATTTTGTGGTCCATTGTCCTTATTTTGTAAATTTTGGTTCTGCCAAGCCCAATGTCTACCACGGCTCCATAAGCGTTGTATCGGAAGAGCTTAAACGGGCCAGCAGCCTGGGCGCCAAATACGTCATGACGCATTTGGGCAGCTTTAAGGACTTGGGCGAAAAGGAAGCCTTTGCCCAAACTAAAAAAGGCTTGGCAGAGGTTTTAAAAAAGTACGGCAGCGGCGAAACCCAATTCCTTTTGGAAATAGCCGCAGGCGCAGGTTCCGTAATAGGGGACACTTTTGAGGAACTGGCTGACCTCATGGAGCCTTTGGAAAAGTTTAAAACTTTTGGGGGCATTTGCTTTGATACCCAGCATGCCTTTTCCGCCGGGTACGATTTGCGCAACAGCGCTGCTGTGGAGTCCACTTTTTCCAAGTTCGACAAGGTGATAGGCTTAAAATGGCTCAAAATGAGCCATATGAACGACTCCAAGCCGGATTTGGGTGAAAGAAAGGACCGGCACGACCATATTGGGGAAGGCAAAATCGGCAAAAAGGGCTTTGAAGCAATTATGGGGTATTTTGGTAAAAATATTAAACCCTCACCCTCTTATCCCTCTTCCAAAGGGAGAGAGAAGTCCAAAGTGGTGGCTGACGCCGCTATGGCCTTGATTTTAGAAACGGAGCATGATAAAGTCAAAGCAGATATTAAAATTTTAAAAACTTTGCGCGGCAAAGTTTGAAATAAAAAGAAAGGAAATTTATGGGCGAAAGAGGACCGAGACCCGAAACAGCAGGTAATCCGGTTTTGAGTGCCGAATATGCAGACTTAACCGATCCGCGCGCATATATTGAAACTGCGCGTGAAGGCTTGGCAAAGTTACGACAATTATTTACCAGCGTAGAAAAATAACATGGAAGAGAAAATCCAGAAAGTTATCAATTTAATTGAACAGTCGCCCTTAGACCAGACCATTAAAGATATCCTTATCCGTGATTTAAAAGACGAAGGGCTGACTGATTTCTTGCGTGAACAAATTAAGGCGTATTGTCTTGAAGGTATAAAAGAATTGGATGAAAAGATGGTTCAAGCCAAAAAAATTCTTGAGGAAAGAGGGGAAACCTTGCCTGATGATGTACAGCACGCCGCCTAATTTTAGGCGGCTTTTGTGAAATAATATGCTAAGCTCGCTCGATACATCCACCAAAACTATTTTAAAAGCCGTTTTTATCCTTTTGGCTTTGGGTTTTTTGTGGGCGATCCGCGACATATTGCTAATTTTTTTAATCTCGGTAATTTTGGCTTCAGCCATGGAGCCTATGGCCGAATATTTAAACCAAAAGCAGCGTATCCCCAGGGCCGTAAGCGTTTTGGCTGTGTATTTGTTCGTATTCGGGTTTGCCGCGCTGGTTATTTATTTGCTCATCCCTCCGGCCCTGGAGCAGTTTAAAATTGTCAGCCAAAATTTTCCCAGCTATGCAAAGCAGTTTGAAGAGCGGTTTGGTTTTCCTTTTTTGAATGATTTGCGTTTGGGTAATATTTTTGAAGGCATATTCGCTTCAGAATCCGGCCAGGGAGTAATCAAAAGTACATTTGGAGTTTTTAACGGCCTATTTTCTTTTGTTTCGGTTTTGGTCATTTCCTTTTATTTGGTGGCGGAAGAAAAAGGCATGAAAAATTTTATTGGCGTAATTATTCCGGAAGCCCATTTGGAATTTACCACCGGGCTTATAGAAAAAATCCAGCATAAAATGGGTTTATGGATTTTGGGCCAAATAATTTTAAGCTTCGTAATTTTTGCCCTTACCTTCATTGGCCTTTCGCTTTTGGGGGTTAAGTATGCGTTGTTTTTAGCCATGCTGGCCGGGCTTTTGGAAATTGTGCCTTACATTGGGCCGTTCCTTTCTGCCGTACCCGCCATTTTCTTTGGGCTTTTGCAGTCGCCGGCATTGGGCTTTGCGGTGGCGGCGTTGTATTTGGTTGTACAAAAAACCGAAGGTTATGTTTTGGTGCCCAAGGTTATGGAAAAAACCGTGGGCACCTCGCCTTTGGTCGTCCTTTTGGCTTTGCTGACCGGTTTTAAATTGGCAGGCATTTTGGGCCTGTTGGTGGCCGTGCCCTTGGCCAGCGCCATTACGGTGGTTGTTAACGAATTTTACGGCCAAAAATCGTCTGCTGCGTAAAATTTGTTTAAACCCTTAAAAATCGCTATAATTTAAAGGCTCACACTGTAAGTGTGAGCCTTTAAACATCCTATCACGATAGCCTGATAAATCAGGCAACTACTACGGAAAGCATTGCAGTAGGGTTGGAAAAGGGATTTGTGAGCCTTTAAAACACCATGGACAAATTTTATATTACCACCACTTTGCCCTATGTGAATTCGGACCCGCATTTGGGTTTTGCATTGGAAATCGTGCAGGCTGACGCCATTGCGCGCTTCCATAAACTCTTGGGCCAGGAAGTGTTTTTTAATACAGGCACCGACGAACACGGCCTGAAAATTTACCGGAAAGCCGCCGAGGAAGGCAAAGACACGCAAAGCTATGTAGATGAATACGCGGAAAAGTTTAAAAAATTAATGCCGGCGCTGGGGGTTTTGCCGGACATCCATTTTATCCGTACCACCGACGCCGGGCACAAACAGGCATGCCAGGAGTTTTGGAAACTCTGCTCGGACAATGGGGATATATACAAAAAAAATTACCATGTTAAATATTGCGTGGGCTGCGAGTTGGAAAAAACCGAGAGTGATTTGGACGAAAACGGGCAGTGCCCCATCCATCCCAATTTGAAAATAGAAACCATTGAGGAAGAAAATTATTTTTTCCGTTTTTCCAAATACCAACAGCCGCTTCTGGATTTGTACAAAAAATATCCCGATTTTGTCGTGCCGGATTTTAGATTCAATGAAATAAAGGAATTCGTCAAAAGGGGACTGCAGGATTTTTCCATTTCGCGCCTGAAGGAAAAAATGCCCTGGGGCGTGCCGGTGCCGGGGGACGAAAAGCAGGTTATGTATGTGTGGTTCGACGCGCTTATAAATTATGTTTCAACCCTAGGCTGGCCTGATGATAAATCAAAAATCAAAAATCAAAAATCAAAATTTGAGGAATTTTGGGGCACGAAAGAACAGCTCAATGCCGTTCAAATTGCCGGCAAGGATAATTTGCGCCAGCAGTCGGCAATGTGGCAGGCGATGCTTATGTCGGCCGGCCTGCCCAACTCTCGCCAAATTATTATCCACGGTTTTATAACTTCGGGCGGGCAAAAAATGTCCAAGTCTTTGGGCAATGTGGCCGACCCCTACCAAATTTTAAACCAACTGGAGCAAAAAGGCCTCAGCAAAGAGCAGGCAATAGACGCTTTAAGGTATTATCTTTTACGAGAAATTTCCACCTTTGAAGACGGCGACTACACCTGGGAGAGGTTTATAGAAAGCTACAACGCCAACTTGGCCAACGGGATAGGGAATTTGACTTCCAGGGTTTTAAAAATGGCAGCGAACGCCGGAATTATGAATTATGAATTAAGAATTAAGAATGAAGGCGGCGTGGATTTGAATGGGTATAATTTGAAAGCCGTGATGGATGGGATTTGGCGAAAAGTTGGCGAGTGCGACGAATACATCCAAAAAACCGAGCCGTTTAAAAAAATAAAAACCGACGAGGCTGGGGCAAAAAAAGATATAGAACATTTGCTTTTAGAACTGTACAAAATTGCTTTAACATTGCAGCCGTTTTTGCCTCTTACCTCAAAAAAGATTTTAGAAGCTTTAGAAAATCTTGAAGAAAATAATATTCCTCGTTTATTTCCACGGATCGTTTAATTTTTCTTACTTCTTACTTCATGCTTATAGACACTCACGCCCATGTGAATTTTAAGGCTTTTGCCGAAGACGTCGACCAAACCATTGGCCGGGCTTTGGAAGCGGGCGTGTGGGTTGTAAACGTGGGTACACAGATCGATACATCACGCCAGGCCGTTGATCTTGCTGAAAAATATCCCCCCTACCCTTCCTCCCCCTCTAGGGGGGAGGAGAGAGGAAGGGGTGGCGTTTATGCGGTAATAGGGCTGCATCCGGTCCATACTTATTCGCAGCATTTGGATGAAGAAGAGACAAGTTTTTTATCACGTGAAGAAAAATTTGACTTTGAGGCGTATCGGAAACTTGCGGACAGTCCAAAAGTAGTAGGCATTGGCGAATGCGGGCTTGACTACTACCGCCTGCCGCAAGATGACGGTCTTCTTGCGGGGCAAGAAGACCGTCATCAGGAAATTAAAAAGCTGCAAAAAGATGCGTTTGTCCAGCAAATCAGATTGGCGAAAGAGGCAAATAAAGCTTTGGTAATTCATTGCCGGCCGAGCGCGGGTTCACAGGACGCGTACGAGGATATACTTCAAATTTTAGATCAAGAAGCCCACCTCTCCCTTACTCCCTCCCCTTATGAGGGGAGGGAAGGGGAGGGGTTGCGGTTTGAAATCCATTCCTTTACCGGTAGTCCGGGGATCGTTCAGGAATTTATAAAGCGCGGCGCGTATGTGGGTTTAAATGGTATAATTACATTCGATAAAAGCGGAAATATGGAAGAAGTGGTTAAAACTGTTCCCATTGACAGGATTGTTCTAGAAACCGATTCGCCGTATTTGACTCCCGTCCCGCACCGAGGCAAACGCAACGAACCGCTTTACGTAAAGCACGTGGCGGAAAGAGTGGCAAAAATTAAAAATCTATCACTGGAGGAAGTTGAAAAAATTACCACAGAGAATGCTAAAAAATTATTTGCCTTATCAAAGTAGGACTGCAAGAAGACCTTCATCAAGAATTAAATTTTTTTATGCCTAAATACAACCCCCAACAAGTAGAAGCCAAATGGCAAAAATATTGGCAACAAAAAAAGTTATTTTTTGCCTCCGACTTCGCCAAGGCTTCGTCGGACAAGAAAGATTTTTCTAAAAAGCCCTCCGCCAAAGGCGGATCCGCCTCTGGCGGAAAAAAATACATTTTGGTGGAATTTCCGTATCCTTCGGGCGCTGGCCTGCATATGGGCCACTTGAGGCCCTACGTGGCGGCCGATATTTACGCGCGGTATTTCCGTATGAAGGGCTTTGAGGTTTTGTTCCCCATGGGTTGGGATGCGTTTGGGCTGCCGGCGGAAAATTACGCCATTAAAATGGGGGTGCATCCGTCCATTACCACTAAAAAAAACGTGGCTAATGCCAAAAAGCAAATGCATTCCTGGGGACTTTCTTTTGATTGGAGCCGGGAAATAAACACCACGGATCCGAAATATTACAAGTGGACCCAGTGGTTGTTTTTGCAGTTTTTTAAAAAAGGCCTCGCCTTTGAAGCCACGGGGCTTATAAACTGGTGCCCGAAAGACAAGACCGGGCTCGCCAACGAAGAGGTTATAGACGGCAAATGCGAACGCTGCGGTACGCCCGTAGAAAAGAAGGAATTAAGGCAGTGGTATTTGAAAATTACAAAATACGCGGAAAAATTGCTGGAAGGATTAAAAAATTTGCCCGATTGGCCGGAAGCGGTCAAGCTGCAGCAATCCAATTGGATTGGAAAAAAGACCGGCATAAACATTACTTATTCGGTTACGGCCAAAGGCGAACACACGCCGAATTTTTTGCTTTTGCACGGCAAGGGCGGCTCGCCGGAAGATAATTTTTTCCCGGCGCTAAAAGACGAGCTGGCAAAGAGGGGATTTAAAGTCCAGGCGCCGGTTTTGCCGAACGCGGCCGAGCCCAACGACGCGGAGCAGACAGAGTATGTGCTTAAACATTGCAAAATTGACGAGCAGACCGTTATTTTTGGCCACTCATTTGGCGGCATTGTGGCTTTGAGGCTTTTAGAGCGGGGCGTGAAGGCAAAAAAAGTTTTTTTGGCCGCCACGCCTTTTACCGACCAATTTTTGGATGGTAAGGCGCGCCCGACCGTAAAAGCCGCTTTGGCCAAAGGGTTTGATTTTAAAACAATTCGGAAGCAAGCGGAAAGTTTTGTGTGCATTTATGATGAAAGCGACAATGTAGTCGCGCCGAGCGACGGCGAAAAATTTGCCCAGAACTTAAAAGCGGCGTTTTTAAAGGTTAGGGCGAACAGTCCGCACTTTAGGGCTGAAGAAGAGCCAGAAATTTTAAAATTTGTTTCTCCGGTCATAACCTGTTTTACCACGCGCCCCGACACAAATTTCGGCGCGACTTTTGTGGTGGTGGGCCCCGAGCATCCTTCTTTACTGGACCGAAATATTCTAAATATCGACGAAAAGCACTGGAGCCGTATTGAGGCATACAAACAAAAGGCCTTAAGCGAAGGGGAAGAACTAAGGACGGCGGAAAATCGCAAAAAAACCGGAGTATTTACCGGCCTTTACTGCATAAACCAGTTGACCAATTACCATATGCCATTGTATGTGGCCGATTATGTCTTAGGCAATGTCGGGACCGGGGCCGTAGTGGGCGTGCCGGGCCACGACAAGCGCGATTTTGAATTTGCACAGGAATTTAAATTGGAAATCAAGCGCGTCGTGCAAAAAGACGCAAGCGATACCGCTCCTATCGCATCAATCGAACAAGTCCAGGAAGAGGAAGGGACTATGGTAAATTCGGAATTTTTAAACGGCCTTAACATCCACGATGCGACGGAAAAAATTATGGATTATTTAGAGGCGCAAGGATTTGGCCAGCGGGTGGTAAATTATCGCTTGCGCGACTGGGTGTTTTCCAGGCAAAGGTACTGGGGCGAGCCTATCCCGCTTATCCATTGCCAGGATTGCGGAGTTGTGCCGGTGCCCGAAGAAGACTTGCCGGTAAAGTTGCCCAATGTAAAAAAGTACGAACCGACGGGCACGGGCGAGTCGCCTTTGGCTGCCATAAAAAAATGGGTGGAAACCAAATGCCCAAACTGCAAAAAGTTGGCCTGGCGCGAGACTAACACCATGCCGCAGTGGGCAGGCTCGAGCTGGTACTGGCTACGGTATACGGATCCAAAAAATAGCAAGGAGTTCGCGGATATTAAGAAACAAAAATATTGGACTCCGGTCGACGTGTATTTTGGCGGGATGGAGCATACGACTTTGCATTTGCTTTACAGCCGTTTTTGGAACCAATTTTTGTTTGACCAGGGATTGGTGGCTCAAAAGGAGCCCTATGTAATGCGCAAACCCCACGGTATTGTCCTTGGGCCCGACGGGGAAAAAATGTCAAAGTCGCGGGGAAACGTGGTGGACCCTCAGGTTGTGGTGAAAAGTTACGGTGCGGATACTTTAAGGATGTATGAATTGTTTTTAGGGCCCCATGAAGCCATGGTGGCCTGGAATGACAAGGGCATTGTGGGCGTAAAGCGGTTTTTGGACCGTGTTTGGGAATGGGTCGGGAAATTCCAAATTTCAAATAACAAATTCCAAAAGGCTTCCGAAAAGGCGGAGAGGGAAATTAACAAGCTGGTTAAAAAAATCACCGAAGACATTGAAAATTTCAGGTTCAACACTTGCATTTCCGCGTTTATGGAATTTTATAATGAAGTGAAAGATGAGGCGGTGGATGCAGTATTGTTGCGGAAATTTTTAATTTTGCTTTACCCTTTTGCACCCCACATTGCGGAAGAACTAAATGTACGACTTGGAAAATCAGAGAAAAAGAAAACAGGTTCGCTCCAATTAGGGCCCTGGCCGGCTTTTAATGCGGCGTTAATAGTAGAAAAGGAAGTCGAAGTCGTAGTGCAGGTGAACGGCAAAGTTAAAGGCAAAATAAAATTGCCCGCAGGCAGCCAGCAGGAGGATGCGGAAGCCGCGGCAAAACTTTTAGAATCGGTTAAACAGCTTTTGGTAAACGATTCCGTTAAACGCGCAATTTTTGTCAAAGACCGGCTCATAAACTTGGTCGTCTAATCTTTTTAGTTTTAATGATAATAATCGATTATAAAAGAAAAAAACATTCTCAAATCATCCGCGCTTGCGTGGGCGCGCTTAAAAAAGGCAAGGCCGTGGTTTTCCCCACAGACACTTCTTATGGTTTGGCGGTTGATGCGGCAAATATTTCCGCCATTAAAAAGCTCTATAAAATAAAAGGCAGGGATTTTAACAAGCCGGTCCATATAGTCGTGCCGAGCGCGGGGTACTCAAAGAAGATTGTAAAATGGAATGGCGCTGCGGGGAAATTAACTAAAAAGTTTTGGCCGGGTGCGCTGACAATAGTAGTAAGTAGTAAGTATCAAGTATTAAGCAAGGGAGTTAAGTTGTTGTCAGCCGGGACTGGATTTTTAGGGGTGAGGATGCCTAAGAATAAAATCGCGTTAGACTTAGCAAGAATCCTAAAAAGCCCCATTACCGCGACCAGTGCAAACCGGAGCGGGGAGCCCGATTGTTATTCGGCGGATGATGTTATTCGTCAATTTAACAAGTCCAAATTTAAACCCGACATAATTATCAACGCCGGCAAATTGCCCCTCCGCAAGCCGTCGACCGTGGTAAAGATGTCCAATAATCAAGTTGTGATATTAAGAGCTGGCCCAATCAGTGAAAAACAGATACGTTTAGGGCTAAGGGCTAAGCGTTGAGGGCTAAGGTATGAATACTAGAACCTACAAAGATTTAATAGTTTGGCAAAAAGCAATGGAATTAGTGAAAGAAATTTATAGGGTTACAAAGTTAATGCCTAAAACCGAGACTTATGTTTTAATCTCACAAATGTTGCGGGCCGCAATTTCCATTGCTTCTAACATTGCCGAAGGATATAAACGGAACAATACCGGCGAATATAGGCATTTTCTCGGAATGGCAAATGCTTCTGCGGGCGAGTTAGAAACTCAGATTTTAATTGCGAAAGAAGAATATCGAAATATTGATTTTAATAAAGCTGAGGGTCTGGTTATTGAAGTACAAAAAATATTGCATACCATTATTTTAAAACTTAGCCCTTAGCGCTATACGCTTAGCCCTATGTTACTAAACTTCCATCTTCCCAACTATTTTACTAAAAGCGTAAGAGAAGAAATTGGCGAATTGTACGCCCATTCGGCCATAGCCAACATGGCCTCTTCCATGATGCTTTTGTTCGAACCGATTTTTTTGTACGCGGTTTTGGGTTTTTCCATTAACGAGGTTTTGTTTTTTACCGCGATTGTCTACGGGGTTTATATTATTATGATTCCCCTTGGCGGCAAGGCGGCGAGCCAGCTTGGGTACAAGCACGCAATAGCTTTAAGCGTGCCTTTCCAGTTAATTTATTGGATGCTGCTTATTGTATCCCAGGAAAATGCCGGGTTGGCGTATGTGGCCGCGGTTTTTTACGGCCTTTCAAAAACTTTTTACTGGCCCGGCTTTCATTCGCTCATGGCCCGCTACGCGGATAAGGGCCAGGTAGGGCGCGAGTTCGGAGTAGTGTATTCCCTAATTAGCATCACTTTTATTGCCGGCCCTTTTTTGGCCGGCTATCTTTCCAAGCATTTCGGGTTTACGACCACTTTTATTATCACGGCCATAATTTACGCGTTTAGCGTCCTTCCTCTTTTTAAAGCCAAGGAAATTTTTGTTCCCAAAGATTATCATTATAAAGACACCTGGGAAATGTATAAGGCTTATCCCAAAAAGTTTTTGGGCTATTTGGGGTTTGGAGAGGAGCTCTTGGTTTTGAACATCTGGCCGATTTTTATTTATATTATTGTTAAAGATTATGAAAAAGCCGGAGGCCTCGCGACCATTGCGAGCTTTTTGGCGGCAATCTTAGCTTTAATTATAGGAAAGGTCACGGACCAGTATTCAAAGCGCGTGCTAATACGCCTTGGCGCGTTTTTTACCGCCATAGTCTGGCTGATGCGGGCAATTGCCACCAATTTCTGGAGCACGTTTTTTGTGGATACCTTTTCCCGCACTTCCAAAGAAATGGCCTTCATCCCAATTTCCACGGTAACTTACATACGCGCCGAAGCCACGCACGTGGTGCCATACGCAGTCTTTTTTGAACAGTCGCTGGCCATAGGCAAGCTTACCGCTTGCTTTTTGGGAATCGTGCTTTTTAGCCTGACCGGGAGCTTTATGGTATTATTCATATTGGGGGCCTTATACAGTCTCCTTTATATGTTTGTTTAATTAGAGCTAAGGGCTAAGCGTTTAGGGCTAAAGGGAATGAAAAACCATAATAGGGATAAAATATTAAAATTTTTGCGCCGGGAAAATTTGGCGGTTTTGTCTTATGCCGAAAACGGCCAACCTAAATCTTCAGTTGTTGATTATTCAGAGGATGAAGATTTGCAGATTATTTTTATTACGCTGCTTAAATATCGAAAGTACTCGCTTATAAAGAAAAACCCCAGGATCAGCTTGTGTATTGGAGGCAAAAACAACATAACCGTTCAGTATGAAGGTATAGCCAAAGAGTTAACGCGGCTTAAATTTTTACCCTATTTAAAATACCACATAAAGAAAAATCCGGTTGAACTGAAATTTTCTAAAATGCTGGAGGCTAAATTTTTTATTATCAAACCTACCTGGATACGTTATTCCGACTTTAGTGCTAAGCCAAATGAAATTTTTGAAATAACCTATGAATAAATATTTTTTTCAAATCAAATATCATCGCCTGAATTGTTAGGTTTCTATCCTACGGGAGGCTATTTTACTAAACGCTAATCACTAAACGCTAAAAACTATGAATTACTCCAACATCCAGGCAGAGGATCCTAAAATTTACGAAATTATCAAACGCGAAGAGCAGCGGCAAAAAGAGGGGATAGAACTTATTGCCTCGGAAAATTACGTATCCAAAGCCGTGCTTGAGGCTATGGGTTCCATCCTTACTAACAAATATTCGGAAGGCTACCCGGGCAAAAGGTATTACGGCGGCAACGAAATAATTGACCAGGCGGAAAATTTGGCCATAGAGCGCGCCAAGGAACTTTTTGGCGCGGAACATGTAAATGTCCAGCCGCTTTCGGGCAGTCCTGCCAATTTATCGGTGTATATGGCCTTGTTAAACCCGGGCGACAAGGTTTTGGGCTTTTCCCTCGACCAAGGCGGGCATTTGTCGCACGGCCATCCTTTGAATTTTTCGGGAAAACTTTATACCATTGTCCCTTATTTTGCCAAAAAAGATACGGAAATTATTGATATGGACGAAGTGGAAGAAATTGCTTTAAGGGAAAAGCCAAAGATGATTTTGGCCGGCTTTAGTGCGTATTCAAGAAGCATGGATTGGAAGCGGTTTAAGGCGATTGCCGACAAAATTGGCGCCTTAACTTTTGCGGATATTGCGCATATAGCCGGACTTATAGCCGGCAAGCAGCTGGAGAGCCCGGTGCCGTATTTTGACGTCGTCTCCACCACCACCCACAAAACTTTGCGCGGCCCCCGGGGCGCCATGATAATGTGTAAGGAAAAATTCGCCTCGGCCATAGACAAAGCGGTTTTTCCGGGGGTGCAGGGCGGCCCGCATGACCACATAAACGCGGCCAAGGCCATAGCTTTCAGCGAGGCCTTAAAGCCGGAATTTCAAGATTACTCCAAAAAAGTTATTGCAAACGCGCGCGCCCTGGCGTCGGCGCTCCAAGGCAAAGGTTATCGAATTATTTCTGGCGGCACCGACAACCATTTAATGCTCATTGATTTGTTTGGCAGTAAAGGCATAACAGGCAAGGAAGCGGAAAAAGCCTTGGAGCACGTGGGCATTTCCATTAACAAAAATATGATACCGTTTGACCCCCGAAAGCCGCTGGACCCTTCCGGCATACGTTTGGGCACGCCAGCGCTTACCACCCGCGGATGCAAAGAAGGGGATATGGAAAAAGTCGCGGAGTTAATTGACACAGCTTTGCAAAACCGCGCCAGCGACTCTAAGCTTGCGGAAATAAAAGCGCAGGTCCGGGAATTTTCCCTAAAATTCCGCGTGCCGGCCATAGAATAATTCTTGTATTTAAGAGGGGAGGGGTATGAATTTGAGGCTTGCAATTTTGTTGCCTGCAAAAATTAACCGTTTGGCGGCAACGGCCGGAGAAAAACTTTCAAAGCAGTACAGGCAAAAAAAGTTTTTTTTGGTGGACGGAAAAAAGCTGATTTTTCATATTACGCTTTTCCAAATCAAGGATGTGGGGATGGCGGTCCTTGAAAAATTCTTTAAGCCCATAAAGCAGTTTGCGCTTTTTAAACATCCGCTTAAATTAAGCCTTTCCGGCTTAGAATGCACCAAAGACAGGGGATTGTGGGTTGCGCTTAATATAAAAGACAACAGGAAGCTGACTTTATTCCGCAAAAATTTGGCCAGGCATTTAAAAAAATCGGGGCTGAAAATTGAAATCGGCAATCCCTACAAGCCGCACGTAACTCTGCTAAAATTCGCAAAAGCGGACAGGAAGGTGGTTCGAGAATTAGAAAGCCAAAAAAGCCCCACAACTAGCTTTACACCCCTTAAATTCGCCTTGTGCATCGATAACCAATACGCGCAGGTGACAAAAGTTATTAGATCCTTCAAACTTAATTAATTGCAAGAAGACCGGCATCTTGCGGGACATTTTTAAATTGACATGCAAATTTTCCAGGCAATTATTTTGGGCATGGTTCAGGGCTTGGGGGAATTTTTACCCATCTCCTCGTCTGCCCATTTAATTTTAACGCCGTGGCTTTTTAACTGGAGCGACCCGGGCTTAGGCTTTGATTTGGCACTGCACTGGGGCACGCTTTTGGCGGTTTTGGTGTATTTTAGGAATGACATATGGCTTTTGGTAAAAGGTTTTTGGCATTCGCTGTTTAAATCCACAAGGGATTTTGATGCCAACATTTACCAAAAACTTTCCTGGCTAATTATTTTGGCTTCCGTGCCCGGCGCGTTAATTGGCAAACTGCTCGAAGAAAAAGCGGAGACAAGCTTAAGGAGCCCGCTGCTAATAGCGGTGGATTTGGCGGTTTTTGGCGCGGTATTTTTTATCTTGGACAGAACCGGAAGAAAAGAAAAGAACCTGGATAAAATAAAATGGTACGATGCCCTGTTGATCGGCTGCGGCCAGGCTCTGGCCATAATTCCGGGAGTGTCCCGGAGCGGCGCAACCATGGGGGCTGGGTTATTTTTAGGCTTTAAGCGCGCGGATGCCGCCAGGTTTAGCTTCCTTATGTCCGCGCCCATAATTTTTGGCGCGGGTTTGGTTAAAGTTAAAGACTTTATGAGCGGTGGGCTGACCCTGGGTTTAGTCGCCGGGTTTGTTTCTGCGGCCGTGTTCGGCTTTCTTTCCATCCGCTTTCTGTTAAGGTATTTAGCCAAACATGATTTTAAAGTTTTTGTCTGGTATCGTTTTGTTTTGGCCGCCGTGGTTTTGGGTATTTATCTTATTAGAAAATAATGGCTGACAATTTTTACTCCATTCAGCAAAAAAAGCTCGCTGCCAGCAAATTTTACCGGGGGGTCTGGGGTTTTTTTGGCGTAGATATGTTTTTCTTACCCGCCCTAGTGGCAATGTATTTTTTGGCAGTGGGCCGCGTCCGGGTTGTGTTTCTTGCGTTGCTGTCAGCTTTTGTGGCGCGCTATGTTATTTCCCCGCTAATATTTTTGCTTTACAAAAAAGCCCGTCCCTATCAGGCTCTAAAATTTACTCTTTCGCACACCGGGCTTTTTTCGCGGGTTGTGGAAAGGCATAATTCTTTTCCCTCCGACCACGCTGTCGGCCTTATGGCCATGTCCACGGTAACCTTTTTGTATTTTCCTCTCTGGGGAGCTGCGCTGTTTGCCTTAACCGCCTTAAACGGTTTGGGCAGGGTTATTTTAGGCTATCATTACCCTGTAGATGTGGCCGCCGGCTGGCTTTTGGGCTTTATTTTCGGAGTTTTAACCGTTTATTTTTTTGCTTTACCAGTCAGCTAATTTTTGTTAAAATACTTTGCAGGACTAATATATGGGTCCTGCTTTGGTAATTTGGCCAAGGGGTGGAATTGTTAGGCAGATTTATCCCGTATAGTTGGTGCCGCGATGGCGGAATTGGCAGACGCACGCGCCTCAAGAGCGCGCGGGGAAACCCGTGAGAGTTCGACTCTCTCTCGCGGCACCACTTGTACGGGAACTCTCTCCTTGGCCACCAGGAAAGATAATTTTCGAGCGGCAGTCGCGTGCTTTATCTTAATGTAGTTGCCTGATTTATCAGACCAAGCTAAACCGGAAAAACAACAAAATGGATACTTCCAATAACCCACAGCCAAATATAACCATCCAGTCTTTAAGCCAAGCGCCCATAGAAGCGCCACAGGGGTATCCGGCCGCTACCGCATCTTTTGATCCAAAGGCTCAACCGGTTGAGCCTTTCAGCGCGGCGGTTACGGAAAGGGTGTCTTACGAAGATGCTTCCATCCAGGAAATCGACATAACTAAAATTGCGCCCAACCCCTTCCAACCCAGAAAAGTTTTTGAGCCCAATGCGCTTAAAGAATTGGCCGATTCCATAAAAGAGCACGGCGTTATTCAGCCTTTAGTGGTTACCAAAACCCCGGTCGGGTATGAACTGGTGGTAGGGGAGAGGCGTTTTCGCGCCAGCCTTTTGGCGGGCATGAAAATGGTGCCGGCGATTATAAAAGAGCAGATGGTCGACCAGACCAAGCTCGAAGTCGCGCTTATTGAAAACATCCAGCGCCAGGAATTGAACCCCATAGAAGAAGCGCAGGCCTACGAGCGGCTAATGAAGACTTTCAGCCTAACCCAGGAGCAGGTGGCGAAAAAGGTGGGCAAGAGCCGTCCGGCTGTGGCAAACACCGTGCGTTTGCTGAATTTGCCCGCCGAAGTGCAAAGGGGAGTAATAGAAGGTCGACTAAGCGAAGGGCACGCCCGCGCGCTTTTGGGGCTTAATGATCCGGAAAAAATTCTCCTGCTTTACAAAAAGGTTGTGGAAGGCGGATGGAATGTGCGCGAAGTGGAAAGCAAAGTCAGGGAGCTTACCCAAAAAAGGCAGATGGATTCCGCTGCTCCTGACCCGAAGCTTATGGCTATGGAGTCGGAACTTAGGGTGAAGCTCGGAGCGCAGGTAAAAATTTCCCGTCTCGGACACGGCGGAAAAATTACCATTGAGTTTTACAGCGAGGAAGAGCTGGGTGATATTATCCACAAAATGGCGCAGGCAAAAGCCGCGGAAGAAGGCGGGTATCTTACAGTGTAGATGAGTGGAAATTATACACTGTTATATAGTAGTAATCTTGCAAATAAAAATTTTGACCCTTCCACGAGGTCAGGGAGCAAAATTTTTATTTGTGGATAATGTGTTTGACAAGGTTTTTAAATGGAGTATAATTTATTGTAATAATCAGAATATACCTAAAAAATGTTAAGAAATTGCTACCAACTTATTATTGTCCGCCCGGTCTTTACTAAGGCCGTTATTTGGCATAAGCGGGGTAAGTTGGTTTAGAAAAGCTCAATTTATTTAAACCAAAACAAACCCCGCAACAAAAGCGGGGTTTATTAGTGGGCTGAGTTAAAACTTTGTTCCTTAAAAAAATGTGTATTGCTTACGGAAATT
>CAZDEP010000002.1:0-13443 GCA_964504715.1 uncultured Candidatus Saccharibacteria bacterium | reverse complement strand
CATTTCCGCGAGCAATACTCGCAAAAGTTCGGGGAGGGGGCGAACTCCGTCGGAGGTGAGAACAGTAAAGTATTATACTGCACTGATCCTGTTCTTACTTTCCCCAAGCACCGAAAACTTGGGGATAAACGGCGGAATAATTCGCTAATACACGGGTAACCGCCCGTGTTCCCTGACAGAACGCGTGTTCTGCCGCCAGTACGACAGTTACTGGCCCCGAAGCCAATCCGGCGGTCTTTCCTGCAATCCTGGAGGGGTGACAGGAAGTAAGTGGATTTTTTGAGTTGTGTTCTGGACTTTCAACATAACTTTAAGAAGATCTGCGAAGAGCTCGTCTTAAAAAGGCTTGCAGCTCCCGCCAACAAGATATGGCCGCTGCCGTGCGGCCATTCCCCCGGACCGGCCCCTCTTGGCGTTCGCCAATGGCCCGTGTCCCAAGTAGTTTGCCGTTGTAAAATCGGCCCCGCCAACGGCGGGGTGGAGGAATGGCATGCAGGATCTCAAAAAAAAGGAGGGAGAAATCCCTCCGATTATCCTGAGACTAAGGAAGATTGAGAAGGTCCTTCACGAGCAGGAGGACATACGGGGCGTCAAACGCCCCGGCATGCATGAAGAGTTGGTGTTATTACAAAGCCAACTCTCTGCACCTCAATCTGTGGCCTAGCTGCATGCGCTGGCAACAATAGGCTCACCAGCTGAAAGGACACGACGGTCCTTTGTCGCCAGAGCATTTTTCCGTCGTTGTTCCTTGCTTTAAGCCATCTCCGTTTCTGACGGAAGGCTAAGGCAGGGGACAGCTTTAGTGCCCGGGAAGTGATCAGTTCGACATATCTAGTTTCTCCCTCCGAGGGAAAACTACGCACTCATAGTCGAACAGCACTTCTCCGGGCGCTGTTTTTTTTAAGCAAATTTTTAAATAAAAAACCCGCCAAAGGCGGACGGGTCTGGCGGATATGTCTAAATTTTTGCTATAATGCCTCAATCGGGCTGTAGTATACCGGTAGTACGCATGCATGGGGTGCATGTAGACCGGGTTCAATTCCCGGCAGCCCGACCAGACAAAACAACATAACTCAAGGGTTATATTGTTTTGTCTGGTTTGGATAGCGAAGGGAATTGAAGGGCGCGAGATAAGAATGCGACTATTTGGAGCATTCTTGAGTGTAGCGCCCCGACTTGCGAGTCGGAGCGAGCAAGAATTCCCGGCAGCCGATCACTGTTTTTGTTTCCCCTCCCTTGAGGGGAGGGGCTAGGGGAGGGTGACGCATGGTAAAAATTCATAAGCTTCTTATTCATTATCATGTTTGAAAAAATAACTACAAAGGCTGATCAGAAAGTCATTATGTTTTGCCAAAAAGCCGCCTCGCCCCTGGCGCGTTTTGCGCTGTTTGTGGTGTATTTTTGGTTTGGGATATTAAAACTTTTAGATGTTTCGCCGGCCAACCCTTTGGTAATGGATCTCCAGCAAAAAACTTTGCCGTTTTTGTCCTTCCATACCTTCATAATTTTGTTTTCACTGTTTGAAATGCTAATCGGCGTTTTGTTTTTAATCCCCAAAGCCACTCGTGTGGCATTCATATTTTTTATTCTCCACATGGGCATGACTCTAATGCCCCTGGTCCTCTTGCCCCAAATTGCCTGGCAGGGACCGTTTGTTCCCACCTTGGAAGGGCAGTATATGATTAAGAATTTAATCTTAATCTCCTTGGTGGTTTTTTTGGTTTCCAACCTGACCCCCAAAAAGCAAAATCTTCTTAAGTCCGAGGCATAAAAATACTCATGCCCCAAATTATTTTAGCTTCCACTTCGCCAAGAAGGCGCGAGCTTATGAAAAAAGCCGGCTTTAAATTTAAAGTCGTGCCCAGCAACTATCAGGAAAAAAAGCACAAGCACTTAAGCCCGGTGCAGTTGGTAAAGTTAATGGCGTGGGGGAAAGCCAAGGCCGTGGCCAAAAATTATCCAAATGATATTGTAATTGGGGCGGATACGGTGGTGGAATTTAAGGGCGAGGTAATGGGCAAGCCGCGGCACAAAAAAGACGCGCGCCGGATGCTGTTAGCCATTCGCGGCAAGGTAAATTATGTGGTCACGGGCGTGGCGGTAATTTATTTATCGCAAAAAAAGTCTGCGCATTTTGTCAGCCGCGCAAAAATAGTCTGTAAAAATTATCCGCTTACGGTAATGGAAGCGTACATAAAAAGCGGGGAGCCGCTCGACAAAGCCGGCGCCTACGCGCCTACGGGAACGGGTTTGCATCTGGTTAAAAAAATAGAAGGGGACTGGTCCGCGGCCATGGGCTTGCCGGTTAAGGAATTGAAGAAGGTTTTAAAAAAGTTTTTCTGACCATCCTTATATGGCGAGGAGAGGGCGAAATTATGCCAATTGATAAGGCGTTTATTAAATTCTATTCAAGCAAAATTAGGGCCCACATAACGCCAATGCCTAAAATAAACCAAACCAAATGCCGCGCGGCGGTTTTTTTGTTTGGTTCCTTCTGCAGCTGCGGGATAAGGTCCGACATGGCAATGTAAATAAAGCTGGCTGCGGAAACAGCCAAGAGGGGAGTGGGGGCGGCGTTTAGGCTGCGGAAAGCCACCAGCACAATTAGCGCGCCTGCCACGGAGGTGAGGGCCGAAAGAAAATTATAAAACAGTGCTTTGCCGGCGGAAAAACCGCCGTGGACCAGCACGGCGTAATTGCCAACTTCCTGGGGGATTTCGTGGAAAATTACAGCCAGGGTGGTGGCGAGCCCAACGGAATTGCCGGCCAAAAAAGCCGCGGCGATTATCATGCCGTCGGTCAAATTGTGGAGACCGTCGCTTATTAAGCTTAAATAGGTGTAGGAGTGCACCGACTCCTCGTGCTCGCTGTGGGAATGGTGCCAAAGAATAAACCTTTCCAATATAAAGAACACCACAATGCCGCCCAATAAATAAAGGCTGGTCGCATTTGACCAGCCGGCTTGGGAGATTTCGGGGAAGATATGCAGGAAGACGTCGCCTAAAAGGGCGCCGGCCGAGAAGCTGACCATGGAGAGCAGCCATTTTTTTAGCTTTTCCGCTTTTATTCCCAGCGTAAATATCCCTACCAGCGAAATAAGGCTGACAACAATTACCGCAATTAGCGTGTAAAACCAAGTGTTTAGCATATCATAATTTTAATGCAAATTAGTTGCATTTGTCAACCCCGTTAGAAGTAAGCCGCATTAGGCGGCTGCCAATGCCTTTGGGCATTGGACTTCTAACGGGGTCAGATCCAATATGTTATAATTCAGATATGCAGAAAGATTGCGTTATCCACAAGCAAAAAATTACCCAAATTTTAAAATCGGGAAAATTAAAAGTTACGCCCATTCGACTTAAATTAATGGACGAGCTGGAACATGCCCGCGAGCCGCTCAGGGCCAAAGATTTGGTCAAAAAGGTTAAGTCGGACATAGTTACGGTATACCGGAACCTGGAAAGCCTTATGGGGTTGGGTCTGGTGGCCCAGGTTTTTTTGGACCAAAAGGAAGCATATTTTGAATTAAAAAGCGGCCATCATCACCACGCAATTTGTGAAAATTGCGGCAAGGTTTCGGACATACATGATTTGGGTCATAAAAAATTGGACGAAGAAGCCCTGAAAGTTTCCGATTTTGCAAAAATTAACCGGCACTCGCTGGAGTTTTTTGGGTTATGCAAACCATGTGCATCTAAAATAGCCGGCAACAAGTAGTGCGTAGCTTGTAGCCAAAGTAAATTTATGATTTTGAAAGGAAAAAAAGTTATTTTAAGGCCGGTGAGGATGGACGACGCCCCCAGGTTTGTAAAATGGTTTAACGACCCGGAAGTAAACAAATTCTTGAATTACCGTTCATTAACTCTGAAGTTCGAGAAGGAGTATATTAAAAAGCGAATGGCCGGCAAGGTCGCCGATACGCTGCATTTTTGCATAGATACCAGCGAGGGCGTGCACATTGGTTCGACAGCCTTAGAATCCATCAACAAAACATTTAACCGGGCAACGTTTGGCATTGTTGTTGGCGATAAAAACTATTGGAACAAAGGTTATGGCACCGAAGCGGGCCGGCTACTTTTAGACTATGGCTTTAAAAAACTCAAACTGCACCGCATAGATTTGGACGTCTATTCCTATAACCCCCGCGCTATTAAAGTATACAAACGTTTGGGTTTTAAAGTTGAAGGCAGAAAACGCGAATACACCAAATTAGGCAATAAATATTATGATGCCGTTTGTATGTCGGTCTTGGACCGCGAATGGAAAAAATTTAGGGAAAAATTCGATAATCTAAAGAATTGAAAAACATAATGCAAAGAATTGCTTTATTATCCGTATACGATAAGAATGGCATAGTGGAATTCGCCAGGCAGATTAAAGATTTAGACTTTAAAATTTACGCTTCGGGCGGAACTTTTAAAACGCTCCGAGACGCGGGGGTGGAAGCTTCGGACGTGGCCGGGTTAATCGGCGGCGGGGCGATATTAGGCCACCGTGTGGTGACCTTGTCGCGCGAAATTTACGCCGGACTGTTATCACGCGAGACGGAAGAAGACAAAGCGGAATTGGAAAAACTTAAAATTCCCCGCATAGATTTGGTTTGCGTTGACCTCTATCCCCTGGAGGAAGAAATCAGGAATATGGAACACGCAACATGGAGCATGGAGCAAAAAAGACAATCAGTAATCGAAAAAACAGATATTGGGGGGCCTACCCTACTCCGGGCGGCGGCCAAGGGCAGAAGGATAGTTATTGCGGATGCAACGGACAGGCAAAAAGTTGTGGATTGGTTAAAAAACGGCGAATCCAATAGCGAAGAATTTTTGTCGTCTTTGGCGGCCAAGGCTGAATATGTCGTGGCAAATTATGCCTTAATTTCGGCAAAATATCATAGTAAGACAAAGTATGATGGTATCATACGCGAGCAGATTTCCGAATCCAAGTACGGGGAGAATGCCTGGCAGGTGCCGGCATCTATGATGGCCCATGAATACTCTTCCGCTAAAGCTACAGAGCACAAGTCGGCTGGCTACGACCCATTTTCGTTATCAAATTTTCTACTGCTTGCGGGAACCGCGCCTTCTTACAATAATTGGGCGGATGTGGACAGAATGCTTCAGACCATAACTCATATGGCTGCCGGGTTTGATGTGAATTTTGGCAAAGTTCCCTATTTGGCAGTAGGCGTTAAACACGGCAATGCCTGCGGCGCATCTATTGCAGAAGATCCGGCAACCGCAATAAAAAAGATGTTGGAAGGCGATTTGCGGGCAATTTTTGGCGGATTGGTAATGGTTAATTTTGAAGTGGATGAAAAGCTGGCGGAAATATTGTTGTCGCATAAAATGGTCCCCGATTCAACCTCACCCGCCTCCGGCACCCTCTCCTCGCCAGGAGAGGGCAAAAAAAGGAGATTATTGGATGGCATAGTTGCGCCGTCGTTCACCGAATCTGCTATTGAAGTTTTAAAGCGCAAAGGCGACAAGTGCAGGTTTTTGGTAAACCCGGCTTTACAACATTTATCAAAAAACAGTTTAGACGCATCCCCGCGTTTCCGCTACGTGCGCGGCGGGTTTTTGAGGCAGCCTAATTATACCTTTGTTTTAGACTTACATAATCCGAATGATCCGAATCCTGCAATCCAAATGCCCCGAAATTTACCTGACGCTAGTTTGGAAACCAATAATAAATTATCGGAGCTCCAAAAACAGGATATTGTTTTGGCCTGGGCCATAGGGTCGACTTCCAACAGCAATACTGTAACCCTTGTTAAAGACGGCCAGCTTTTGGGAAACGGCGTGGGTCAGCAGGACAGAGTAGGTGGTTGCGAATTGGCCATAAAGCGCGCCGGGGATTCTCAACATAACTTGGAAAACTCAACCGCTTACAGCGACAGCTTTTTCCCCTTCCCCGACGGGCCGTTAACTTTAATTAAAGCCGGGGTAAAAACCATATTCGCCACGCGCGGCAGCGTTAAGGACGAAGAAGTAAAAAAAGTTTGTTTGGAAAACGGCGTAACTTTTGTAACTTTGCCGGATAGCTTGGCAAGAGGGTTTTTTAATCATTGAAGTAATTATCTGCTTGAATGTAGTTACCCCATTTATGGGGCCTGATAAATCAGGCAACTACGGTTCGGCTTTGGAAATAAGCGGTGAATTATGGGAATCGCAAAAACTTTTCCACATATTGACTTATTTTGGGTCTGGGGGTAATATGCTAGGAAAGCATGCAGAAAAATAACCCCGCAACCTTTGACGCTGTTTCCGGTTTCGGCCCCAAAAAGGGACCGAAGTTGAATATTTTTCATTTCTAACTCCGAAGTTCGGAGTTATTTTTTTGTGTGGTTTTAATCCCAGTCCAAGAGGAGGATACATATTTATGGAAAGAATGAAAACTTTCCTAACCATAGTGCCGTTCTGTGAAAAGTGTGGATATTCCACGGTTGAAACTCGTGGAAAGGTATGCGCACGGTGCGGCGCTGAACTTCCAACCTATGAAGCGGTGGTTTATCCGCCGCAGTTTGTAGATGAGCCCCAACCCGAAAGGCGGGACCCGTGAAAACGGGCCTCGCCTTCCATCTTTTTTATGTATATAATAGATATATGTCCACTGAAAATTTTTCCACTATACCCCATCAGCAAAAGGTAGAAAAGCCGTGGGGCTATGAGATAATTTACACCCCCGCGGAACTTTCGCGCGCCGGGAAAATTTTGTTTGTGAAGGCGGGGAAAAAACTTTCTTTCCAGTATCATGACGAAAAAGAAGAAACCCTGTGCCTGTTTAGCGGCAGGGCTTTAATATGGCTGGAGAATGAAAAGGGGGAAATTGAAAAAATAGAAATGGAACCGCAGAAAGGCTATACCGTAAGGCCCCCGCAAAAACACCGCTTGGAGGCAATAGATGACAGTTTTGTGTTGGAAGTTTCTTCGCCGGAAACCGGCACGACCGTAAGGATTGAAGACGATTATAAAAGGCCGGACGAGACGGAGGAAGTTAGAAAATCCAACAACCGCGGGTGGCAGAGGGGGAATTAAAAAATAGAAAAATAAAAAAATAGAAAGATTAAAAGATTAAACTATGGAAGATAAAAACACCCACTATGTATGTGCCGGCACTTGCGGCGGAGTTTCTGAGGAGCCTAAAGATTGTGACAACGAAGCCTGTACTTTTTATGGCGAGCCCTTGCATAAATGCGACTGCGAAGACGGAAGCCACCGCGCGGGCATTCCCGGCTCTCCTGCCGTAGCTCAAGCGTAAAATAAGATAAAAACAGAGGATGCCCCTCTGTACTGCAGCCAATATGCGGACTTCGCCAAAAAAAATTATAGTGTTGTTTTTTGCGGTTTTGCTGGCCGCGCTTTTTTTGCTTAAGTTTTTTTGGCCCCAGGATAAAGCCGCACTTTTGCAAAATAGCGAAAGCAAAAAAGAAATAAAATACGCGGCTATAAACGGCAATTTGGTATCAAAAGAAATTTCCGAGTTAAGGCCTTTGGCCGTTATGGTGGAAAACCATCCCGACGCCAGACCCCAATCCGGCTTGGGCCAGGCGGACATAGTCTATGAAGCCTTGGCCGAAGGGGGGATAACCAGGTTTTTGGCGCTTTACCAATCTAATGAGGCAAGCATAATAGGCCCTGTAAGGTCAGCGCGCGAATATTACGCGCAAATCGCGGACGAGTGGGGCGCGCTTTTTGCGCACGTGGGCGGCAGCAACGAAGTGATTGCGCAAATAAAAAGCGGGGTTTACAAAAATTTGGACGATGCCAATGAGTATTATAATTTTGACTTTTTTCCACGCCGCAAAAACAAGCCTGAACCGCACCATATTTTTACTTCTACAGAAAAGCTCCGCCAGCTTATAAAATTTCATCAATTTTCCCCGGCTGCGAATTTCAAGCCCTGGAGTTTTAAGGACGACAGCGCCGCGGCTACATCCACCGTTTCCAAAATCAATTTGGATTTTTCCAGGCCCGGGTACGAAGTCGGCTGGGAATACGATGCGGCATCCAATTCTTACCTCCGGCAACAGTATTTTGCACCGCATTTGGATGAATTGACCGGAAAACCCATTTCGGCCAAAACCGTCGTCATTCAAATTGTCCAAGTTACGCCGGTGCCGCGTGATCCGCTGTTGTCCGTGGATATAGATTTAATTTCCGGTGGCCGGGTTTTGGTTTTTATGGACGGCGCATTAATCGAAGGCGTCTGGCGCAAGGAAGCCGGCCGCACGCGGTTTTTTGATTCATCGAATAAGGAAATCAAGTTCAGCCGCGGGCCTTTGTGGATAGAGCTGGTGCCTAAGGAGAAAGAGTCGGGCATAAAAATAGATCACTAATACACAAATATACACGAAGAACATAAATAAACCCCTCAGGCTTGAGGGGTTTAATTTGTGAAATTTGTGGTATTCGTGTATTTGTGATTTATCTTGTCTTTGCCTTGGTCTTTATGCATCTGGTGCAGGCTTTGACTCTTTTTCCGTCAAATACCGCGTATTGCAAATTAGGCAGCAAGCGGACAATGCTCGGCCTCATGGAGTGGGATCTCTTTATGGTACGGCTGTAAGTCTTGCCGCACACTGCGCACATTCGTGGCATAAATTAGTAGTAAGAATTAAGTAGTAAGTATTAAGCAATAAAACAACTTACATAGTTTATCATAGTTTGGTATAATTGGCAAGAGGATTTAAGAAGTTTATTTATGGGAATTGTTATTACATTGGCAATTTTGTTGTTTTCCGCCATCGTGCACGAAGTGGCGCACGGCTTAATGGCGGAAAAGTTAGGGGATTCAACGGCGCGGGACGAAGGGCGGATAACCTTAAATCCCATTCCGCATATTGACCCTTTTGGCTCCATTGCTTTGCCGGCATTGCTTTTAGCCGTGGGTTCGCCAATAGTTTTTGGCGCGGCCAAGCCTGTGCCGGTAAATTTTGCCAATTTGCGCCATCCTAAAAGCGGCATGGCCTTAGTAAGCCTGGCCGGGCCGTTGAGCAATTTTTTGCTTGCGATTTTGTTTGTCATTCCTCTTAAGTTTGGCCTGGCCAACGAGGTTGCCGCGCCTATTTTAATTCAGGCAATTTTAATAAACCTGGTGCTAGGCACTTTTAACCTTATACCCATTCCGCCTTTGGATGGCAGTAAAATTTTAGCTTCTTTGGCGCCGGATGAGTGGATGTATAAAATATTGTCATTGGAGCGTTATGGGTTTTTATTGGTGCTGGTATTTTTAATGCTCGGCATTTTGGACAGGATTTTACTGCCCGTGATTTATTTGTTTGGCAAAATTTTCGGAATACCGTTTTTTTAGACGCTTGACGAGATATCCAATAATCTTTATAATATCTTTAATTGAATAAGAAACCCTTTCACAAATACACAAATAGCATAAATGCTATTAAAGTGTTTTTGAAAAGATTTACTCAATTTAGTCGATTTGACGGGGAAGTTAATCCTAAAGGTTTCAGGATAGTACCCGCTAAGCGAAGTAGACATAAAACTGATGTCTACCCTTACCCTAACCCCATATTATTAGCGGGGAAGGGGAAAGGAAGGTCAGTTTTTATTGCGCCAAAGCAGGTTTTAGGTTATGGGTTTTAGTTTTTACTAATACCCAATCCCTAACAGCCAAAACCTGTAAAATTTAAATAATTAAATTTTAGAAGATGCCCACAATCAACCAGCTAGTCAGAAAAGGCAGAAGGCCGCTTAAAGCCAACAGTAAGTCCCCGGCTTTGCAGTACCGCATGAACTTGCTTAAAAACAAGGAAGTGCCTTCGCCTTACGGCAACCCGTTTATGCGCGGCGTATGCCTTAAGGTTTACACCACCACGCCTAAAAAGCCGAACTCGGCTTTGCGTAAAGTTGCCAAGGTCAAATTGACCAACGGCATGGAAGTCATTGCCTACATACCCGGCATTGGCCACAATTTGCAGGAACACAGCGTGGTTATGATCCGCGGCGGCAGGGTAAAAGATTTGCCCGGTGTCCGCTACCACATTGTCCGCGGTAAATTGGATACTCTCGGAGTCGACGGGAGAAAAAGAGGCCGTTCTAAGTACGGAGCGAAGAACAAGTAATATTATTGACAAAAATGACAAAATTTAAAAAATTGACAAAAATAATAAACGCATGCAGTTAAATTTTGTTCAATTATGTCAATTTTGGTCAATTTTGTTCAATTAATTTATGCCAAGAAAATCACGTTCAGTTCAAAAGCACATCCCCGCGCCTGATCCGAAGTTCGGCAGCGTGAAATATGCCAAATTTATAAACTACCTTATGGAACGCGGCAAGAAAAATGTCGCCCGCAAGATTTTTTATGATGCCCTTGAAATAGTCGGCGGGAAGCTCAAGGATATAGTCAAGGACGACAAAGGCCCCAAAGACGCCAGGCAGGTTTTTGACATTGCCTTAAAGAATATAGCCCCGCTTATGGAGCTCAAATCCCGCAGGATTGGCGGCGCCAACTACCAGGTGCCAATGGAGGTTATGGAGCCCAGAAGGACTACTTTGGGCATGCGGTGGATAATTATAGCCGCCCGGGCCAAAAAGGGCTCTCCCATGGCCGAAAAGCTGGCCACGGAAATAATTGACGGCTTTAACAAGACCGGCGCAGCCATAAAGAAGCGCGACGACACCCACAGAATGGCCGAAGCCAACAAGGCCTTCGCCCACTTTGCACGGTTTGGCAGGAGATAGGACTACACATCTACAAATTCCTACAAATGCGAAGAGAGTACGCTAGAAATAAAATTTTTGGTCAATTTTACTTAATTTTACTTAATTTTGTTCAATAAAAATTATGGCACGCGAATATCCAATTGAAGTCACCAGAAACATAGGGATTATTGCCCACATTGATGCGGGCAAAACCACCGTCACGGAAGGCATCCTTTACAACACCGGCATGATCCACAAAATCGGCGCGGTGCACGAAGGCGAAACCACCACTGACTGGATGGAACAGGAACGCGAACGCGGAATTACCATTACTGCGGCCGCGGTTACTTGTTATTGGACGCCCAGGTTCATAAAACTGGCCGGCGACACCAAGCATAAAATCAATATTATCGACACCCCGGGCCACGTGGACTTTACCGTGGAAGTCGAGCGCTCTTTGCGCGTACTCGACGGCGCGGTCGTGGTGTTTGACGGCAAAATGGGCGTAGAACCCCAAAGCGAAACGGTGTGGCGACAGGCCGACAAGTACGGCGTACCCCGCATGTGCTTTATTAACAAAATCAACCAGACCGGCGGCGATTTTTACAAATCGCTGGATTCCATCCACAAGCGCCTTTCCCCCAACGCCTTTCCCATTCAGCTGCCCATTGGTTTTGAAAAAGAC
The DNA here is from genome assembly GCA_964504715.1 of uncultured Candidatus Saccharibacteria bacterium. GTDB lineage: Bacteria > Patescibacteriota > Doudnabacteria > UBA920 > UBA920 > JBBTRN01. The sequence goes on along the minus strand of CAZDEP010000002.1, from coordinate 2,097 downwards.
ATAGTTGGCGTGGTGGATTTAATTAACATGAAGGCCTATACCTACAAGGATTTTAAAGACAAGGAATTCACGGTAGGCGAGGTGCCGGCCGACATGCTCGAAAAAGCCAAGGAATACCGCCATAGGCTTTTGGAAAAAGTGGTGGAAAGCGATGATGCGTTGATGGAAAAATATTTGGGCGGTAATGAACTTACCGAAAAGGAATTTTTAACCGCCATTAGAAAGGCAGTGCAAGGCGGGAAATTCTTCCCGGTTTTGGGCGGCGACGGCCGCGGCGTTATTGTGCAGACTATTTTGGACGCCGTTACCAATTTTTTGCCGAGTCCCATAGACAGAGGCGCCGTTAAAGGCCACGACTTAAAAAATGCCGAAACTATTATTGAACGCAAGCCTTCCGATGACGAACCGTTTACGGCTTTGGCTTTTAAAATTGCCACCGACCCGTTTGTCGGCCGCTTGTGCTTTTTTAGGGTTTATTCCGGACATTTGGAAGCCGGTTCGTATGTTTTAAATGCGCGCACCCAAAACAAGGAACGCGTGGGACGCATAGTCAGAATGCGCGCTGACCAACGGGACGAAGTTAAGGAAGTTTTTGCCGGCGACATTTGCGCCCTGGTAGGCCCCAAAGACACTTTTACCGGCGACACTCTTTGTGACGTGGACAAACCAACCCAGCTTGAAAGGATCAAATTCGCCGAGCCGGTTATTTCCATGGCTATTGAGCCGAAGACCAAGGCTGACCAGGAAAAAATGGGCATAGCACTGAACAAATTGGCCGAAGAAGACCCGACTTTTAGGCTGTCTACCAACGAAGAAACCCAACAGACCATCATCGCGGGCATGGGCGAATTGCATTTGGAAATTATTGTCGACAGGATGAAGCGTGAGTTTAAAGTGGAAGCCAACGTCGGCAAGCCCGAAGTGGCTTACAAAGAAACCATTAAAGCCAAAGCGGAAACCGAAAGCAAATACATCCGCCAGTCGGGCGGACGCGGCCAATACGGCCATTGCTGGATCAGGGTGGAACCTTTGCCTGCCGGCTCGGGGTATAAATTTGAAGATGAAGTCGTGGGCGGCGTTATTCCCAAAGAATTTATAAAGCCCATAGACAAGGGCATTCAGGAATCCGCGGCTAACGGCGTTATTGCCGGCTATCCTTTGGTGGATTTCCAAGCCACGGTTTTTGACGGTTCTTACCACGATGTAGACTCTTCGGAAATGGCCTTTAAAATTGCCGCCTCCAAGGGCTTGCAGGATGCGGTTAAAAAAGCCACTCCCATTATTTTGGAACCGGTCATGAAAGTGGAAGTCATTACTCCCGAAAGCAATATGGGCGACGTAATTGGCGACCTTAACAGCAAACGCGCACAAATTAACGAAATGACCGACCGCCTGCATTTGAAAGTTATAAACGCTTTTGTGCCTTTAAGCGAAATGTTCGGCTATGCCACCACCTTGCGGTCTATGACCCAGGGCCAGGCCAGCTACACCATGGAATTTGACCATTATTCCGAAGTGCCGCGAAACATAGCGGAAAAGATTATAGAATCCAGAGCCGGAATAAACGTACGTAAAGGGATGTAAAATAATCCGAATTATCCGAATCCTTACAATCCAAATGACCCGAAAGGGAAGTTTTGGAGCATTCGGATATTAATTCGGATCATTAGGATTATAAACATGGCAACGCTAAAAGACATAATCGATTTGTCAAAAATGGATGGGGGCAAGTTTTTCGTGATGGGTGAAGACGGCGAAGCCAAGCTGGTGATTATGTCCGTGGAAGAATACCAGCGTTTGCTTTTGGGCAAGCTCCAGAAGCAGGTGGAGGATGTGGAAAAAATCAACAAGCAGATTATAGAAGCCCAGCTCCGGGAAACCGAACAGGTGCCCGAAATCCAAAAGCCTCCTCGTCCGCCTCGGGCTTCCAGTGTGCCGCGGGTGGATTTACGGGCCGAAGTAATTGATCCATCTTTCGACTTTGAAGCTCCGAAAGCCGATTTTGATGACCTTTGATTCGCGGATACGCATTCGCAGATACCTGCCTACCCTGCCTACCGGCAGGCAGGCAGGCGCTGATACTGCAGATAGCGCGGA
>CAZDEP010000001.1:83804-176879 GCA_964504715.1 uncultured Candidatus Saccharibacteria bacterium | reverse complement strand
CAAAACTAAACCCCGCAAAATGCGGGGTTTAGTGGTCAATACAAATGATCCATGTATCCTAATATACTCCTAAATTTATCTATTCCTTCCTAACAGTAATCTTCTTAGGCTCCACTTGAGGCTTTTTATTGAAAGCAACGATCATTACGCCATTTTTGCATACCGCGCTAGGCTCCTGCGATTCGTCAATTTCCCCCGGAACCGCAACGCGGTAGGAAAAAGACGAGGAAGCGCGGCGGTAAAATTTCTTTTCTTCTTTTTCTTCCTGTTCCTTGGAACCGCGAATCCATAAAACTCCCTTGTCAAAGGTTACGTCAACTTTTTCCGGGTCAAGCCCGGGTACCGCCGCTTCGACGTAGACGTGGCTTTCATCTTCCGACACAGTCAAGCCCGAAGAGGGTAAAAAACTGGACCACTCTTCGTCCTCAAGCCAATTGGACCAGCGTGAGGGCCCTAAAAAAGACCTTGGGATCAAATCAAATGCCATATTTTGGTGTCTCCTTTTACCTGATAGGCAGTGGCTAGGGGAGGAGCCCTCTTTCTCCCGCTCTATAGTATTCGGGATAATCCCGCCCTCGCCCTAACCACTTTTAGCCTACCAGGCCTTACTTGTATATTATCACTCTACACCCACGAGTGATAATTTGTCAAGATCGTGTTTTTGCTCATGCCTTTATTACAAATTCCTATACATTATATTACAAAAACCTTAAAACTAACTTAAAAACCACCCCGCCGTCGGCGGGATGGTTTTTAAGGTTATTCAACGTCATCTTTATTACTGTGGTAAGACTCTGCCCATTCTTTCTGGGCTTTTTTGCTTTTTTCATCGCGAGGCTCACTTTCGGCCGCGCTCGCATCCAGGGGACGACCCTCTCCGTCTGTAAGGGGCTTTTTTCCTTCCCAAGCCATATATTTTCCTTTCGTTTTAAATAATTATTTATGGTATAATTAATGCAAACCAACTATAAATTAAGCTTATCATAAAGATAAAATTTCGCAAATGAATCCAATTATTTACATTGTGCTTGCAGTTTTGGCCTTAGGGCTCATAGCCGCTCTGTTTGTCCTTTTTAGCCTTAAAAAACGCACACCAGCCGAGGAAGACAGCCAGGCCATGAAGCTGCTTTTGGACCAAATGCACCGTCTTTCGGAAGTGGTGGACAGAAAAATGGGGGAGACCACCAAGCAAGTCAACGAATCTATGCGAAGCCAATTCGCGGAATCCGCCAAACTGATTAAAGACGTAACCCAGGGGCTGACTAAGCTTGACGAAACCAACAAGCAGGTAGTTTCCTTTGCTGACCAGCTCCAAAGCCTGCAGGACATTTTAAAAAATCCCAAGCAGCGCGGGATATTGGGCGAATACTATTTAGAAACCCTCTTAAAAAACGTCCTTCCGCCCGGAAGCTACGAAATGCAAAAAAAATTCGCCGATGGCACCATAGTCGATGCCGCGGTATTCATTAAAAAAAAGATTATTCCCGTTGACTCAAAATTTTCATTGGAAAACTATAACCGCCTTGCTGAGGCAAAAGAAACAGCGGAAAAGGAGAGGCTGGCAAAAATTTTCGAAAACGACTTGAAAGCCAGGATCCTTGAGACTTCCAAATACATCCAGCCTGCGGAAGGGACAATGGATTTTGCTTTCATGTTCATACCTCACGAAGCCATTTACTACGACCTGCTTATAAACAAGGTCGGGGGAGTTTCGAATTCCGAAGAAAACCTTATTCAGCGGGCCGCCAGTAAATACAAGGTGATTATTGTTTCTCCCACGTCTTTTTTGGCCTATTTGCAAACTGTTTTGCAAGGGCTTAAAGCCATGCAAATCGAAGAAACCGCCCGCGATATTATAAAAAATGTGGAGCATCTTACCAAGCATTTGGGCGCCTATGAGGAATACTATGTAAAGCTGGGCAATGCGCTGGGCACAGCGGTAAACCAATACAATTCCGCCAGCAACGAATTTAAAAAAATTGACAAGGATATATTAAAAATTACCGGGGAAGCCATTCAAGTCGAAACCGTGGCTTTGGAACGCCCGGAGGGAAAAAATTAAACGTAGGGAGCAAAAAAATAATATGCCGATACGAAATCAGGACCAAAGGGTCGGAGTGTTCGTGGATGTGCAGAATTTGTATTATTCCGCCAGGAATATGTACAATGCGCGTGTTAAGTTTAACGAAGTTTTAAACGCGGCTGTGGCGGGAAGAAAGCTGATACGGGCAATAGCTTACGTGGTAAAAGCCGATATGCCGGAAGAGCATACTTTTTTCGAGGCGCTAGAAAAGGCCGGGTTTGAAGTCAAAGTTAAGGAACTTCAAACTTTCGCAGGCGGTCACCAAAAAGGGGATTGGGACGTGGGCATTGCCATAGACATAATTAAAATGATGAACAAGCTCGACGTAGTCGTACTGTGCAGCGGCGATGGCGACTACGTGCCGCTTTTGGAATATTTGCAAATGACCGGGCAGTTTACTGAAACGCTCGCTTTTGGCAAATCCTGCTCGCATAAAGTAAAGGAGTTGACCGACTATTTTATAGACTTGGACGAAAGCCCAAGGAAATTTTTAATGCCGATTAGGAAATAATTATGTCTAAAGACGGGCCTTTAAACGAACATTGGGAGGATATATATAATCTTGGAGAAATTGAGGAGAAGCAGATGAAAGTCGGGAGAAAAAAAAGCCCAAAAAGTAAAGGTTACACACCGCCGCCAGGCAACCTTAAAAGTCCTTCGGTAATTTTGCAGGAACAAAGGGCTGGTATTGGAAAAAAAGAACCAACAAGCGAAGATGATCAGTCTGAATCGGAATTGAATAAAGCCCATTTAAAACTCGAGACCGCTATGCAGCTAGGGTTACTTAAAAAGGACAGCATTTTTCCCTTATCTGATTTAGCACAGATTGCTGGCCTGAATGAAGACAAGACTCTACAAATTTTACGCAGTTGGGACGAAAAAGACGCGACAGTTGTATATTTTGAAATTAAGGATGTGGATATCAAAAGCAACGACAAAACTAAACCCCGGTTTGTCCTGCTGGAAAATGACGAAAAGACCCTTTCGAAAGACAAAGTTCTGGCATTATTTAACGAAATCCGCCAAAATTTTACGTCAGGCACATTTACACAAAATCAAGTCAGAGATTTTATTGAGAGACAAAAAATGGATCCGCAAGGCGTAATTAGAAAATGGGCTGGGTTCGGATTAATAAGGAAAAAAAGGAGAGGAGAGTTCGAAATTATTTCAACTGCCCAGGCCCAGCCTACCGAAACAGAAAACAAATGAAAATCGTTCTTGACACCAACGTATTAATCGACGGCTTTAAAGACGAATTTTCCTACGAAAAACGGATTATTGACGAAGTCAGGAGCGGTAATATTGAGGCTTATGCGAATCAACAGACTTTAAGGGAAAATCAATTTATAAGCGGTAAAATTATACAGAGCGGGGATTACCAAAAAGAGCTGGACGAATTTTTCGCCCAAATAAATTGGGTGGTAAACCGCCGGCAAATCCGGGTAGTTTCGGATCCCGAAGACAACAAAATCCTTGAAAGCGCGGTGGAAGCCAGGGCCGATTATTTAATAACCAACGACAAGGCGCTTTTAGAGCTGGAAAAATACCGCGCAGTTAAGATCGTTACACCCATAGAATTCTGGTCCTTGTATAAGGACGAAGGAAGCAGCAAATGGCAGGAATGGATAAATTTTGTAAATAAATAACACATCATTTTATGTCTGAATTTAATAACAAGGATAATCGGGAAAGTTTTTTAAAAAAATTAAAAGAACCTCCCGCCCCAAAAGAACCTCCCGCCCCCGAAGAACCGGTAAAAACATTTACGCAACGTGATTGGCTGGAAAACAAAGACCGCTGGAAAATGCAAGCTTTTGTCGAAAGACAAAAGGAAATAAAAGGCACAAAAAGCGTAATGCGTCGTACTCTTGCGGCTTTGGAAACTAACCGTTTTTATAATATTGAGGAATTAGAATTTTTATTTGACATTCGGAAAAACGAGGGCTTAATGGAATCGCTTACTGAAGCGCTAAAAAAGGCGGCGGTAAAATATGAAATAAACGACCAAGGACTTAAAGTGGAGGAATTTAAACCTGAATTCCTCGAAAAGGCCGCGGACGAAAAGAATAATCGTTTAAAAATTGGCAACAGAAAAAAGAAAAGTGATCCAGAAATAAAGGGGGCGGAAGAAACGGAATCCGATGATGAGAATTTGACCTGAAAAACATGAGCAAACTTTTGGAAAACTTAAATAAGCAGCAACTTGAGGCCGTAAGCCATACCGACGGGCCGCTTTTAATTGTGGCGGGCGCGGGTACCGGCAAAACCACCGTAATTACCCGCCGTATGGCTTATTTAATTGAACAAAAATTGGCCAAGCCGGACGAAATTTTGGCCCTGACTTTTACCGAAAAAGCTGCGGGCGAAATGCAGGAGAGGCTCGACTTGCTTATGCCGCTTGGCTATTACGACTCCTGGGTTTCGACCTTCCACTCTTTTTGTGAACGGATTTTAAAAAGCCACGCGCTGGATATTGGCATATCCAATGACTTTAAAATTTTGAGTGAAACCGAACAGTGGGTTTTTGTTTATAAAAATTTTGAAAAATTTAAGCTCGATTATTACCGCCCTCTGGGCAGCCCAAACAGGTTTATAGACTCGCTGCTTTCGCACTTTAGCCGCTGCAAAGACGAAATGATCACGCCCCAGGAGTATTTAAATTATGCCCAAAATCTAAAGCTGTCTTTGGATAGTCCGGAAGGGGTTAAATCTCAGAAGCCAAATTCCAAATTATCAATTACAAACGTAGAATCCGGGGGCATTGACCCAGCGGAAATTGCGAGATTGGAAGAAATTGCCAATGCCTACCAAACCTACCAGAAGCTTTTGCTCGACAACAATTTTTTGGACTTTGGGGACCTCATTGCCTATACGCTGGAGTTGTTTAAAAAACGTCCCAATGTGCTTAAATATTACCGGGACAAATTTAAATTTGTGATGGTTGACGAATTCCAGGACACCAATTTTGCCCAGTACCGGTTGGTAAAAATGCTTGCAGACACAGCGAGCGGCAATACGTTGGAGGACAGCGCCACGAGTTTCTATGCGCAAAACACGGTGCGTAAGGCAAACACAAGCCTTATTGCGGAAAACAATACGCGCAACACGGCCGCAAAACAAAATCTTGTTGTCGTCGGCGACGACGACCAATCCATTTACAAATTCCGCGGCGCCAGCGTTTCAAACATCCTAAAATTCCGCGAGGATTTCCCGGAAGCCAAAGAAATTACTTTGGTGGAAAATTACCGGTCGTGCCAGAACATTTTGGATTTGGCCTACAAATTTATACAGGCCAACAACCCGAACCGCCTGGAAATAAAGCTCAAAATAGACAAGCGGCTTAAAGCCAATTGCGAACCCCACCCAAGCGGCCCAAGCAAAAACGCGGACGGGATTATTGAGGTGCTGGAAGGGCGGGATTTAAACGAAGAGCTGCATTTGGTTGTACAAAAAATCCTGTCTTTAAAAACCGTCCAGCCTCCGCTGCCAGTAAGGAAAGGTGTAATGCCTTCGCCTCCTTCCTGGAATGATTTTGCCATTTTAGTGCGCGCCAATTCCGCAGCCGACGAAATAATCCCGCTGCTTGAGGCAGCGGGCATACCTTACACTTTTTTTGCCAACCGCGGGCTTTACAAAAAGCCGATAATTGTGGATGTATTATCGTATATAAAACTTTTGGACAATGCCTGGGACTCGCAAAGCTTGTATCGCGTTTTGACGCTGCCTAAATTTTACTTAAGCCACCAGGAGCTTTCTGCGCTTTTGGAATATGCGCACAAAAAAACCCTTTCGCTTTACGAGGCCCTGGAGCCGGCCCAAACCCTGCCCCACATTTCCGAAGACGGCAAAAAGAAAATAAAAAAGCTGCACGATCTGCTACACAAACATTCCCAGGACTCAAAACACTTAACCGCGGCAGAAATGCTGGTGCAAATTGTTTTGGACATTGGCCTGGAGGCAAAGCTAAAGGAAGAAACCCTGGAAAACGCCCAAAGCCGCGAACATTTGGACCAGTTTTACAAAAAAATCGAGAACTTCGAAAAACAAAACGAACATAAGGACCTCCACAGTTTTTTGCAATCATTGGATTTGGAACTTTTGGCCGGCAGCGAGGGTGAAATAAAATTCGATCCCGACACCGGCCCCGAAAGCGTAAAAATTCTCACCGTACATGCGGCCAAGGGCCTTGAATTTAAGTACGTATTTATTGTCAATTTGGTAGAGCAGCGGTTCCCCACACGCTCCAAGAGCGAAGGTATAGAAATACCCAAAGAATTAATTAAGGACATATTGCCGGAAGGGGATTTCCATTTGCAGGAAGAACGCCGGCTGTTTTATGTCGCGCTCACCCGGGCAAAAGACGGCCTTTTCCTTTCTTGGGCCAAAGACTACGGTGGCAAAACCCTAAAACGCCCGTCGCCATTTTTGGTGGAAGCCGGACTTGCCGAAGCGCAAAAAAGCTCCCAAGCCACAGGCCAAGTAATTTTCAACAAAAGCAGCAAAAATAAAGCTGTTTACCAGCGGCTGCCAATAAAATTTTCTTATTCCGACCTGAACACCTTTGACCTCTGCCCGCTCCAGTATAAATACGAATGCTATTTAAAGCTGCCCTCCAAGGGCAGCTTTAGGATCAGCTTTGGCATAACCATCCACAACACTTTGGAAAAATTCTACAAAATGTACAGGGATAACCTGGAATTACCGGAAGACCTGTTTGGCCATACCCCCAAAGAACACCCGCTGCCTGAATTCGATGTATTGGCCAGGCTGTATTCTGAAAGTTGGATAGACGACTGGTATGAAAATAAATCTGAAAAAGAAAAATACCGCAAAGAGGGCTCAAAAATGCTTAAAGTCTTTTATGAGGACCTGCAAAAAGACCATCCGCGCCCTAAATATATAGAAAAAAGTTTTCGCTTAAAGCTTGGACCATATGATTTTACGGGCAAAATCGACCGGGCGGACTTTTTGAATTCCGGCATTAGGATTATTGACTATAAAACCGGCAATGCGCCAAAAAACCAAAAGGATTTGGATCAACTTTACATTTACCAGTGGGCAGCGGAAGAATTCTTAAACGAAAAAGTTGAAAGCCTCCGCTATTGGTTTTTAAAAGACAACGAAATTTTGGAAGAAAAGCTGGCCGGACCCGAAGAAATTTCGGACTTAAAAGCAAAAATGCTTGGCAAAATTGAGGTAATTGTCGATGCCATAAAATACGACAAATTCAAAGAGCTTCACGCCAAGGCCAAAAGCCACAACTGTGCTTTTGAAAACTTGGAATAAGCCCTATGCGCCGTTAAACCTCAAAATTATGGAAACCTTGCCTAACGTGTTATAATAAAATGGCTATTGCACCAAAGAAACAAATATTCATACTCACGGTCAGCGCAATTTTGTCAGCCTTTTCCCTGGCCTCTATTTTAAATTTTACCGACCCTTACGAGTCAGGCATAGCGGTTTTTGCTTTCTTTTATATTAGTATTTTTTTGCTGGCTTTTTCAATTTTTACCCTTACCGTTTTTCTCGTCAAACGCTGGCTTTGGCCCCATATTTACTTAAACGACTTGTCAGCCAGTTTCCGCCAGGGCCTAATAATCGCTCTTTTCCTGAGTATATTGGTAATTTTGCAGCTCAATGGCATACTTTTTTGGTGGCTGGAAATTAGTTTAATTTTGTTTTTGGTAATTTTGGAAATTTTTATCAACCTTAAAGAATAAATTATGGACGAAACCCCCAATGCTTCTGCGGCAGCTCCGGGAACGGTCAAAAGCCAGCCCGAAAAAATAGAAAGTGAAGCGCCATTCTATGACATAATGCCGAAAAGCGAAACCACCGGACAAATAATTGGGCCAAAAATCCAGGTTGAGCAGCCTATTAGGGAACCCAGCGCCGCCAGTTCCTTGGTGGAATTTTTAAAGCAGCATAAAATTTTAGTTATTATAATTTTTGCAATTCTAATAATTGCTTATCCTGCCTATTACGCTTTAAACAAATTTGTATTAATGCCGAAGGGAGAAGAAAGCCTTCTCAATGAGGATGCGGTAAAGAGCCTGGAGAAGAAAGCTAATGCCGCAAAAGAGTATTCCACTCCCGAAGATTGGCAACTGAGGTTTTTCGGCAGCAAAACCTGCGAACACATTGACCAATGCGGCGACGAGGCCGATATGGACCGCGACGGCCTGAATAATTTGACGGAATACAACAAAGGTACGGATCCGAATAATTCCGATTCAGACCAGGACGGGTTGGCAGACGGCGATGAAGCAAATGTTTTTGACACCGATCCGGGAAAAAAATCCACCGTCGATGACCCGGGTTATAACGATGGCCAATATATAAAAGGTGGGTACAATCCCAAAGTCAAAGATACGCTTTTTTCGACAGACGAAATTTCAGCAATTAGACAAAAAATGCAAAGCCAGGGCCTGCATGAACCAACTCTTTCCACGCTTGGAGACAGCCTTTTAAACATTTACAAATTTTCAGCCGACTCAACTGATACCAAGACGCCTCCTGACAATTCAAACAATGGCTCCAGCACCACGCCGGAATCTGTAAAGCAGGCAACCAGCACGACTGTAAGTGCCTTGACAGGCTTTGACGTGTCGGCCGAGGCCAAACAGGACCGGGACACCCAGCGCAGTACGGCTTTAAAAACGGTAGCCATTGCGCTGGATAAATATTTTGAAGACAAAGGCACCTTTCCCCAAAAACTTAAATTTGCGGATATGTACGCGCAGGTAAAACCTTATGTCAAAGTTGCGACTAACCCCCAAGACCCCATCAACAAGGACAAATACGTGTATGCCTATATGCCGTCCGAAGACGGGGAAGATTTTACACTGACCTTCTATAGCGAAACCCAGGACCAAGTTATCAAAATCAATGCCAAGACCGCCGCAAAGTATCGGGCCGAAGAAGAAGCGGCAATTTTTGACGACCAGCGCAAAACCCATTTGGAAACCATAAGAAGCGCCCTGCTTTTGTATTCCGCCAACAACGCGGGCGGCAACCAAGATTACGTTTTTCCCTCTGCCGCTGCCTTGCCCACCGCGCTCGTCCCGCAGTTTATAGGCGAAATCCCCAAAGACCCCAAAACCGACGAAGCCTACAACTATGAAGTTTCGGAAAGTTTCGACTCTTTTACTTTAAAAACTTATTTGGACAACCCGCCCACCGGCCGAAGCGGCTATATGTGCAACCAGGAAGAATGCCGTTACTATTGACAAAATTGACAGAAATAATAAAATTGACAAAAATGACTACAATATAATTTTGTTCAATTTTGTCAATTTTTTAAATTATGCTCAATTACCTAAAAAATTTATTTAAACCTAAAAGCAAGGCAAATTACACAAACATTCTTTCAGCCAGGGTTCTTTCGATAGACAAGCATCCCAACGCGGACAGGTTGAGGGTTATTAAACTTGACGTGGGTGATAAAATTGTAGAACCGGTAGTTTGTGGAGCTTTTAACTTTGGAGTAGGGGACACGGTGGCGCTGGCTTTGCCCGGCGCAACCATACCGCATAATATTCATGATGCAAATCACGGCTCATTTGTGCTGTCAAAAGCGACAATAAGGGGCGTGGAAAGCCAGGGTATGATCTGCGCGGCCTTTGAACTTGGCCTGGGACCACTCGAAGAAAAACCCGAAATAATGCTGCTAAAAAGCGATGTTAAACCGGGTAGTCAGCTCAACGAAGAAATGATTAACGATAATTGACAAAAAAATGACAAAAATGACATAATTGACAAAAGTAGATTGCAGTAAATTTTGTCAATTTTACTTAATTTTACTTAATTTTGTTCAATGAATATAGTCATAGACACTTCCGAAGAACAGCGTCTCAAACAAGAACTGGAAAAACGCACCGACTTTGAAGCTGTGCGCATAAGGCGGTATTTGAGTATGCCCGATTTGTCCAGGACTGAAGGCAGTCCCATAAAAGAAGTGGTAGACAAAATTTTAGCCTATCCCAATTTTAAGGGTTTGGACACCATAAAAACCCCGGAAATCGTACCCGCGGACATTAGTTTCGATTTGTTCGATTTCCCGGCCGACCATCCGGCCCGCTCAAAGTCCGACACCTATTACGTGGACGACAAAAACATTCTGCGCACCCATACCACGGTAATGTGGTATTACTATGTAAACGATCCGGAAGTTAAAAAACGGATGGCGGAGAATAAACCGGTCGGCTGTTTTAGTTTCGGCAAAGTTTACCGGAAGGATGAAATTGACAACCGCCATATGAATGTCTTCCATCAAATAGACGGCTGGTACCTTTCCCCGGGCGGCCTTAAAGTTATTACCCAAACCGATTTGGAAGAAGCCCTGGGCAATATTGCCAAGGCCGTATTCGGAGAGGGTGTAAAGTACCGCTTAAACCCCGACACTTTCCCTTATACGGACCCTTCGCTGGAAATGGAAGTGGAAATCGGCGGCAGATGGGTGGAAGTCACGGGCTGCGGAGTGGTAAAGGGCAGCGTACTTGAGAAATTCGGGATTGACAGCAAAAAGTGGACCGGCTGGGCGTTTGGCTTTGGCCTTGAACGCCTGGCCATAGCCAGCATGGACCTGCCCGACATTAGGCTCTTGTGGTCAGAAGACACGCGCGTAAAAAAACAGCTAAAGCTCGGAAATAAATTTACTCAAGTGAGCAAATTTCCCCCGGTGCCTCGGGATATTTCCTTTGTGGTGGACAAGTCATTCGTGCCCAATAACTATTTTGACCTCATTAGGGAAATCGGCGGCGACCTGGTTGAACAAGTCGAACTTATGGACAAATACGAAAACGCCCAAAAGTTTGGCCCTGACAAAATCAGCTATACATACCATGTGGTCTACAGAAGCCCCGAAAGGACACTCACAACCGAGGAAGTAGAGCCTTTGCATAACAAGTTATACGAAGAAACTAAAAAAGTCTACAACGCGGAATTGAGATAAAAATTTTAGCTTTCGACCTTGTGGAGAAGCTAAAATTTAATCCTGTAGTTCTCGACAAGCTCGAACAGTATACACTACAAATGTTGATAACTTTTACATTCAGTTCATTTAAAGCTCGAACCCCAGTTCGGGCTTTAAATTTGCCTTAAATAAAGCCTTTTTTGTATATATTTGGTATGGAGTTTTTATGGAATTTATGCTAAAATATAGAGTATGAATATGGAAGAAAATCACCAAAACTATTCAGTCGAAACGGAAATTAAACAGGGTTTGGAGGTTATTGAAATACAACTGGAATTAGATGCAAATGAAAGAAATATGCGAGTAATTTATGATAAAATTGATGAGCTCCTTGCATGGGAACCGGCAACGCGCAAACAAATCAGAGAACTGGTAGAAGGGGCAAATATTGATCCCAAAGTAAAAAAAGATATATTTGATTATTTAGAAGATTTAGAAGAAAATTAAGCTAAACGAATGGCAAAAGACAAAGACACAGTCGCTAAGAAAACCGGCGGTTATACCGCAGAAAATATAACCGTGCTTGAAGGCCTGGAGCCTGTTCGCAAGCGCCCGGGCATGTACATAGGTTCCACTTCCTCAACGGGCCTCCACCACCTTATTTGGGAAGTCGTGGACAACTGTGTGGACGAAGCCATGGCGGGGCACGCAAACAAAGTGGGGGTTTTAATCCAAAAAGACGGCGGCGTTACCGTGGTAGACAACGGCCGCGGCATCCCGGTGGACGTGCACAAGCAAACCAAAAAATCCGCCCTGGAAACCGTTTTAACGGTGCTCCACGCCGGCGGCAAATTTGGAGGCGACGCTTCCGGCTATAAAGTCTCCGGCGGCCTTCATGGCGTAGGCGTTTCGGTGGTGAACGCTTTGTCGACCCTGTTAGTTGCCCAAGTTAAGCGCGACGGCAAGGTTTACGAACAAAAATATAAAATCGGCAAACCGCAAGGCATGGTAAAACCCGTGGGCAAAGTTGACAAAGACGACCCGGACAAAACCGGCACTTCCATAACTTTTTATCCCGACAGCAGCATTTTTGAAACCACGGAATTTAATTTTAAAACCGTCCTTGAGCATTTGCGCAGCCAAGCATATTTAACCAAGGGTCTGCATTTTATTATTACCGATGAGAGGATTGGCCTTACTTACCAATATTTTTTTGAAGGGGGTATTGTTTCCTACATTCGCCAGTTTAACCGCAACAAAAAGCTAAAAAGCTCGCCCATCTACATCCAAAAGCAGGTAGCGGATATTTCGGTGGAAATTGCCATCCAATATACTGACGACTTTGAAGAGAGAATTTTGGCCTATGCCAACAACGTTTACAACCCCGAAGGCGGCATGCACGTAACCGGCTTTAGGACCGCGCTTACCCGCTGCATAAACAGCTACGCCATAAAAAACGGCTATGTAAAAGAAAGCGAAAAGCTAATTGGCGATGATATGCGCGAAGGCCTTTCAGCTGTTATTTCCGTCAAGCTCCCGAACCCGCAGTTTGAAGGCCAAACCAAGGCCAAATTGGGCAACCCCGAAGTCAGGACCGTTGTTGAACAGGTGACGGGCGAGGCTTTGGACATATATTTTGAAGAACACCCGCAGGACGCCGGAAAAATTATGGAAAAAGTGGTCTTGGCTGCCAAGGCCCGCCTGGCCGCGCGTGCCGCGCGCGATAGCGTTATTAGAAAAGGCGTACTGGACGGCCTTGCTCTACCAGGAAAGCTCGCTGACTGCAGCCAAAGCGACCCGGCCCAGTGTGAACTGTACATAGTCGAGGGAGACAGCGCCGGCGGCAGCGCCAAGCAGGGGAGGGACCGAAGGTTCCAGGCCATTTTACCGCTGCGCGGAAAAATACTGAACGTAGAACGCGCGCGCTTGGACAAAACGCTCTCTTCGCAGGAAATAAAAAACCTGATTATTGCCATGGGCACGGGCGTGGGCGATTTGCTGGATATGGGCAAGCTGCGCTATCACCGCATAATTATAATGACCGATGCCGACGTGGACGGCGCGCACATTCGCACCCTGCTTTTAACTTTGTTTTACCGCTACTTCCCCGACATTATAAAAAACGGGCACTTGTACATTGCCCAGCCTCCCCTTTACAAAGTCCAGGTCGGCAAAGCCAGCCAATACGCTTTTAGCGATGACGAAAGGGACGAAGTTTTGTCCGATTTGCTTAAAGAAGCCAAAACGAAAAAGACCGCCAAAAAACCTGCAGGCGGCAAAGAAGAAACGGGCGAATCTGCCCCGCAGGATTTGGAAAACATCACGGGTGACGACACCACGGTAAACGCAGTGGAGGGCGTAAAATACACCATACAGCGCTACAAAGGCCTTGGCGAAATGAACCCAGATCAGCTATGGGAAACCACCATGGATCCGGCCGCCCGCGTTATGCTCCAGGTAAAAATAGAAGACGCGGAAAAAATTTCCGAAATTTTTGAAGTCTTAATGGGCGACGAAGTCGCACCCCGAAAGCGCTTTATAACCACACACGCCAAAGCTGTTAAGAACCTTGATATTTAATTTGGGTTTGATCCTGAGCTTGCCGAAGGGTTAAGAACCTGGATTTTTAATTCGCAAACTACACAATCAAGATATGGAAAAAGAAGAAATTGAAAAACTTTGGAAAGCATTCATCTCTAAATTTTGGCCATTCTTAATACTCTCTATTTTGGCTGTAATTTTGCGGCAAGGGCCGTTAATTTTTTTGTTCTTAGTGGCTACCGGAATCTTGGTTTCCTATTATTGCCATATTTTCTCCAAAAAAAGTTTCGGTTATACGATTTTAGGATTTTTCTGCGGGGCCTTTTCTCCCTTTGGATCAATAATCGGCTACCTTATAGTTTTAGGCTTAAAGAAAGACCGGCTGAACGAATTTAATGATAACGATAAACTTAAAAGGCACCTTGAAAATGGCCAGGATTGACACAAAAAGAAAAATAGCCTAACATATCCCTAGCATACGAAAAATTCCCGCATTATTGCGGGAATCTATTTATTAAATAACAGAATGTCATTGCGAGGAGTCCCGATGGTATTGGGACGACGAAGCAATCTATCTCTATAGCAGATCGACGCGGCCTTTGGCCCCGCGATAAAAATACTCTATGTCAAAAAAATACCTACTTACGGCCGAAGGCTTGGAAAAACTAAACAAAGAACTCAAAGAGCTTGTGGAAAACAAGCGCAAAGAGGTTATTGAGCGTATCCGGGAGGCCGCGGCGCACGGTGATTTGAGCGAAAATGCCGACTACGCCCAGGCGCGCGAAGAGCAAAGCTTTGTGGAAGGCCGCATTGCGGAAATAGAAGACATTGTCAAAAACGCCGAAATTATTTCTCACCACAACCACGGCAATACCGTGACCGTAGGCTCTACCACTATAATTAAAGCCAACGGCTCCGAAAAAAAATACACAATTGTCGGTACTAACGAAGCCAACCCCAAAGAAGGTAAAATTAGCAACGAATCAACTGTTGGCCAGGCGCTTTTGGGCAGGAAAATCGGAGATAAATTCAAAATCACGACGCCGGCCGGGGAAATGGAATATGAGATAATAAATATTGAATAAAAGATACGGGCAAAATCAATCAACAGTTAAAAAGCCGCTCGCTTGGCTATATGGGCGGTTTTTTGTTATAATATCTACATAAAACTACTAAATAAGACACTACAGATACCAACAGAATCTGTAGCCATCTGTAAATTACAATTAATCGGTAGTTCTGTAGTATGTCCGAAAGACTTGAAGACGTAATAAAAAACCGGCGGGAAAAATTGGAAAAGGTAAAAGCAGCGGGACTGGACCCATATCCTTCCACCACTAACCGCACCCATACCAACAAACAGGCGTTGGATGATTTTGACACACTCACGGAGCAACCGCTGGTTTTGGTTGGCAGGATAAGGTCCTGGCGGGACATGGGTAAAATTACCTTTGTGCATATTGAAGACGGGACGGCAAAAATACAGTGCCTGCTAAAAGAGGACGGCCTGGGCGAAACTTACAAATTTTTTGTTAAAAATTTTGACTTGGGCGACTTTGTCCAAATAGAGGGCAACCTCTTTAAAACTAAAACCGGTGAAAAGACTTTAGCGGCTAGCGGCTACAAGTTACTGGCTAAGAGCCTGCTTCCGCTTCCCTCCGAACACTTTGGCCTTGCGGACGAAGAAGAACGCTTAAGGAAAAGGTATTTGGACATACTGCTTAACCCTGAAGCCAGGGAAATTTTTATAAAAAAAGCCCGCTTTTGGAACAGCATGAGGGAATTTTTGCAGGCGAAAGGTTTTTTGCATATTGACATGCCAATTTTGGAGTCCTCCACCGGTGGCGCCGAAGCCAGGCCTTTTATTACCCACCATAACGCCCTGGATAAAGATTTTTACTTACGCATATCGCTAGAGTTGCCGCTTAAAAAAATGCTGGTTGCCGGGTATGAAAAAGTTTTTGAAATCGGTCGCATTTTTCGAAACGAGGGGATTTCTACCGAACATTTGCAGGACTACACTCAGATGGAATTTTACTGGGCCTATGCATCTTTTGAAGAAATGATGGATTTGGTGCGCGAAATGTACCAAAAGATAATCGAGGATACTTTTGGCACCCTAATTATTACGGCAAGGGGACAGACGGTTGACTGGAGCGGAAAATGGGAAAAAGTCAGCTATATTGAAATTTTTAAAAAACACACAGGGATTGACCTGCTTACAGCATTAGACGCGGACTTAAAAAAATATTGCGACAGCCATAATTTAAAATATGAGACATTTGCCGGACGGGGCAGGCTCATTGACCTGATTTTCAAAGAAGTCCGTAAAAATATCCCGGCGCAAAAACCGGTTTTTCTTGTCGACCAACCAATAGAATTGGAGCCTTTGGCCAAGCGCGACCCTAAAAACCCGAGGCTGGTACAAAGGATGCAAATAATTGCCTACGGCACGGAATTGGGCAAAGGCTTTGGCGAGCTTAACGACCCCGTTGACCAGCGCTTAAGGTTTGAAGAGCAGGCGTCTTTAAGGGCGGCCGGCGATGAGGAAGCTCAAATGTTGGACGAGCACTACGTAGAAGCCATGGAATATGGCATGCCGCCATGCGCGGGTTTTGGACTTTCCGAAAGGCTGTTTGCGATTTTGGCCGACAAATCCATACGCGAAACTGTGGTTTTCCCGCTCATGAAAGAAGCTGCAAAGGGCCCGGCAAAAGCCAAAGAAAACCTGCTGGCCGTGGCTGTTATTAGCAAAAATGCAGGGCTTGAGGCGTGGAAAGAGCTTAACACTGTCGCCCATTTAAACGCGGCATTTGCGGCGCGCATTACAAAAAAAGGCCACAACCTTTTCCACCAGGATGAAATAAAATCCAAAGACGGAAAAAACATTAAGCTCAACATCCGCTACGCCATAATGATAAAAACGGCCACCTCCAACCAGGAGCTTAAAAAGCTCGCCGAGCAAGCCAAACAACACGGTTTAGAGGTTGCGGAATTTACCAAAGAAATGCTGGAGTCCACCAATGACAAGAAAGTGGCTGAATGGACTGCCCAAAAGCCGCACGAAGAAATAGAACATTTGGGGATTTTGGTTTTTGGAGCCGAATCCAAAGTTAAGGAACTTACCGGCAACCTGCCTTTATATACATAATGCATACCAAGCAGATTACAATTGTCGTGGGCGTAATTCGCAACGAAAAAGGGGAAATTTTGCTTGCGCGCAGGCATCAACCGGATTTAAAATCCGCGCACGGCAAATGGGAATTCCCGGGCGGGGGAATAGAATTCAGGGAAACGCCCGAAGAAGCGCTGGTTCGCGAGGTAAGGGAAGAAATAGGGTTAAATGTGGAAATAGTTAGACTTATCCCTAAAATTTTTTCGGAAACCCAACAACAACCGAGCGGGGATGTATGGCAAATTATTATTTGCACATACGAATGTAAAATTTTAAGCGGCCAGCTTAAAGCGGGCCTTGAAGAGGAAATTTCGGAACTTAAATATTTCCCCCCACACGAAATCCAGAACCTCGACGCCTTTAGGAACATTTATGAAACGGTTAAGTTTCTGGATTAATAAAGATTAAATTATACAATGCCAGAACTAGAATACGAGCTAACGCCTGAATATTACGTTGAGACTTTTTCTTTCAAAAAAGACTTTAGGACGAACGCTAAAATTAATGAGGTTTTAAAACCCGAAGCTTCGGGCATTTCCTATATTGTGGACCTAGACAACAGAAAAATTTACATAAGCGACTTGTCCCACGTACGATTTAGAAAAACAGTACAAGCTCACTATACTTTTGAGGGGACGGTTTGGACGCCAAAAAACAATGGAGGCTCAAACTCTACCGAGTTAAGAGTTCATAGCTATGACCACTCCAGTTTAATTAGATTATTTAATGAGTCTTACCCCCAATTTAAAAATGACGTGGAAAAAGTTGTTAAGCTTTTAGAAAAGAAAATCTTAAATTATCTTTCGAATCATTAAAAAAAATCCTCTTAAATAGTATTTAAATTCCGCTCTAATTATTTAACTGCCCCAACCTCCCCAATTTTAAGGGGAGAAGGATAACGCATATGCTCGATATAAAATTCATCCGTGAAAATCAGGAAAAAGTAAAAGAAGCCATAAAAAACAAGCGCATTGACCTGAGTTTGGACGCGCTTTTGGATTTGGACGCCCAAAGGCGGGACTTTCTAACAGAACTGGAAAGCCTGAAGGCGACCAAAAACCAGTTTTCAAAAGAAATAGCCAAGCTTTCGCCGGAAGAAAAAAAAGCCAAGCTGCTCGAAATGAAGGAAGTGGATGCAAAAGAAGCGGAAATGAAAAAAAAGTTAGACAGGATTTTGGGCGACTACGAAAGGCTTATATCGCTCGTCCCCAATATCCCGAGTCCCGAAACCCCCATTGGCAAAGACGACAGCGAAAACGTTCCATGGCTGTATTGGAGCCCTTCTATAGGCGACATAGACCCGAAAGACCAGGAAAAGGTTCAACAAGTCCCCACAGTCTTTGATTTTGAGCCTAAAGACCACGTAGAGCTTATGGAAGCCCACAATATGCTGGATTTGGAGGCGGGCGTAAAAACCGCGGGCTTTAGGGGTTATTACCTAAAAAACGAAGCCGTGCTTATGCAGTACGGCCTAATTTGGCATGCCTTAAAGAAAATGGGGGAGAAAGGCTTTCAGCTGTTAATTCCACCGGTTATGGCCAGGGAATTTGCTTTTTTTGGCAGCGGCCATTTCCCGTTCGGGCGGCAAGACCAGTACGTTTTAGGGACCGAAGGCGAACTTCGGGACTCCGATTATTTAAAGCATCCGCTTTTCCTTTCAGGCACTTCGGAACCCGCGCTGTTGGCGTATTATTCCGACAAAATTCTGGAAGAAAAAGATTTGCCCGTAAAAGTTTGCGGCATTTCGCAATGCTTCCGCGGGGAAATTGGCAGCTACGGCAAAGACACCAAGGGCATTTACCGCATACATGAATTTATGAAAGTCGAACAGGTAGTTTTGTGCAAAGCCGATATTTTGGAAAGCGAAAAATGGCACGAAGCCATGCGTGAAATTGCGCAGGAAATGCTTAAGGATCTAAAGCTGCCCCACCGCGTTTTGAATATTTGCACGGGCGATATGGGCGCGGGCAAATACAAAATGTATGACATTGAAACATGGATGCCTTCCCGAAAAAATTTCGGAGAAACGCATTCCGACTCCAACTTAACCGATTGGCAAACCAGACGGCTTAACATCCGCTACAAAGACAGCGAAGGGAAGGTTAAACACGTTTACGGCCTTAACAACACCGTGGTCGCCAGTCCGCGCATCTTAATAGCCATAATTGAAAACTACCAGCTCAAAGACGGCTCCATTGCCGTGCCGGAGGTCTTAAAACCATACGTGGGCAAAGACATGATTAAAAAATGATACCAATATACGAATGGGTACTAATATTATAAATAATGCTAATAATATATTCGTATCCATCTGTATCATTCGCATGATTAGTATATAAGTATCACATGAACAATAAAATAAAATTCCAAAACCCAAACTTCCGAAAAAAACTCCAAGATGCCCGGGGGTACAAAAGAGTAGCCAAAAATATTCCCCAAACCAAATGGGGGATATTTTTTAATAAAATTGGCCTGTCTTCTTTGCGCTATAAAATATACGCGGGCCTAATTATGATTTTCGCAATATACTTTTTTTATATTCCGAATTTGTTTTCCGTAAAAACTGTGCAAATCTCCGGGATCAACGAAACCGAAAGCCAGTCAGTAGAGAAAACTGTGCGCGATTACCTGGCTGTCCGTTTTCCGTGGTCACGGTCAAATTTAGTTTTGCTATCCAAAGAAAGGCTTTCCGATTACCTGCTTAAAAAAAACGGCCAGATCAGCCAAATAATATCGATTAAAAAACACTTCCCGGCAACTCTCAAAATTACCGTCCAGGGCCGCTATGACCAATTCCAAATGCAAACGCCGCAAAGCGCTTATATTGTTTCCAATGACGGGCTGGTGACAAGACAACTAAGCAGCTCTGAAATGTACGCCAGCAGCAGCGAAGCCGGCCTGCTGTTACCCCTAATTATAAAGAAAGAAGAGATTTTTTATGAAAACCAAAACGCCTTTGGAGATGGGTATATTCAGAATTTAAATGCGCTAATGACCTTACTGCGCACACAACTTGACTCAGAAACAAAAAGCATTGCGTTAGAAAACCCAGAAAGCCCGGAGGTTGAAATTAAAACCCAATACGGGTGGTCTTGGTATTTCGACATAAATTCCGACATGGACAAAACCGTCTATCAAGCGGCCCTCTTGCTTAAAGATATTGGTCAAGCTAGAATACATTCAATAAAATATATAGACATGAGAATTAACGACAAAGGTTTTGTGTGTTACCTTGATGCCGAGTGCGCCCGGGAGCCACAGCCTGTCCAAGCGACAACCACGCCCATAAAATAGCCCATATGAAAAATCTTTTTGTAATTTCTTTAGGCGGTTCGCTAATTGTTCCCGATGAAGTGGACATAAAATTCCTGAAAAGCTTTAAAAGCCTAATAGAACGCCATGCAAAGCGGGGGAACAGGTTTATTTTAATTACCGGTGGCGGAAAAACCTGCCGGAAATATCAGGCTGCCTTGTCGCAAATCTCCAAGCCCGACAATACGGCTCTGGACTGGCTGGGCATACAGTCAACCTGGCTGAATGCCAAACTCATTCAGCTGATGTTCGGAAAGCTGGCCAACCCCAACGTGATTTCCGATCCCAACAAAAAATTAAATTTTAAGGAAAAAATTCTAGTGGCCGGCGGGTGGATGCCGGGAAGGAGTACCGACGACGACGCTGTAAGGCTCGCCCTGGCCTACGGCGGAAAGACAATTATTAATTTAAGCAACATTCCCTTTCTTTACAGCAAGGACCCGAAAAAATTCCAAGACGCAAAAAAAATTAAAAATATTTCGTGGCCAGGACTTTTAAAAATTACCGGTAGCCAGTGGAACCCCGGAGCAAATCTGCCATTTGATCCGACGGCAGCAAAAACCGCCAAAGCTTCCGGTCTACGTGCAATTATAGCGGCAGGCAAGAACTTAAAGAACCTGGAAAAAATTTTGCTGGGAAAAGAGTTTGAAGGTACAGTGATTGAGTAAACCAAATGACGGTCTTCTTGCAAAGCAAGAAGACCGTCATTTTATGTTATGCCGAACAAACCGCTGGCAATCTACCTTGCAAATTAAAAACAGGCATTACTGTATAAGCAATAATGCCTGTTTTTTTTATAACTAATTCACTACATACTGTGTGACAAAAGTACTTGCGCCTAAGTATGGCCTAACTTCCGGGTATTCTTTTTCGCTTAATTGAGCCCAATTTTTAGGCACTGCAGGTTTTGAGGAACCAAAGCCGCTGGTCCACACCAGCCAAACCTGTTCGCCTGTTTTTACAGCAGAATTAAAATCGGGCAATAAATCTTCGTTTGTTAAAATAGCTGTTCCCGCAAAATGGGGGAGAGACGAAGCCTCCCGTGTTCCCCCGGTAAACAGCAAGGGGCGTTGGCTGATTTTTACCTGGCTGACATAATATTTTAAATTGAAAAAAATAAAACTGCTGCCCGCATAAAGCTTGTCGTTGGGCTGAATGTTGGCCTTCAAATACTTTGATCCGGCATTCATCCCGGGGCGGGATTGGATATGGAGGTTATCCCAATATTTTAGGAATGCCCAAAAATTCAAAATTAAATATATGCTCAATAAAACTGTCGAGATTTTTTTTTGTTTTAGGCTAACCAACCACCCGGCAACCATAACTGACAAAAATGCCGAACTGTAAAGGAAGTACCGGACTAAAAACACCGAACTGTTACTACCTTTAAGCTTGGCCAAAACCAAAAAGAGAACACTGCCCAAAAATGGCGCCAAAATTGCCAAAAAGACCAGCCATTTGGAAAAGCTTTGAGTTTTCTTTAAAAACAGCCATAAAACAACCAGACTTCCCAATGCAACAAATATTAAAACCTTTTGCACGCTTACCTGGTTGACGTCATGGGAAAAACCAAAAAGCAAAGTATAAAGCACGGAAGGTATGCTCCACCTGTCCATAGGCGGTATCCAGTAGCCGGCGCCCACTTGCCTATATTGGAAAAGGAAAACTTTTAGCCAAGGCAAAAAAGCCAGAACGATTAACGCAAAAGAAATTAAGAGCCATTTATATTTCCCCAAACCGTGGCCCAAATGATGGCGAAAAATGTAAATCAAGCCGTAGAAACCTATTGCCGCAGCCGTAAACAGCAGATAGTAATGCGTATAAATAATTATGACGGTGGATAGCACAAAGCCGAAATAAGCGGCAAGCATTTTTTTCTTGCCTGAAATTACTTCCGGCAAATTGGGCACCTGCTCCGCTTGGGCGGTTTTATGAATGGAAACGCCAAGGTTGAGGGCCTTGGTTAAAAAGTAAGCGGCCAAAATTGCAAAAAACGCACCCATAGTATACATTCGCGCTTCCGTTGCATACTGGATTTGAAACGGATTCAAAGCCACTAAAGCTGCGGCGCACAATGCAAACTTTTCGTTCTTAAACGCTTCTTTTACAAATAGCCAGGTCGCCCAAACGGTTGCAAGGCTGAAAAAAACAGTAAAAGAACGCAAGGAAAGCAAACTGTCGCCAAAAATATAATGCCAGAGCCTCAAAAACACGTAATACGCCGGCGGATGGACGTCGAGGCCTATGCGATACATCATCTCGCTCCAATTGTACTTAATCAACAGAGCTGAAAAAGCTTCGTCATGCCAAAGCGAGATGTCGGTGTTGTGATAATAACGAAGTATTGCGCCGATTAATAAAATTACAATAAGCCAAAAATATTTTTTCATAAACTAATATTGAGAATTTAGCGAGTAGCTTGTAGCAAGTAGGGGGTAGCCAAACTGCCCGCCTACAGACTACCGGCTACTAGCTAATTGCTACTGACTTCCATACACCGCCATTACCGTCTGGCCGAATTTATTCCTGACCTCCAGCCGTAAATGGGTGTTTGTATGGTGTTGTTTAAATTTTTTAATGTCAAAAATGCTCGATTGCGCAAAAACTATTTCATCGCCCGGCTTTAATTCCGGTAATTTCCAGGAATCTTCCGGATCAACCTGCCGGTAGGGGACACTGCAGGGACTCGTAAAATTGCCGTTTGGGTCACTGGTCAAAAAATCGGTGGATTGGACGGAAAACTTATCTAGCACTAAATAGGTTTGCTCTTTGTTGCAGCGGGAAATTAAATATTTGGAAACTGGCACGAGATCGCTGCGGAAGGAATAAAAATTTTCCGGGCTGCTTGCGGCATAAACAAAATAGGCAAAATATGTTTGCAAAACCAAGGCTAAAAGATAGCAAAAAACTGCGAGCTTGTACATGCTTTTTACCAGCCAATTTTTTAAAATGCCGGAGATTCCATATTTTTTATGGAGACCCCAAACAAATTCGCCGAACTTATACAATCCCAGTGCGCTAATTATAAACACAGGGGGAATCGTTCCTATTGACCTCAAACCATGGGGGATGCCTTCGCCCGTGGTAATAACAGGCACCAGCAAGCCCCAAAACCAAGCGGCCAGCACAGCATATTTCCACCACACCGCCCTTTTTCTGGGGGCAAAGAAATAAACAATTGCCAACAAAGTAACTATTGCAAGTGAGGCTGCAAAGAACGGCGAAACCAGGGGAGAAAGGAAAGGCAGTCCCGATATGTTGTGCCGCCAGTTTAAATCTCCTTCAGTAAAATAAGCCAAAAAGCTTAAACGCGAAACTTCCAAAATTGTGCCTATTAAATCGCCACCGTTAAGCTCGGGATTAAATACTGACACTTGACCGCTTCTGCCAATAAAACTGCCGGGATGGCTCCTAAAATAACTGAAAAGCGGATAGAAAAATATGACAGCGGCCATCAAAAATAGTAAAAATTGTTTCCAATACTCCCTTATGCCGGTTTTTAGCCCCACCGCCAGCCAAGGCCAAATAATTAGGAACCCCACTATTGGGACTAAAATCCTGTAGGCAATGTAGGTATAAAAGCCGAGTGCAAAGACCGCGCCTGCGACAAAAGCGTTTAAATATTTTTCCCGGTTTTTTGTTGCCTGGTAAGTTTTGAGTATAAATAAAAAACTCAAGCCCGCAAACAAGGGGATTAAGTTTGCCCTAAAGGCCGTGCGCGAAAGCACGGTGTGCCAGCTGGAAACTGCCATTAAAAAAGACGCCAATAAAGCTATATTTATACTTCGATCGAGAGCCTGTGGGTCATCCGACTTTTGGCCAACCATTAACAGCCGCCTGGTAACCAAAAAGCATACAATAACCGCTAAAAGCCCAACGCTGGCCGAAACCGCATGCATTTGCCATGCGCCTTTGCCAAAAATTCCAACGCTGGCCCACTCCATATAAAAAAACAAAGCCTCGCGTCCGTTGCCGCGCTCATAAAAAGGCTGCAACTGGCCCTGTTGCATTGAATTTATATCCAATCCGTTTGCGGCCTCATCGGGAAACAAGCCGCCGGGCATTTGGGTAATTTGGAAAAACCTAAAAAATACTGCCAGAAGGACAACAACAAAAAAATAGAGTTTTTGTTTTTTATTCATGAAAAGCAAGTGTGCCTTTGCTTAAACCGCTCTTTTTCGGTATAATTATTTAGATACTTTTATGAAATTTAAATATTTCCCCTCAAAACTAAGCGATTTTTTGTTTCTGTGGATTTCTTCTTTCTTGATTAATATTATAACATTTTTATTAGTTGTTTTCAAAGATGGGCTTAAAGGCGAAAATGTGGCCTTAAAATATACCGTGCATTCGGGAGTAATTTGGTATGGAAATGGCTCCAATTTATACTCACTGCCTTTGCTGGCTTTGGCTGTTAGCATACTTAACATTGCCATATACCGAAAGCTGGGGGAACCTGAAGAATTCCTGCCGCGCGCGATTGCCGCCGGCACGCTCTTTTTTCAACTTTTGGTATTGCTTAGCCTAATTCTTCTGGCTGCCCAAAATTAATTTTTTTTATGTTCAGAAAACGAAGCCGTACAGAAAGGTTTTGGGAAATCCTGCCCGGACTCCAGTTCTGGGCCGTATTTATTTTTGCAATAATTCTTTCCTTTACAAAGCCGATTTGGGCTGCGCTTTTTATAATTTGTTTTGATTTTTACTGGCTTTTGCGCGCCATTAACGGCGCCATCCATCTTATATCCAGTTATTTGCGCTTTAAATTCATGGTCAAAATAAACTGGCTGGATTACGCGCAAAGGCTAAGCGATCTGCCGAAATTCATTGAATTTTTGGAAAGCAGGCAAGCTAAAAGCTATAGCGAACGGCGTTATTTGAACCAAGAAATCAAAAGACTGCAAAATCTCCTGTCTAGGGGGCGGGAAATTTGGCCACTTGAAAACTATTACCATGTTGTTCTATTACCTTTTGTCCATGAAAGCGCGGAAGTCTTAAACTCCTCCATTAGCGCCCTGGCCAATTGCCATTACCCGAAAGACAAAATTATTCTCCTGCTTGCGGGTGAAGAAAGGGCCGGCTTGGCGGCAACTGGCACCGCCAAGCAGGTTATGGAAAATTATCAAAAAACCTTTCATAAAGTATTTTATACTGTTCATCCGGACGGTTTGGAGGGTGAGATCCGCGGCAAGAGTGCCAACGCCACTTATTCAATCAAGCAAATTTTGCCTGAACTCGCCAAACTGGGTATAGAGGAAGATAAGGTTTTAGTTTCCAACTTTGATTCCGACACAATTATTCATCCGGAATATTTCGGCCGGGTCATGTACGAATTTTTAACTTCCGAAAAACCATACCGTTCCAGCTTCCAGCCCATTGCCATTTACAATAATAACATTTGGGACAGCCCCGCGTTAATCCGTGTAATAACCATATCTTCCTGGCAATTTACCGAAAGCAGCCGCCCGGACAGGCTCAAGACTTTTTCTTCCCACACCATGACTTTAAAGGCTTTAAAAGAAGTCGGTTTTTGGAAAAAAGATATTGTCAATGAAGATGAGTTTATTTATTGGCAGTGTTTCCTGCACTATAACGGCGACTATCGGGTTATCCCGCTGTTTTTGCCTGTCTCTTTGGACACCTGCTTGGCTGAAACCACATGGCAAACTTTCATAAACCAATACAAGCAAAAAAGGCGCTGGGCTTACAACGTAGAGTATTATCCGCATCTTATTTGGCCCCTAATAAAAAGCAAAACACCGCTATATTGGAAAATCTACAAATTGTACCAATATGTGGAAACTAACTTTACTTGGGCCACGGCCAGCATTATGATAGCCGTGCTTGGCTGGCTGCCGTTAATTGTCGGCGGCCGAGAGTTCTTGCAGAGCGTGGTGGCTTTTAACTTGCCTTATGTCACTCAGACGCTTATGCGTGTGGCGCTGGTGTTTTTAATTTTCAGCGTGTACGTAAACCTTATCCTGCTGCCCCCGAGGCCCCGCAAATACGGCCCATGGAGAACCATTTCCATGTACCTCCAATGGTTTTTGGTGCCTATTTCCGCCGTGCTTTTTCACAGCCTACCGGCCATTGAAGCCCAAACCAGGCTTATGTTTGGAAAATACCTGGAGTTTTGGGTAACCCCCAAGGCCAGGAAAGGGGAAAACACCGCGCTAACAATGAAGGAGATGCAAACCGCCGAAGGCGGCGAATAAAAAATGTCCGATTATCATGCCTTCGGTTGTACCTACCACAGATGTCCCGCAGGGACGACAAATTTCACATTTTAAATTGAAGCATTGGGCATTCCTTTGAAATCAAATATTTGAAATCTATTTTATGTCTTATTTTTTTTGGTTTTTTTGGGCAGTAGCCTTATCCACCCTCTTTACTGCCCTGGTCAGACGTCTCGCTTTTAAGTTTAAAATTTTAGACTACCCAAATTCCGCGCCCCGGAAAATCCACCCAAACCCGACTCCGCTTATTGGGGGCAGTGCGGTATTTTTTGCTTTTTGCATTTCAATGGCAGTTTATTTATTCGCAGGCGAGGTGGATTTTAACATCATCCCGTTAAAATTCTTTTTAGCTACCGCTGCTGGGGGAGCCTTACTTATTTTTGGCGGAATTTTGGACGACAAATATAACTTGCCGCCCAAACTCACCTGGCTTTTCCCCGCACTCGCATCTTTAGTGGTGGTCGTGGCCGGGATTGGCGTTGGGATTAAGTTCTTAAGCAATCCCTTCGGCGCACCCATTAATATTGACTATTTCTTGCAAATTGGTCCGGCGGCCGGCGGATGGAAATTGGAAATTTCAGCCCTGCTTATATGGCTGTGGTTAATGGGCATGATTTATACGACCAAATTTTTAGACGGACTGGACGGCCTTACTTCCGGCGTAGGCTGCATTGGCGCGTTTGCGATATTCGCCGTTTCCCTGACTGAAAAAGTTAACCAACCCATGACGGCAACCCTGGCCATAATGCTTGCGGGCGCGCTGGTCGGTTTTCTCATTTACAATTTTCACCCTGCGCGAATATTTTTGGGGGAAGGCGGCAGCACCTTTATTGGCTTTACCTTAGGCGTACTTGCCGTAATTTTGGGTGCGAAAATCGCCACCGCGCTTTTGGTTATGGGCATCCCCATTTTAGATGTCGCCTGGGTAATTATTAGGCGTATTTTTTACCGCAGCAGCCCTTTTTCCGGCGACCGAAGGCATTTGCACTACCGGCTTTTAGATATTGGCTTCAGCCAAAAACAGGCTGTTTTGACCCTTTACGCAATAAGTGCCTTTTTCGGCTTTACGGCTGTATTTTTACAGAGCTTGGGCAAACTGATTGCCCTGGTTTTGCTCTTTTGTTTAATGATATTCATGGCTCTGGCCACGGTCATTATTTATAAACGCGAACACCCCCATATTCCCGATTTATTTGATGGTGCAAAAGATGGGGGATTGACTTCCAAATCAAAAAGTGATAAAATATAACAGTTATTTAAATACATATTGTTCGAGCCTGTCGAGAACAATCTTTAAATTTTAACTTCTCGATTCCGCTCGTAAATTAAATTTTATGTTAGCAATCATTCAAACAGGCGGCAAGCAATACTTGGTAAAAAAAGGCGACAAAATCCAGGTGGAAAAACTCAGCGGCGAAGCCGGCTCAACCATAAATTTTGACCAGGTACTTTTGACCTCAAACGGCACAGACGTAAACTTGGGCAAGCCCTTTGTTTCCGGCGCCAAAGTAGAAGGCAAGGTCTTAAAGCAGGGCAGGGGAGACAAGGTCAGGGTCTTTAAATACAAATCTAAATCCAAATACAGAAGGACCATAGGCCACAGGCAAAGTTTCACCGAAGTTGAAATAACCAAGATATAAAAAAACGTCCCGCTGTAAGCGGGACGTTTTTTTATTCTACAATAACGCAGCAATCTCTTTTAAACTCCAGCCTAATGCCTTCACGATTCCAATATGAATTAAGCCAGGCTTGCCACGCCTGGTGGGCTTTTTCATAAGCTGCGTCATCTCCATTTTTTTGAAGTTCTTCACATTTTTTTAGCAAGGCTGCAATAGCCTCAGTGGCCAAAACTTCAAAGCCATTTTGGTTTTGGGGTTCCCCCAACTCAACTCCGGTTGTGTACCTTAGCCGTTCATCTAAAGGCGCAAGCGGAATAACAACACCCACCCACTGCTCTCTGATATTTTCGGGCAAATCGCCGGGCGGGATTTTAGTGATCTTAATTTTCTTTGGCCTTTCATGATACTCCGATGAGCTTCGTGGCCTATGTCCTTTAAAATTCATTGGTTTTCTTTATTATCTTATAAACTTTATTATGGAGCCTTGGCACATAATCTTCGAGTCCTCGAGGGTTTGAATATTTTCTTCTCTCTTCCAAATATTCGCCGTTCTCTTTTTTTAGCAGAGGATCAATTCTTTTTTCCTCCTCATCATCTTCCACAAAATCTATCCCTTCTTTCTTTTGCAGCTGTTCAATAACTTTAATATAGGCATTGGGACGGGCATGATTGTAGTTTTCGTAAATCCTAAGCATTCCACCTTCTTTTAAAACGCGCAAAATATCGTCTATTGTTCTCATTTTTTGGAAGACAGCAATATCGTCTAAAATTTCATCATATGACTGCGATTCAATAGCCCCTTTACTTCCAATGCTCTGCCAAAATGCACGCAATCTATCTTTCGTTGCGGGATCTACTAATTCAAAATCCAAATAGGGAGTATCGCTCAGCACGTTGCTCATTACCGCCTCGTCTACGCTATTATTGGCAAAAGGGATCGGGTTTTCATTTTTTTGTTCGTTCGGCAGTATATCGTAGTCCACATTCACGATGTGATATTCGGCGTCGGAAGGCAGGCCTCTTTTATATTGTTTTAAAAAACCGTTTGTCTCATTGGCTCCAATTCTATAATAATTCGCTTGGGCACATCTTTGCGTTCGACAAAGCTGTGTTGAAATTCATTCATAAAATATTTTTTAATATTCCCTTCGGCCTTCCAAGGCGCGCATGAGGGTTATGTCGTCGGCGTATTCCAGGTCGCCGCCCATTGGCAGGCCGCGCGCAATGCGGGTAATTTTTATCTCCGGGTTTGCTTGCTTAATAATTTTAGATAAGTGCATGGCTGTGGCTTCTCCCTCCAAACTGGGGTTGGTGGCAATAATAATTTCCATAACCGGAGAAGATGACCCTCTCGCGGCGAGAGGGTCATCTTCTCGACCGGCGCTGATCCGCCCTAATAATGAATCTATTTTTAATTGCTCGGGCCCTATGCCTTCCATGGGATTTAAGACCCCGCCCAGCACATGGTACCTGCCCTTAAACTTGCCGGTTTTGTCTATTGCCAAAGCGTCCAAAGGCTCTTCCACCACGCACAAAAGGGAAGCGTCCCGGGTTTGGTCAGTGCAAGTTATGCAAGGGTCGCTTTCGACCATATTGTGGCAAATGGAACAAAAAACCACTCCGCCCTTAAGTTCGTTTAAGGCCTGAGTCAGCGCGGAATTGTCTATGTTATCCCTTTTAAGCAAATAAAAGGCCAGTCGCTGGGCGGTTTTTGGCCCAATTCCGGGGAGTTTGCTTAACTCATTTATCAACTTTTGTAAACTGTTTGGTAATTTAGTCATTAAAATAAATCCGAAGTGCGAAATTCGAAATCCAAAAAATTAATAAATTTAATTTCTAAATTAAATATTTTTCAAATTTGAAAATTCGAATTTTATATATTTCCTTGCTCTCCTGCCACGCTTTGCATAACCGCGGACGGACTCACATCAAACGTCTTGTCTAAATTTTTGAAAGATGTCCGGTCCTGGTCAAAAAACAAATCAACCTGCCCCGTGGGGCCGTTACGGTGTTTTTTAATGTGGATTTCGGCAATGTTGGGCCGGCGGGAATCTTTGCCCTTGTACATATCTTCGCGGTAAATAAACATCACCACGTCGGCATCCTGTTCAATGGAACCGGATTCGCGCAAGTCGGCAAGCTGGGGGACTTTGTCGGGACGATTTTCCACGCCGCGCGACAGCTGCGAAAGCGCAAGCACAGGTACATTCAGTTCACGGGCCAAGAGCTTTAAGGAGCGGGAAATTTCGGAAACTTCCTGCACGCGGTTTTCCTGATTCCGGCCTTCCATAAGCTGTAAATAGTCCACTACTATTAGAGACAAATCCGCCTCCGCCTGAAGCCTCCTCGCCTTGGTCCGAACTTCCATAATGTTGCTGCCCGCAGCATCGTCTATATAAAGCGGCGCTTCGGACAAAAGGCCCATAGCTTCGCCGATCTGTGCAAAGTCTTCGTCGTTTAAGTGTCCGGTGCGGATTTTCCACAAATTAACTTCGCTTTGGGCGGAAAGCAAGCGGTCTACCAGCTGGTCTTTGCTCATTTCCAAAGAAAAAATACCCACGGGTTTTTTTAAGTCAACCGCCACATGGCGCATTATGTCCAAAGCCAGGGAAGTTTTTCCCATGGAAGGCCGCGCGGCTAAAACCACGAGGTCGGATTTTTGCAAGCCGCCCAAAAGTCCGTCCAAATCCACATAGCCCGTTGATATGCCCCTTAATTTGCCCTTTTCCCTGTGCAGCTCGTCTATTCTTTCAAAGGTGGAATGCAAGACGGAAGAAATCGGGACAAACTGCTGCTTTAAATGCTTTTGCGAGACGCCAAAGAGTTTTTGTTCCGCCTGGTCCAATATGTCTTCCACGGCTCCTTCTTCCTTATAAGCCAAATCTGTCACCTGATTGGTAGCGCTTATGAGTTTTCTTAAGGTGCCTTTCTTCCTAACAATTTCCGCGTAATACACCACATTGCCAGAACTTGGCACGCCGGCCACCAGCTCGGACAAATACGCCGCGCCGCCGGCTTTTTCGGTCTGCTGCTTTTCTTCCAGGGAATTGGTCACGGTCAAAATATCTATCGCCGTATTTTTTGCAAACAACTCGGTAATGGCCGCGTAAATAACCTGATGCTTGGGGTCGTAAAAATCGTCCGCCTCTAAAAGGTCGGCCACCTTAACCCAGGCGTCCTTGTCGAGCATTAAACAGCCCAAAAGCGCGGCTTCGGCTTCGGTATTCTGTGGCGGGGTACGTAGATTAATTCCAGTATTCATAATTTGATTCCGATAATATTCTCCCCTGGGGAGATGTCCCGCCTCAGGCGGACAGAGAGGTTGAAAATATTTAGTTAGATTGCTTAACTATTATAACCTAAAACTAAATATGATTAAATAGCATAAAATACCCTTAAATAAGGGTATTTTATGCTTAAGATGGGGAAAATTAGGGGATATTAAATACTAATTTTCTTTTTAATCTTTTGGCCTTCCGGCGTATCCGAAACTACATACCCCAAAACTTCAATTTGCTTTCTAAGGTCATCGGACTTAGCAAAGTCTTTGAGGTTTTTTGCTGTCTGCCTTTGCTCAATTAAGCCTTTAAGGCTGTCGGGATAATCTTCCGACTCGACTTTAAATAAATCCAGTCCCAGCACCTTATCCAATTTTTTATAAAATTGACGGCCGTCAACTTTATTGGCAAAATCCCAGAGCAGAGCAAGAGCTTTGGGCATATTCAAATCATCATTTATCGCTTCCAAAAAAGCTTGTTCGAAAATTTTTGGATCTGACGAGCTATGGTCACTATTAAATTTTGCGATTTGCGATCTTAGTCTTCCCAGGGCATTATGAGCGGACTGCAAGGTTTCCCACGTAAAATTCAACTGCGTCCGGTAATGGGCTTGCAAGCACATGTAGCGATAATCAAGCGGGTCAAACCCGCGCTTTTTTAATTCATCCAAAGTGAGCAGGTTGCCTTCGCTTTTGCCCATGCGTGACGCGTTCACTAGCAAAAATTCCCCATGCATCCAAATATTCGCAAGGGGAGCGCCGAACGCGGCTTCGCTTTGCGCAATTTCGTTGGTGTGGTGGGTGCCAATGTGGTCCACGCCGCCGCAGTGTATGTCAAACGGCTGGCCCAAAAGTTTTCGTGAAATTGCGGAACATTCTATATGCCAGCCCGGAAAGCCTTCGCCCCAGGGACTAGGCCAGTGCAAAATGTGATTTTTATATCGCCCGGCCAAAAAGAACCACAAGGCAAAATCGGCCGGATTTTTCTTGTCTTTGTCGATTATTACTTCTTCGCGCACCCCGACTTTCTTTTCATTTAATTTCTGACCGGAAAGTTTGCCGTAGTCGGGGAATTTGGAAGTATCAAAATATACGGCTTGATCTCCTTTGTAAGCAAAGCCTTTTTCTTCCAGAATTTTAATTATTTTTATCTGCTCAGGAATGCTCTGGGTAGCGGACAAAATTTGGTTGGGCCGGATAATATTTAATTCATCCATGTCGGCGAAAAACTTGTCCGTGTAGAACTTGGCAATCTCCAGAGGGGATTTGCCCTCGCGCTTGGCGCCGACTTCCAATTTGTCCTCGCCCTCGTCCCCGTCGCCGACCAAATGCCCCACATCGGTAATATTCATACCGTGATCCACCGTGTAGCCGTTATATTCCAAAACGCGATGAAGCAGGTCTTCAAAAATATAAGTCCTTAAATTTCCAATATGGGCAAAGTCGTAAACCGTGGGCCCGCATGTGTAAAGCCCGACTTTTCCTTTGCTGATGGGTTTAAACTCTTCAGTTTTACGGGACAGGGTATTGTAAAGTTTGATCATAATGGAATATTATCATACCCTGGCAAATTTGGGTATTTGGGCTAAATTAAAAGGCAAAATTATTGACAACCTAAAAGCAAACGCTTAGACTTAATTTAGTACAAACCTTTATTAATCAAAACAACCATATGACAAGTTTCAATTCGCCGGAAATGGGAAATCCCGAAGCCAGGAAAATTGAGCTTCTCGGGAGGGTAAAAGCCGGCTGGTACAAAATCCAAGAGATGCTTTCCCAAAGAGACTACACTCCAAACGAGCTTAATCAATTCGTCAGGGAATCAAGCCCTAATTTTGAGCAGGCATTTAAGTCACTTTTAAGCGATGAGTATGAACTTCTTAAGGAAATATACAAAAGCCAAGGAACTATAAATACCAGCGTGGAAGAACTTTCGGGAGCGGATTACTTTCTGGGGAGGGCGGTTTTCGGAGAAAACCTAAAAAACAATGCACCGGATTATTCTGGAGCATCAAATAAACTTCTGCAACTGCAAACGCTCGCAAGAGATTATTGGAATGTAGTAGCCAAAACCACGACAGATTTCGACAGGTTAGCGCCTGAAAAAAAGGGCCGTACCAAAGGCCAGTCCCAGCTTGAAAAAAGAGCAACGGATATGGAAATAGGCAGAAATATGCTTAAGGAATTGCTTGAATTTGCCAAAAACTACCAAAACTAAACATTTAAAAAAAACATCCCGATCAGATTGGGATGTTTTTTTAAAGTACTTCCAAATGCTGTTTGCGCAGGGATTTTAAGCCCGCGAGGCCAATGTCACCGTCCAATATGCGCGAAAGGTGCAGACCTCCAATAAAATGAGGGGACAAAACGTAGTCCACGCCTTCTTCGTACAAATATTTGCTTTCAAAATCGTTTTGCGCGACAAAAATCAACTTGGGCCGCCGCGTCTGTCCTCGCGTTTGCTGTTTTACGGCCGAAAGCAAAGCGAGGCTGTCTTCCAAATCCGGTATGGTAGAAACTATAATTTTAGCTGTAGAAATGCTGACTTGCTCCTGAATATATGGGTCGGTCACGTCGCCGCAAATTGCCAAATAACCTTCTTTCTCCGACTTTTGCACGATGTGGGGATCAAAATCCACGACAACGATTTTATTTTTTGAAGCCAGTGAAGCCAAAAATCTCGAGCCCAAACGGTTGGCGCCCGCCAAAATAATATGGTTTTTTAATTTTGTATCTTCCAAACTTTTTTCACCGCTGCCTTTTTTAAAATCCAACCAGGTGAGGTAAGGGGAAAGAACGTCAAAAATTTTACGGGTATAGGTAATAAAGTAAGAGGAGGCTGCAATTGAAATTACCCCCACCAAGGTTACCGCGCCGACTATGGCATCGGGGATATGCCCCAGCCGGTTGCCCAAAGCTATGAGCACGAAGCTAAACTCAGAAATATGAGACATCGTAACCGCCGCAAAAAAAGACGTGCGCGGCTTGTAGCCCAAAGCACCCATAATCAACATCATAATTAGCGGCTGCCCGACAAGCACAAAACCGCACAATGCCAACACCGGCCAGAACAACGCGCCAATGCCGGCAAAAGCCAGTTTGGTGCCAAACACAATGAAAAAAATGATAATGAAAAAGTCCCTCAGCGACTTAATCCGCGCCGAAATTTCAAAATGGACATGGCTGTTTGCCAAAGCCAAACCGGCAACAAATCCGCCAATCTCCAAAGAAAAACCCACCGCGGGCAAAGACATAAACGCCGCCAGGCCCAAAGCCCAGGCGAGGGAAAAGACCATCAAAAGTTCGTCGGACTTTCCAAAGCGGGTTAAAAATTTCGGGAATAATTTGCGGCTTAGCCAGGAAAGCAGCAGAATCAAAATTAAAACCTTAACCACCATGGCAATCAAATACTGCCAAGTGGGAAGCGCTTTAAAAATATCGTTGTGTTCGCCGCCGCTGCCGCCCACGAACAGCAATATGGCCAAAGCGACAAAATCCTGGACTATTAAAACGCCAACAACTATGCGGGCATAAAGCGCCTGCAGATCCTTTTTTTCCGAAAGCAATTTTACGACAATTATGGTGGAGGCAAAAGTTAAAGCGACAGCCACATATAAAGAAACCACCGGGTCAAAACCCAACAGGGTGCAAAGGAAAAATCCGGCCACAGTTGTTAATACAATTTGGGCCAAGCCGGCCTTAAAAGAAACTTTGCCCAGCTGCTTTATGCGTTTTAAATCCAATTCCAAACCAACCATGAACAACAGCAAGGTGATGCCTATTTGGCCGAGGGCGTCCAGCGTGCCGCTTTGGTGGAGCTGCATGTAGCCTAAGGGGCCCACCACCAAACCGGTAATAATGAATGCGATTATGGAAGGCTGCCGGAGGAAGGACACCAGCATTGCCACAATGCCGGCCAAGACTATTATGCCTGTAATTTGATAAAAAAGATTGAACTCCAAGCTTGTCTGTCATTCCGTACTTGATACGGAATCCATTTTTTTGTTTTTGATTTCTTATTTCCTGGATCCTGAAATAAGTTCAGGTTGACACAAAAATTATAACAGAATCTCGACAAATTTCCAAAAATGTTT
Source organism: uncultured Candidatus Saccharibacteria bacterium (assembly GCA_964504715.1). GTDB lineage: Bacteria > Patescibacteriota > Doudnabacteria > UBA920 > UBA920 > JBBTRN01. The sequence goes on along the minus strand of CAZDEP010000001.1, from coordinate 141,631 downwards.
TAAAATATAGCCAATACATTGCAAGCTGTTAATATTCCAAAGCCGATTTAACTTAAAATATGGCCTTAAACACAATATTTTTAATAGGCCCACAAGGGTCGGGCAAAGGCACACAAGCGCGAATACTGGCCGAAAAGCTGGGGTTTTTTTATTGGGAAATGGGCGGCATACTTAGGGAAGTGGCCAAAGAAAAGACCGTTTTGGGCGACGAAGTAAAAAATATGGTCGACAATGGAATTTTACTTCCGGACGAAAAACTTTTTGAAGTCGTGGAGTCGCGCCTTTCGCATATCCCTAAAGACCAAGGCGTAATTTTTGACGGGATCCCAAGGAGAGTGGGCCAAGCGGAATTTTTAATCCGGTTTTTAAAGCAGCAGGGCCGGGAGAATTTCACGACTTTATTTATAGACTTGCCCAAAGAAGACTCCTTACAACGCCTTTTGGCACGAGCCGAAAAGGAAAACCGCGCTGACGATACGCAGGAAGTTATTGAAAAAAGGCTGGAACAATATTACCAGGCCACACTGCCGGTAGTGGAATATTTAAAACAACGCACGAGTTTTGTCCAAATAGACGGACGCCCGGAAATAGAAAAGGTTACCCAAGCAATTAACTCTTCACTCGGCCTCTAAATTGCCTCTTTATGAATCCAAGATTGCCAATCAATTTGATTTTACTGGGGGACCCGGCAGCAGGCAAAGCCACACACGCCAAACATTTGTGCCGCCTTTTTAATATGTACGACCTGGATATGGGCAAAGAATTGCGCAAAGTCAAAAGCGGGCAAGAGAGAAAGAAATTGGGCCTGGATAAAACTTACGACAAAGGCAAGCTCAGCCCCACGCAAATTGTCAGGAAAATTTTGCACGACAAAATCCACTCCACGCCTAAAAGCAAAGGGATACTTTTTGACGGCACGCCCAAAATGCTCGGCGAGGCAAAGCTGGTCGCCAAATGGCTTAAGGCTGAAAGGCGCGGCAATCCGCTGGTCATTTATCTCACCATCCCCATGGAAGAAACCGTGCGGCGTATGACCGAACGCAAGCAGGACTTCCGGGGCAAATTCGGCAAAAGAAGCGACGACAATGCCGCGGCTTTAAAAGAGCGGGTAAAATACTACCGCACGAACATTACGGAAGTAGTCAACTTCTTCCGCAAAGTTTACGCATTCAAAAAAATCTCTTCCAACGCCCCTGTGCCACAAGTCCAAAAAGTTTTGGTGGGCCTATTAAATAATTTCCAGAAATGAAAAAAGGTTTTATAAAAACCCCGGAAGAAATTACCACAATCGCGCAGGGCGGTAAAATCTTGCGCGATATTTTATATCGCACGGCAAAGCTGGTCAAACCCGGCGTGACAACGTGGGAACTAAACGAATTTGCCGAAAAAGCAATTTATCAAGCCGGGGGACGACCCAGTTTTAAAGGCTATGGGCCGAAAGGCAATGAATTTCCGGCCGCGCTCTGCACTTCGATCAATGACGAAATTGTCCACGGCATCCCTTCAAAAAAAGTAGTGCTTAAAGAAGGCGATATTGTCGGCTTGGATATTGGCATGGAATTTAAGGAGCTCTTTACCGACACGGCAATTACCGTGCCCGTTGGCAAAATAGGGGACACTGCAAAAAAAATAATTGACGCGACACAAAGAGCCCTTTTGGCCGCGCTCGGCGTCGCCAAAGCAGGCAAAACAATAGGTGATATAGGCTATGCCATCCAAACTGTTGCCGAAGGCGCCGGTTTTTCAGTGATTAGGGATTTGGTCGGACACGGGGTTGGCTATGAGGTACACGAAGATCCGCAAGTTCCCTGCTTTGGAAAAAAAGGCCAGGGCATGGAGCTTAAAGAAGGCATGGTATTGGCCATAGAACCCATGCTTGCCGAAGGAAGCTGGCGAATTTTTATAGATGACGACAGCTGGACTATTCGCACGGCAGATGGCGGCCTTTCTGCCCACTTTGAGCACACACTGGCCATAACTCGAGGCGAACCAACCATTCTGACTTAATCCCCTAAATTCCGTAATTTAAAATTCCTCCTCCCGCTTTTGGCGAGAGGAGGAATTTTTTTTGTGGAAAGGATTAACGGTTGTTGTTCCAACCGCCGCCGTTACCGCCGCCGAAATTTCTGCGGGGAGGCCTGTCTTCCATAGGACGGGCTTCGTTAACGGTAATTTGCCTGCCGCTCAAAGTGTAACCATTTAAGGCTGCAACTGCGGCGTCAGCTTCGGCATCGTTTTCAAATTCAACGAAACCAAAACCGCGAGACCTGCCAGTCATTTTATCCATTATCACGGTAGCCGAAGTAACGGTGCCGTGTTGGGAAAAAAGCTGCTTAAGGTCGTCACCGGTAGTCGCCCAAGGCAGACTGCCGATAAAGAGTTTCTTCGCCATTTTTTCAAAGGCTTTCTCTAAGAGCTCACCTTACACTCTTACTAAAATTTATTAAACAATTTAAGACTGTCTTTTGAGCTCTTAAAAAAAGCTTGAGGACACTTAAACTAAGATGACTGGCTATATTATAGCAGATTTTGGAAATTTGTCAATATCCACACCCCCGGGGAAGAAGGTTTGAAGTCAGCAAGATAACACCACTAACCACCTGCAATAACCCCTCTTCCCCTTAGCGAAAAAACTTAAGATTATTTTTTCTTTTCAATTTCCAGGTTTAATTTCTCCGCCAATTTTTTGACGGCCATAACCCCCAGATCTTTGCCTTCCCGGGTTCTTACGGCAACCTTTTTCGCCTTGGCTTCCTTTTCGCCCACTATAAGCAGGTAGGGAATTTTTTGGATGGTGGCTTCGCGGATTTTTTTGCCCACCGATTCGTCGCGGTCGTCAATTTCGGCCCTTAAATCAGATGTGGAGGCGTTTAACTCTTTTATCACTCTTTTGGCATACGCGTTTTGCTTTTTGGATATTGGCAAAACGGCAGCCTGGACGGGGGAGAGCCACAAGGGAAAAGCGCCGCCCGTATGTTCTATAAGTATGGAAAGGAAGCGGTCAATGGAGCCCATAATCGCAGCGTGGATCATTACAATCCTTTCCCGTTGTCCTTTTTCGTCCACACAAACCAAATCAAACCTTTCCGGCTGGTTCATATCCAGCTGGATTGTGGCGACTTGCCATTCGCGGCCCAAAGAATCTTGGGCCATAAAATCCAGCTTGGGCCCGTAAAACGCGGCTTCACCCAGGCCTTCAAAAAAATCCACCTTGCGTTCGTTAGCCAATTTCCTAAGGACGGCCTCCGCTTTTTGCCATTTATCCTCACCACCCAGATAATTCGCTTTCTTTTCCGGATCGTAAAGCGAAAGCCTCAAACGGAGCTTAAAGCCGAAACTTTTATAGAACGGTTCAACCACTTTGTCCCAAATTTTACCGAGCTCTTCTTCCACTTGGTCAAAGCGGCAGAATACGTGCGCATCGTCCTGCGTAAAAGCGCGCACGCGGGAAAGCCCAGCAAGTTCCCCGGTTTGCTCGTCGCGGTAACAGGTGGTGGTGTTGGCGTAGCGCTGTGGTAACTCGCGGTAACTCCACAATTTGCGCGCGTAAATTTGGGTATGGTGCGGGCAATTCATCGGCTTCATGGCAAATTCATGGCCCTCGCGGGTGGTTATCCTAAACAGTTCGTTTTTAAACTTGTCCCAGTGCCCGCTGGTCTCATATAGCTCTTTTTTGGTAATGTGGGGGATCTCCACTTTTTCATAACCAAGTTTTTTCCTCAACGACCACACGTAATCGTCAAGCAAAGTCCTTAAAAGCGTACCCTTGGGAGTCCAAAGAGGAAGCCCGGCGCCAACCAAGTCCGAGGTTGTAAATAAATCTAACTTGGGCCCTAAAACTTTATGGTTGCGCTTTTCCGCTTCCGCCAGCATATTTAAATACGCTTCCAATTCCTGTTTGCTTTCAAAAGCCACGCCGTAAACGCGCGTGAGCATTTTGTTTTTTTCGTCCCCGCGCCAGTATGCGCCCGCAACTTTGGTCAGCTTAAACGCGTCCGGCTTTACGTCTTTTACCGGACTCTCCGCGTGGCCGCCTCTGCACAAGTCTACAAAACCCGGTGCATTATAAAAAGTAATGGCCTTACCTTCGCCGGCAAATTCGTGAATGAGTTCGGTTTTGTATTTATTCCAGGCAAACTCTTTTAAGGCTTCTTCCTTGGTGACTTCTTTTTTTTCAAAATGCGTCCATTTGGGCAAGAGCTGCCGGATCTTCTTTTCGATTTTAGGCAAATCCTGCTCCGTTAAAGTACCCGCAATTTCAAAATCCTGGTAAAAACCGTCATCAATTGCCGGGCCAATGGCATTTTGCGAACCTGGCCAAAGCTCTCTGACCGCGGCCGCCGTCAAATGCGCCATGGTATGGCGGATTTTCTGCAGCCTTTCTTTTTTTAGATATTCCTGGTTTGACATATGCGTTCCTTTTTTTAAAGCCCTTTGACAAAACCCCGGGCCGGTTAAATATTTAAAATTTAATTATCATATCACTCATTAAAATGTCCCCTGGCAATTTCCGTCAAATTTAAAGTGTCTTCAACTTGGGCCAAGCCAATATGCTCCTCAAATTCCACACGCCGCCGAGAACTCTTGTCCAGCCCCCTCTCGGACAAGGCAAAAACTACCGGCAACACTCCCATATCCAAATCTTCTTCCACTTTTATTCCGGTTACAATATAGCCACTACCTTTTAAAGAGCGGTCGGCGAAAGCCAAAAGTTGCGGTGCCAATTCTGTTTTCCAGCCCTGAGGATTTTTTATCATGCTCTTTTGCATAGACTCCAACATGTTTGATCGGGTATTATTGTGAAGAATATCAAGGCGTAAAGCATAGTCGGGAAGTCTTGAGGAAAAATATTTTAAAACTTTTTGCGGGACACCTTTTCCGTCCAGGAAGGGGGTAAGGTAAAAACTCAATGAAAGGAATTTTTTACCCTGTTCTTCAAACGTCGCAACGTTAATCACAGACCCCAAATCTTCATCCTCCAGTTCGTCAGGCACAATAACCTCCTGTGAATAGATTCTGTCGTTTAAGCCCCCGCTTTCGTGGAAATCGGCTGCTTTCATATGTAATTGACCGCCATCAAAACTATTTTGAGTCAGCCCCAAAACTGCATTTTTGAACTCATTTACCCATAAATTTTCACGCTCCGGCGAGACAAATTCTTTAGCCATAAAAAATTATTTCTTATTAACCGTCTTTTTACAAAATAACAAAACCCCGGGATTAGTGCATCAAAAAAGATGAACTAATTCCTGGGGTCTTGTCCGTGTGACGGACTAAGACGGTTCCGTCCCAGTCCATCCCGATGGCTCTAGAACATCGGGATCTTTTATACTGAATTGTTCCAAACTTCCCAAGGTTGGTTGCCCTGGTAAATAGCGTTTGAAGAACTTAAAAACACTATAACATAAGCTTCCAAAGCATGCAAGCTGGGCATGTTTGCCGGATGTGGATAAATAAAAACAAAGATCCTACATGCTTCTTAAATTTAATCATACCGCATCCACTTTGGAAATTTCACGTATTTTTTTTAGGCTTTCCACCAATTCAGGACTAATTCGGACCGAACTCTGCGTCTTGATTTTTTTTGCAGTTGGCCCGACTCCCAGCTGCAAATACACCTGCGCGTTTCCGGCGTGGCCCCCAAGGACATCTTTAATTTTATTTAACACTCCTAGGCTGGCAAGCGAATTCATAAAAATTACCAACGATTTTGATTTCTCCATTTCCGCCAAAGCCACTTCGTATACCGAATCCCTGGGGAGGTCCTTTAATTCATCCGCGATTATTGTAAAGTCGTCTTCTTCCACCGACAGCCGGCCGGTTATTTCCACCACCGCTTCCCCGCGCAAAAAGGGGAGGGCTTTTTCCATAACTTTGGGGAAAACAAGCACTTCGGCCGTGCCGCTCGGGTCTTCCAAAGTCACAAAAGCCATAGGGTCATTCTTTTTGGTTAATGTCCGCCTGAGCTTGGCGATTATCCCGCCGACGGAAACAATACTGCCGTCCGCCGCGCTTTTTAACTGGCGGATGGAAGAAAGGTGGCCCAGTACTTTTTGGTAATTATCCAAAGGATGCGCGGAAACATACATGCCCAAAAGTTCCTTTTCCCACCCCAGCTTGTCTTCTTTGGTAGCGGGCTCAACTTTTTTTAAAACCAGCTGCCCAAGTTTTAAAGATTTGCCGAACAACGACACCTGTCCCTGCTCCTCGGCCTTAAAATGTTCCCGGACAAAATCCAAAACCTCTTCCGTGGAGGCCAAGAGCTGGTTCCTTTCCCCAAAATTGTCCAGCGCGCCGGCTTTAACCAAAGCTTCCCAGGATTTTTTGTTGAAATTTTTAACGTGGGCCCTAAGCAGGAAATCCTCCAGAGATTGGAAGTAGTTGCCTGATTTATCAGGCCCCATAAATGGGTCGACTACACTTCTGCTCTCAATTATCTTGGCGATCACATCGCTCCCTAAATTCTTCACGGCGTTGAGGCCAAACCTGATCGTCTTTTCGTCGACCACCGTAAAGTCGGCATCGGAGGTATTAACATCGGGTGGCAAAATTTTAATTCCTAAATTTTTGCATTCTTCAACGGCCTCGTAAATTTTGTCTTCGTCTCCCGACTCGGCGGTCATAACCGCGGCCATAAATTCCACCGGATAGTTGGCTTTCATAAAAGCCGTCTGGTAAGCGACGACCGAGTATGACGCCGAATGGGATTTGTTAAAGCCGTAAGCGGCAAACGGCTCAATCCAATTCCAAATTTCCGAAGCCTTGGTGTGGCTCCAGCCGCTCGTGCTCATACAGCCCTGGATAAATTTAATTTTCTGCTTGGCCATTTCTTCGGGAATTTTTTTACCGACGGCCTTCCGGAACTTATCCACTTCTTCCCAGCTGTAGCCCGCCAAATCGTGGGCGATTGTGAGCAAATCGTCCTGGTACACCAAAATGCCGTAGGTCCTGTGGAGAATTTTTTCAAAAGCCGGATCAAAATATTTTATGTGCTGGGGGTTGTGCTTGCGTTTAATGAAATCCTCTATAAACTGCATGGGCCCCGGGCGGTAAAGCGCTATCATGGCCATAATGTCAAAAATGGAGGCAGGCTTAAGCTCCCTTAAATACCTGGTCATGCCCGAAGACCCAAGCTGGAAAACGCCGAAGGTCAGGCCGGCGCCGAGCAGCTCAAAAGTTTTTTTATCCGGATGCGGCAGTTTGTATATGTTGATGTCGATGTTGTGGCGCTTTTTTACCAAATTTACCGCCGCTTCCAGAATGGAAAGATTGCGGATGCCCAAAAGGTCCAATTTTACCACGCCAATGGCCTTACTGTTGGCATTTACGTCCAAAGCGTACATATCGTACTGGGTAATAATGCGTTCGCCGTCGGGTTCTTTCTGCAAGGGCATGTAGTCGGTTAAAACCGTGGGAGTAATAACCAAGCCGGCGGCGTGGACCGAGGCATGGCGGGCATTGCCTTCGATTTTTTTTGCAATTTCCAGCACAGTGCGCGTTTCGGGATCCTGGGCGTAAACTTCCTTAAGTTCCGGACTCATCTCAAGGGCCTTGTCGAGGGTCATGTCAAACCCCTGCTTGCCAATTGGAATCATTTTTGCAATGCGGTCGCATTTGGAATAGGGCACGCCCAAAGCGCGGCCCACATCCCTTACCGCCGCCCGGGCCTTCATGGTCCCAAAAGTAATTATTTGTGCCACTTTGTCGCGGCCGTAATTTTTTGTAATATAGGCAATGGCTTCATCGCGCCGGTTGTCGGCAATATCCAGGTCAATATCCGGCGGTGTGGGGCGATGGGCGGTTAAAAACCTCTCAAAAGGCAATTCAAAATAGAGCGGATCCACATTGGTAATGCCCAAAATGTATCCCACAATGCTGCCGGCCGCGCTGCCGCGGGTGTTGGTAATCGCACCGACTTTGTGCGCACCTTCCACCACATCGGCCACCATTAAAAAGTAGGTGTCAAAACCTTTTTTTATAATAATGTCGAGCTCGTAGTCTATGCGCGTTTGGATTTCGGGGGGGATGGGAGAATTGGGGCCGTCCTTGGCGTAAATATTTTTCGCCCGCTCGTATGTCAGCTGCCGCAAAAATTCCGCGGAAGTCATGCCTTCCGGGATTGGCACGCTTGGAAAATAACGCTGGTTGAGCTTCATTTCAAAATTGCACATCTCGGCAATTTTAAGGGTGTTTTCCAGCGCCTCGGGGGTTTGATAAAAAAGCTCAGCCATTTTTTCCGCGGATTTTAAAGACAAATCGTAACCGCGCATATCCAAACGGTTAGCGTCACCCACAGTGCGCGCCGTACCAATACACACCAAAACGTCCTGGGCTTCCATATCTTCCGGATATATATAGTGGCAATCGGCTGTGGCCACCAAAGGCAACGAATTGTGCCGCGCAAAAGCCACCGACTTTTCCAGTAACTCCAGTTCTTTGGGGTCGTCATGGCGGCTATTCTTTTGGATTTCAATAAATAAATTTTCGCGCCCGAAAATATCCAAATATTTTCCCAACACTTTGTCGGCTTCACCTTGCGGCCTGTTCATAATGGCGCGCGGAATTTCGCCGCGCTGGCAGCCGCTTAAGGCTATCAACCCTTCTGAGTGCTTCTTTAATACTTCCAAATCTATGCGCGGTTTGTAATAAAAGCCTTCCAAATGCGCAATGGTCGTCAGTTTAATAAGATTGGCATAACCTTCACTGTTCTTGGAAAGCAAAGTCAAATGAAAATAGTCCGCGTCGCTTCGGCCTTCTTTGTCCGCAAGGTTCCTTGGCGCAATATAAGCCTCAAGGCCAATTATGGGCTTGATGCCTATATCTTTGGAGTGCGTATAAAATTCCACGGCACCATACATAGTGCCATGGTCGGTTAAAGCCAAAGCAGGCATGCCAAGTTCCTTGGCCCGCGTAAGCAGCGGGTCAATTTTGGACAGCCCATCAAGCAGCGAATAATGGGAATGGCAATGGAGGTGAACAAAGTTCATTGAGCAAAATTGACATAATTGACATAATTGAACAAAATTTAATCGCAGTCTAATTTTGTCAATTTTTTTATTTTTGTCAATTTTGTCAATTAGATTGTACCAAAAACCCCGCTATTTTGCTATAATAAAATTGTTACAAAATTTAAACAAAAATGAGCCTTTTTAAGGAAAAACTTGAACTCAAAGCCGAAGAGGTAAAATTCAAAGCGCAAAAAGCGCTGGGGTCTTTTGCCTCATGGCAAAAATGGATATTTTTGAGCGGCGTGGTCCTGTTTTTACCGGCTTACTTTATTGCCAAAAACATTAGCCTGGGCATTTCTGCCCAAAATTACAAGGGCTTGGAGGCTTCCGCACACCCTAGTTTTACCGAAGCCAAAAACCTCATTCTCGACAGGATAGATGTGGCTTCATTGGGAGAAAATACTTTTGCGGCCGTAGGGAGAGTTACTAACCCCAACTTGGATTTAGCCGCCAAAGAAGTTCCTTACGAATTCCAATTTTTAGACAAAGACGGGCTAATGGCAGCTCCTTCTGAAGGGGGAGTGACTTACCTTTTGCCGAACGAACAAAAATACCTGGTGGCACCGAAGGTGAATACCCAAAAACCCATCGCCCAGGTAAAATTGCTTTTGCCCGACAGTCTTAAGTGGCAAAAAAAACTGAATCTGCCGACTGTAAAAATAGTTGCGAATGAACCCAAAGGCCGCGATCAAACTAACCCTTACGCTTACGTGGTGGAAGGGGCAATTCAGAATTTAAGCGCTTACCAGCTGCAGGAAGTAAAAATTACGTTCCTGCTTTACGGAACAGGCGGCAAAATAATCGGCGCCAGCCAACGCAGCGAATTTAACCTCAAGCCTTCCGAAAGGCGCGATTACAAGCAAATTTGGTCGGGCGTATCCGGCAGCAATGTGGTTAAAATCGAGGCCCTGCCCGCTACCAATCTTTTGGACAAAAACAATTTGGTTGTGCCCGACTCCTCGGCCAAAACCGGAGGAGGGGATTTGGGTAGATAGTTTTAATTCCCCATTACCAACCAATTCCTAATGCCGAAAATGCCAAATTGATGAGGTATTGGTGTTCTGTTAGGAATTGAAAATTTGATATTACTCTATGTTTTCATTTTTCCGGCAGTTTCGCTATTTGGACCTGCCGCTGTTGGTAGCGGTTTTTTTGCTTACCATTTGCGGGCTCGCGCTTTTGTACAGCACCTCCTTCTCCAGCGAAAATTTAAATGTCTTTTGGCGGCAGGTTGCTTTTGTGGGGATTGGTTGGTCCGGCTTTTTATTTTTTTGCCTATTTGACTACCACGCCCTGGCCAAAGGCCACCGCTTTCTATATATTGCCTCAATTGCCGCGTTGGTTTACGTGCTTTTTTTCGGACAGGTTATCCGCGGCGGCCAGCGCTGGATTAATTTGGGATTTTTCAGCCTGCAGCCGGCCGAGTTTGTTAAAATTGTAATCATCCTGGGCCTCGGGCGCATTCTCTATTTAAGGCGGGGACAGATTAACTCCATAAAAAATATAATTTTAGCCCTGGCTTACGCGGCGATTTTAGTGGGCCTGGTTTTGCTGCAGCCGGATTTCGGGTCGGCGGCGGCGGCTTTGGGCATTGCCTTATGCATGCTGCTTATAAGCCCCATTAGCAAAAAATTTATTGCGGGGCTTTTGCTTTTGTTTATTATCATCGGGGCCGGCAGCTGGCATTTTCTCCTTAAAGATTTCCAAAAAAACCGCATCCGCGTGTTTTTGGACCCCACCGCCGACGTGCGCGGACAGGGCTATAACGTCCGACAGGCTGTGGTCGCCGTGGGCAGCGGCGGGCTTTTCGGCAAGGGCTTGGGCAAAGGCTCGCAAAGCCAAAACCGCTTTTTGCCGGAAAGGCAAACCGATTTTATTTTTGCCGCCAGCGCGGAGCAAATCGGGATAGTCGGCAGCTTTGCGCTCCTTGGATTGTTTTTCTTTTTGCATTGGCGCCTGCTTTTGGTGATGCAAAAAGCGCGGGATGATTTGGGGCTGTTTGTAGTGGCCGGGGTTTTTTTCTTAATTTTAATCCACACTTTGGTAAATATTGGCATGAACATAGGCCTTTTACCGGTTACCGGGATCCCGCTGCCTTTCTTTTCCGCAGGCGGAAGTTTTTACATAATGCTCATGATCTCGCTCGGCATAGCCCAAAACGTCGCCCTGCAAACAAAAACTTTGAGATTTTAAAATTTTGGGCTATACTGAATTTATGGATAAAAATAATTTTTCCAATAACGGGAACGGGAAAAATTTTGACGTCAAAAAAATCCTCGAATGGTTGGCGCGAATTTTAAGATGCCCGATTTGCGGCGTTAAATACCGCTTAGAACAAACTAAAATTATTGAAACCAACCAAGACGAATTGTACGGCGAAGCCAGCGTGCTTATCCACTCCGATTGCGCCAAGTGCAAATCTTCGGTCATGTTTAACGTAGAAATTCGCGGCCCGGAAGTTTTTAGCGTGGGCATGGTTACCGACTTAACCCAGGCCGACAGCGCCAAATTCAAAAAACACCCGCCAATTTCGGCAAACGAAGTCATAGGCGTACATAAAGAAATCCGCAAATTTAAAGGTGATTTCGTGGCTTTTTTTACGGATAGAAAATAACCTAAAACCTGTTCCCATCAAAAAAGTATAAAACCCTGGACAAAAGGGTGGATTTTTGTTATTATTTGCGAAGCTAAATGCAAGTTAATTAAAGCTCTATAAGTAGGCGTTTATTATTTAAAGGCCGATGGGTAAGAGCTAAAAGGCAACAATATGGAAAAAGTTACGCTTGAGGCGTCTGTTAAGAAAGAAAAAAATAACGAAAAACTGCGCAAGCAGGGCCTTATCCCTGCCGTGCTTTACGGGCACAATGTGGAAAACGTCAGTTTGGCCATAAAGAAAAATGAATTTGAGAAAGTTTTGAAAAAGGCGGGAGAAAGCTCGATTGTAGATTTAGTCACCGGCGACGGCAAACCGCATCCGGTTTTAATTCACGACATCCAGCTGCATTACTTAACTTCCGAACCGATGCACGTGGATTTTTACCAAGTAAGCATGACCGAAAAATTAAAAGCGAAAGTTGCTTTGGAATTTATTGGCGAATCCCCGGCGGTTAAAGCCCAAGGCGGCGTTTTGGTAAAAGTCTTAAACGAAGTGGAAGTCCAGTGTTTGCCGGCCGACCTGCCTCACAACATCCAGGTGGATATTTCCGCCTTGGTTGACTTCAGCCATTCCCTCCACATTAAAAACCTCAAAGTCAGCGACAAAGTGCAGATTTTAACTTCCCCGGAAGAAGTGGTGGCTAAAGTCCAGCCGCCGAGGGACGTGGAAGCTGAACTGGCCGTACCGGTCACCGACGAAAAAGCCGCCGTAGAGGCCGCCGTCGCCGCTTCGGAAAAACCGAAAGCCGAAGAGGGTGAAGAAGCCGCTGTTGATGAAAAAGCCGGCGCCAAAGAAGAAAAGAAATAAGAAAAATACAAAGGCTCACACTATGTGTGAGCCTTTTAAAATAAGCTCGGAGTGCACACGAAAGGCTCAACCGGTTGAGCCTTTCGTTTTTATTGCCCGTGTTTTCTGCCCAAATGATGACGGTCTTCTTGCGGCGCAAGAAGACCGTCATCTTGCTATTTCCATATACCTCCACAAATTGTTTACATCTTTATAAAATTTCACCTTAGCTCCCGGCAAATACTTCTGCTGATAAGTTTTTAAAAACTTTCTCGATGCCGGGTCAATTTCAAGCAGAATCACCGCGCCGGGGTTTAAATGCGCCCTGGCTTCCTCAAAAAAACGTTTGTAGATTAGCCAAATACTGGTCCCGTCCGTTAGCGCGAATTTGGGTTCGTATTTTAAACCGGCAAAAGGGTCCTGGGCATCAAACTTGGCGCGGTGCAACAAATGCTTCCTAAGCATTTTCATAGGCACGTAAGGAAGATTGCCCACAACCACATCAAACTTGCCAGGAATGTCCTTAAACAAATCACTGTGGATGAATGTGATTTTTGCTTTGTGGCTTTTTGCATTTTGCTTGGCTGCTACCAAAGCTTTTTTTGATATATCCGACGCTGTGATTTCGCAATGATACCCGTTGCTTGGCGCAACGGGCATCATTGCTGTCAAAGAAACAGCTATGCACCCGCTGCCTGTGCCCACGTCCAAAATACGTAACGATTTGGCATTCTTAATTCCTAATTCATAATTCTTAATTCTGTCGAGCGCAAGTTCGACAAGCCCTTCAGTCTCCGGGCGGGGAATAAGCACATCCTTATTTACGGCAAAACGACGCCCCATAAAGTCCTTGTAGCCCAAAATGTAAGCCACGGGCTCGCCCTCCTGTCTTCTCTTAACTTGCGCTTCCAAAGTCTTAAGATGTTTAGATGATAAAATAAACTCGGGATGCAAAAAAATAAACTCCTTAGGCTTTTTTAACACATCCGCCAAAAGGAGCTCGATTTCTATGTTTGAATATTTTTTTAGGCATTCCCGGATTTTCATCTTGGTCAATCTGATTATCCCCGATCATGCTTTCAGCGCGCCTTTTTTTGCCTCCACATCCGCCTTTTGGAGGGCGGAGATAATGGGGGAGAGCTCGCCTTCCATAATTAAGTTTATTTGGTTGAAATTTTGGTTTATGCGGTGGTCGGTAACGCGGTCCTGGGGGAAGTTGTAGGTGCGAATTTTTTCGCTGCGGTCGCCGGTGCCAATTTGGCTTTTAGTAAGGTCGCGCACTTTTTTGTTTTCAATCTCTTCGTAGTGCGCGGCCACGCGGGCGCGAATGACTTCCATGGCTTTTTCGCGGTTTTGTGCCTGGGAACGTTCGTCCTGGCACTGGGCGGTAATGCCCGTAGGTATGTGGAGGATGCGAATGGCGGAATAGGTTGTGTTAACCGATTGGCCGCCGTGGCCCGAAGATGTGGTGGCCTCAATTTTCAAGTCTTTGAGGTCAATGGCGTAATCTTTTTCTTCCAAAATCGGCAAGACGGCTACGGTTAGGGTGGAAGTGTGCACGCGGCCGCTCTTTTCGGTTTCCGGCACGCGCTGCACGCGGTGAACTCCGGACTCGTATTTAAAAATCGCATAAGGGCCGGCGCTGGCCGATGCCCTGCCGTGAATTTCAAAAATGACTTCCTTAAACCCGCCCGCTTCGCTCCGCGAAGAAGATACAATATGCTGTTTAAATCCCATTCCCTGGGCAAACTTGCCGTAGGCGCGAAAAAGCTCCGCCACAAAAAGTGTGGCTTCATCTCCGCCGGCGCCCGCCCTTATTTCAACAATTACATTCTTGTCATCATTCGGGTCTTTAGGCAAAAGTGTTTCCTCGATTTCGGATTTTAAGCCCGCTGTTTCGGTTTCCAGCCTGCTTACCTCGCTTTTGGCCAACTCGGCAATATCCGGATCTGCATCTTTTATCAAAGTTAAATTATCTGCCAATTCCTTACTTCTTAATTCATAATTCTTAATTCTTTCTACTATAGGCCCGAGCTCCGCCTGACGCTTACCTAATTTGGCAATATCAACACCGCCGCCTTTGGATAAATCAGCGGTTATTTGGTCGTATTCGTCTAATATTTTTTGCAACGCGGGTTCCATATGTTTCCGTAATTTATATTCTACCCCGGACTTCTTTCAGGATAAACTGACGGGGATTAACTTTATTCTAACACAAAACCACCCAAAACTTACATGCGGGTGGTTGTGTAAAAAGTAAAATTTACTCCTTGGCGGCTCTGACTTTGCGGGGCTTTTTGGCGGAAACCGTAGACTTTTTAGCCACTGCGGCGGCCTGGCGCTGCTTGAATTTATCAACGCGTCCGGCGGTATCCACGAGTTTCTGCTTGCCGGTGTAAAACGGATGGCAATTCGAACAGATTTCAGTGTGCATTTCTGCCACCGTGGCACCGGTTATTATAACATTGCCGCAAGCGCAAGATATTTTAGCGCTGGTATGGAATTGGGGATGGATAGTGGGCTTCATAAAATCGCAATAATCTTTTAATATCAGAATAAATTATAGCCTCTCTTGCCTTTTTCGTCAAGACTTGGTATAATTCCATTGTTAATTAATCAAGCATATTCCGCACATCCCGCACGAATAACGCACGGGACAAGTCTTCCTGTTCTGATGGGCTTGAGGGCTTATATCAGAATCCCGCGGAATAGAAGAGAAAGGTTAAGAAATGAAAGATGTCAGCCTTTTAGAGCTGCTGAAAAGCGGCGCACATTTTGGGCATTCCACCTCGCGTTGGAACCCCAAAATGAAGCCTTATATTTTTACCACGCGGTCCGGCATCCATATTTTGGATTTGGAAAAAACCAAAAAGGCGTTAATTAAAGCCATGGAGTTTGCCAGGGAAACCGCAGCCCGCGGCGGCACGGTTTTGTTCATTGGGACAAAAAAGCAATCGCGCGAAGCCTTAAAAAACGCGGCCATATCGTGCGGCATGCCTTTTGTGAACATCCGCTGGTTGGGCGGCACCTTTACCAACTTCCGCACCATCCAAAAGACAATTAGAAAACTGGAAAAACTGGAAAACCTCAAAGCCAGCGGCGAAATAGAACGCTATACCAAAAAAGAGCGCTTAATGATAGAGCGCGAAATTGAAAAACTCAAAAAACTTTTTGAAGGCATTAAGAACTTAAAACGCATTCCGGAAGCCGTATTCGTTACCGACGCTAAGCACGACGCCATTGCCGTACAGGAAGCCAAAAAGGCTAAAGCCAAAATTGTTAGCCTGGTGGACAGCAACGTCAGCCCCGAAGGCATAGACTACGTTATTCCCTGCAACGACGACGCCACCAAAGCGGTGGAACTTATGGCCAAAGCGCTGGCTGAAGCCGTAAACGAAGGCAGGCAAAGCATGCCGGCCGCAGTTGTACCGACGGCCGCCGTGCCCGCAAAAGAAACCAAATAATTAAGATCACAAATACACGAATACCACAAATATCACTAATCCGATATTTGTGCAATTTGTGCAATTTGTGCATTAGTGATCTATGAACGATATTATAAAAGAAGTCCGCGAACTCACAGGTGCGGGACTAATGGACGTAAAAACCGCTCTGGATGAAGCCGGCGGGGACAAAAATAAAGCGGTGGAGATCCTCCGCAAAAAAGGCGCGCTCAAAATGGGAAAAAAAGCGGATCGCGTCGCCAAAGAAGGCCTGGTTGAGGCCTATATCCATCCGGGCAGCCGGGTTGGAGTTTTGCTGGAAATAAATTGCGAAACCGACTTTGTGGCCCGTACCGAGGATTTTAAAACCTTGGCCCGCGAGCTGGCCCTGCACATTGCCGGGGCCAATCCGCTTTACGTATCCAAAAATGACGTCCCGGCCGAAGTCGTGGAAAAAGAAAAAGAAATTTACCGCGAGCAGGCCAAAGACAGCCTGAAAGGCAAGCCCGAAGAGATTGCAAATAAAATTCTGGACGGCAAACTCAACAAATATTTTGAGGAAGCCTGCCTTTTAAGCCAGCCCTTTGTAAAAAATCCGGACATTACGGTGGAACGGTTTGTGGCCGATGCGGTTGCCAAAATGGGGGAAAATGTGGTCGTAAGGCGTTTCGCCCGTTTCGTTTTGGGCAATTAGAAATTCGGGCACAAGATTAGACTTATAAATTCCTAATTTCTAATTATTCTAAGTGCCCTAAAGAATGTCTAATACCCAATTTTAAAATTAGTCATTGGGATTTGTTTAGAATAATTAGGGCAATTAGGTAATTAGGTCAATTCTAAGCTTGTCTTACCAAATAATTCCAACCTTAATTTTCCTGCTTGCGATTTTCGTCGCCATTTTAATGGTGCTCAGGCGCTTGCCGGAGGCCAACCTCTTGGGCGGGAAAGAAAAGGAACAGCCAGCCCACGAAAAACTCACAAGAAAAGGCTTGCCGGCGGAAAGTTTTTCCAAAATTAGGCACCATGTGGTTTTTTGGGTAAAAAAAATCTGGCGGTTTATATTGGAAGCAAAAGAAATTACGCCTTCCGGCAGTGCGGTTTTAAAAGTCAAACGGCTGTTTGCGGCGCGCAACCGCGCGCCGGAAATCCCGCATTTGGCCGAAGAGCCGCGGGACATTCCCCAAATTCCGGTAAGCGAAGACGACCTGCTCGAATTAATAAAAAAAGAGCCAAAAAATTTAAAGCTTTACGACGACTTGGGCAAATATTATTTGCATCATGGGAATTTTGCTGATGCGCGGGATATATATATGTACTTAACCTCCCACGCTTCGGGAATGGCGGAATACTGGTCTAACTTGGGCTTCGTTTCCTTTAAAACCCAAAATTATTCGGAAGCCGCCGAAGCCTACAAAAAATCGGTAGCACTTGATTCAAACCAGCCAAACCGCTATTATAATCTGGCGCAAAGCCTCAAGGCCTTAAACGAGCCCACAGAGGCAATGGAAGCGCTGGCTCACGGTTTAGCCATTGATCCGCAAAATTTTAAGTATCTGGAATTAAAGGGCCGGTTGGAAAAAATTAAACCTCAAGCAAAATAATCTTCCATTATATTATTCTCGCGCCGTTGTAGCTCAGCTGGTAGAGCATCTCCATGGTAAGGAGAAGGTCACCGGTTCAATCCCGGTCAACGGCTCCATAAAAAAACATCCCGCTTACAGCGGGATGTTTTTTTAATAAATTTATTGACAATACGGATTTTGTGTTAAAATAGAAAGGATGCAAAAATTCTACGCTTACGCCATACCCCTCCTTAGCCTCTTTGGACTTATTTTAGGAAGCCTTTTTCACTTTGCCGGAAAAGAATATTGGGATGACAAAGTTTGGCTGGTTACCCTGGTAATTGGCACACTGCCTTTGGTATACAGGATGCTCAAAGACATTTTCCGCGGACATTTTGGCGTGGATTTAATAGCCATTGCGGCAATTTTAACTTCTTTCGCGCTACAGCAATACCTGGCGGGAACCGTCATTTTGCTTATGCTGTCGGGCGGCGAAGCTCTGGAAGCCTACGCCCTAAAACGCTCCAGCCGCGAACTTACCAAGCTTTTGTCTTTGGCGCCCACCGTCGCGCACAAAAAAACGGGCTCGGAAATTGTGGATATCAAAATAGAAGATATTGCGGCCCATGACCTTTTGCTGGTAAAACCGGGCGAGACCCTGCCGGCTGACGGGATAGTGGAAGAAGGCGTTTCGGAAGTCGACGAACAAAGCATTACGGGCGAATCACTCCCGGCCAAAAAACAGCCGGGCAGCTTAACTTACAGCGGTACCGTTAACAAAGACGAAGCGCTAATCATCCGCGCGCTAAAACCCGCCCACGAAAGCCAGTACGCGCGCATAGTCAAATTGGTGCAGGAGGCCCAAGACAGCAAAGCGCCGGTAGTCAGGCTTGCCGACCGCTATGCCGTATGGTTTACGGCCATAACTTTTGTGCTGGCGGTAGGCGCGTGGCTTATTTCCGGCGAATCCATACGTTTTTTATCCGTCCTGGTCGTGGCCACACCCTGCCCGCTTATTTTGGCCACGCCCATTGCCATTATTTCCGGCATTAGCAAGACAGCTTCCAGGGGAGCCATTGTAAAAAATGGGGCGGCGTTGGAAATTTTGGGCGAAGCGCGCGCGCTGGCCTTTGACAAAACCGGTACACTGACTTTAGGCGAACCCAAAGTGGAAAAAATTACCGCTTTGGTGCCGGGCGCGGAGGTCGCGCAAATTGGCGCGTCCGTGGACCAATACTCAAACCACGTTTTTGCGCGCGCTTTGGTTGACTACGCAAAAAAGGAAAAAAATTTGCGTTTGGAGCTGCCGACAAATTTTAAAGAATCGCTCGGCAACGGCGTAACCGCGGAACTCTCCGGCAAAAATTATATTTTCGGCAAACTCAATTTTTTAAAACAGCAGGGCGTGGAAATTTCCGAGGCCGTACAGGCAGCCCATGACCAAATTGCCTCAGAGGGAAAAATTTCAGTTTATCTCGCCCAGGGCGGGACGCTTTTGGGCTATGTGTCCTTTGCCGACGCCGTCCGGCCGGAAACAAAGCAGGTCTTTGCCTCCATGCAGGAGCATAACATCCAAAAAATGGTTATGCTCACCGGCGACAAGCGGCCGGTGGCCGCCAAAATTGCCGCCGATTTGGGCATAAAAGATTACGAAGCCGAACTTTTGCCGGAACAAAAAGTCCAAGCCATAAAGAACTTAAAAAACTCCTACGCGCCCGTGGCTATGGTGGGGGATGGCGTTAACGATGCGCCGGCTCTTGCGGCCGCGGACGTCGGCATTGCCATTGCCTACCACGGGTCTTCCGCCTCTTCCGAAAGCGCAGATATAGTAATAATGCAAAATAATTTTATGCGCGTGCACGACGCGCTGCATATAGCCCAACGGGTAATGCGCGTGGCCAAAGAGGGGATTTTTGCAGGGATTGGCATAAGCATCTTGCTTATGGTGGTGGCCGCCTTGGGCTACATCCCTCCCATTTACGGCGCGCTTTTGCAGGAAGCCATAGACGTCGCGGTAATTCTAAACGCTCTGAAAATAAATTTTGAGGATGTTAGGTAGCCTTGAAATAATATCCTAAAGCTGGTAAAATTAGCTAGTCTTATTAGATGGCACCTTCATTTTTTAATATGGGCAGATGGTAGAGCGGTCAATTACACCTGACTGTAAATCAGGCGCCTTTCGGCTACGCAGGTTCGAATCCTGCTCTGCCCACCATAAAAAACACATTTCAAACGAAATGTGTTTTTTATTGCTTGACTAACATCCAACATCCAAGACCTAATTATGTTCCTTCCTGCCAGCTGGCAAGGTATTTCTTTTGGGACGGCGTGAGCACGTCAATTTTAACGCCCAGGGCCTGGAGCTTTAACCTGGAAACCTTTTCGTCTATTTCCTTGGGTACGTCATAAACCTTTTTTTCCAGATTTTGATAATTTACCACAAGCCATTCGGCAGTTAAAGCCTGGTCGGCAAAAGACAAATCCATAACCGCGGAAGGATGGCCTTCGGCCGCGGCCAGATTCATTAAGCGGCCTTCGGCGATTAAGTAAAGCCTGCGGCCGTCGCGCATCTCGTATTCCATTAAATTATCCCTGACCTGCCTTTTGGCGCGGGCTTCGCGCTCGAGCTGTGCCACGTTTATTTCCACATTAAAATGCCCGCTGTTGCCTAAAACCGTGCCGTCCTTCATTAACTTAAAATGTTCTTTGGTAATGACGTCTTTGTCGCCCGTGGCGGTTAAAAACACGTCGCCAATTTTCGCGGCCTGGCCCATTGGCATGACCTGAAAGCCGTCCATAACGCCCTGGAGGGCGGGCAGGGGGTCAACTTCCGTTACAATCACCCTCGCGCC
The DNA here is from genome assembly GCA_964504715.1 of uncultured Candidatus Saccharibacteria bacterium. Taxonomy (GTDB): domain Bacteria; phylum Patescibacteriota; class Doudnabacteria; order UBA920; family UBA920; genus JBBTRN01. Next base: position 121,324 of record CAZDEP010000001.1, on the reverse strand, counting down.
CAGGCCCTTTGCCCTTAAAGCCATGCCTTTGCCGCAATAGCCGTAGCCGGCAATGACCACGGTTTTTCCTGACAATAAAATATTGGTTGCGCGCAAAAGGCCGTCCATGGTGGATTGGCCCGTGCCGTAGTAGTTGTCAAACATGTGTTTGGTCGGCGTGTCGTTTACGGCGACTATCGGGTATTTTAATTTGCCCGCTTTGTCCATGGCCTTAAGGCGAATGACGCCCGTGGTCGTCTCTTCCTGTCCGGCCCAAACCGTCTTTAGCTGTTCCTTCCGCTTGCCGTGGATTAGGGAAATTACGTCCGCACCGTCGTCTATGGTAATGTGGGGGTTCCTGTCAAGCACCTGGTTTAAGCACCAGTAATATTTTTCATTGTTTATCCCGCGCCAGGCAAAAACATTTACGCCTTCCTCCGCCATTGCTGCCGCAACGTCATCCTGTGTCGAAAGGGGATTGCTGCCGCAAACCGCAACGCTTGCGCCTCCCGCTACCAGCGTGCGGATTAAAACCGCGGTTTCTTTCGTTACATGCAAACACGCGGCAATCCGGACGTCCTTAAAAGGCTGGCGCTTTTTAAAATCCTGCCGGATGATATTTAAAACCGGCATTTCCTTTTCCGCCAGGGCGATTTTCATTTTGCCGGCCTTGGCCAAATTTATGTCCTTTACTTTGAATTTCATCTTTTTTTGTCATTGCGAGTGCAGCCGAAGCAATCTCTCCCGCATCTGCACCAAATGACTAAGTTAATAATTCTAATAAATGATAACAAAAAAACCCGTCCATATCAAACCGGTTTTTTATGGCAAGGGCGGTAGGAATCCTTTTTGCTCCGACAAAAAGCCGGGGCGCTACACACAATGCAATCCTGCACCTGCTCGGATTGCACTCGCGCCCTTCGATTCCTATCCTGCGTAACCAAAAAGAATGTGCACCGCAAAGGCACACATTCTTTTTGGCAGGGGCGGTAGGAATCGAACCCACGCAAGCGGTTTTGGAGACCGCTGTACTACCATTATACGACGCCCCCATAAAGAGCCATCGTAAGATGGCTCATGAGTTATTTGGTTTCTTTATGTAAAGTTTTCTTTTTGCAGAATTTGCAAAACTTTTGAAGTTCCAAACGCTTTTGCGTATTTTTTTTGTTCTTCTTGGTTTGGTAATTAAGGTTATGGCAAACGGTGCATTCCAAATTTATAAGATGATCTTGGGACATTAGTAAATTTAAATATTTAATAATAGAAAGATTTAAAGATTTCCTGGGCGTCAGGAAAATCTAAAGCATCATAACTGATCCTATAAATGATGCTGGAGCCGGCTGCCGGACTCGAACCGGCCACCTACGGTTTACAAAACCGTTGCTCTACCAGATGAGCTAAGCCGGCGGACTTTTAGCCAACTTTCGGCATTTTAACATAAAACCCCAAATAAATCCAGTCCATGCCGGATATTTGGAATATTGGATTAAAAATGTTAAAATTCTTAAATAAGGACGATTTTATGCAAATACTTATCCAATGGATCCTGTCCGCTTTGGCCATAATGGTCGCGGCTTATATTTTGCCCGGCGTGCAAATTGCCGGCTTTTTTCCGGCGCTCGTGGCGGCCGTGGTAATCGGCCTCATTAACACTTTTATAAAACCTTTTTTAATAATCTTGACCCTGCCCATTAACATTTTAACGTTAGGCCTCTTTACCTTAATAATCAACGCCCTGCTCGTGCTTTTGGCCAGTGCAATTGTCCCGGGCTTTAAGGTGGAGGGCTTAGGCTGGGCCATGCTGTTTAGCATAGTCCTGTTCTTTGTTAATTGGGGATTGGGTTTGAAAAGATAATAATGTTCGAGCCTGTCGAGAACTAAGATCCTGGGTTTCCATACAATTATCTTTTCGATTCCACTCGAAAGATAATTTTTTATTTTCAAAAATCTTTTGTAACATATCCATTTATGCAGTCGCTAACCAGGCAAACTCTAAAAATTTTCTGGCGGCATGCCAAAAAGTACACGTGGCAGCCTTACGTGCTGTTTTTCAGCATGATCGCAGTTACCCTTCTTAGGGATATTCCGCCGCTTTTGTATAGCCGGCTTATAACCCTGGTTGCCGAATCGCCGACGCCCGCATCGTTCCGGCCCGCAGTAATAATTATTGCCACGATTTTTGCCCTCAACGCTTTTAGGATTGCGGTTTGGCGCGGCATTAACTTTTTAAACAATTTTTTTCAGCCAAGGGTAATGGCAGACCTGGTTCGCACCTGCTACGAATACCTCCAGCGCCACTCCATTGGTTTTTTTAACTCCAGCTTCATTGGCAGCCTGGTTACCAAAGTTAAGCGCTATGAAAGGGCGTTTGAACAAATTTCCGACCAGGTTTTCTACAACCTGGGGCGTTCGCTGGTGGAAATGTTCATTATTGTGGGCATTCTTTTTTGGCGCAACCACCTTTTGGGCGGCATTATGCTGGGCTGGTGTCTTAGCTATATGGTTATGGTTTACTTTTTTGCCCGCTACAAGCTGCCCTTTGACATAAAGCGCGCCCATGCCGACACCCGGACCACCGCCCAGCTGGCCGACACTTTGACGAATAACTTTAACATAAAAATTTATTCGCGCTACCCCCTGGAATTTTCCCGCTTTGCCAGCGTTACCGACAGCCAATTCCGCGCGCGCAAAAAATCCGGCGACTTAGGCAACATTGCGGAAATCTTCCAAAGCTTTTATATGATATCGCTAGAGTTCGGCCTTATGTACTTAGCCCTGCATTTGTGGCAAACCGGGCAAATTGCCGTGGGGGACATTGCTTTGGTCCAAGCCTACATTTTGAGGATTTTTGACCAGTTGTGGGATACCGGAAAAAACATCCGCACTATTTACGAAGCAACGGCCGATGCCAATGAAATGACGGAAATGCTCATAGAACCGCACGAAATTACCGATGCCGGGGGCGCCAAGGAACTCAAAGTCAAAAAAGGCGAAATTATTTTTAACAATGTCAGCTTCACATACAAAGAAGGCGTGGAAGTCATGCAAAATTTTAACCTGCATGTAAAAGCCGGGGAGCGGGTGGCGCTTATCGGCCCTTCCGGCGGCGGCAAGTCCACCATTGTAAAACTGCTGCTGCGTTTTCATGACCTTAATTCCGGAAAAATAAACATTGACGGCCAGGACATTGCCAAAGTTACGCAGGATTCTTTGAGGGAAAATTTAAGCCTTGTGCCGCAGGAACCGATTTTATTCCACAGGACTTTAATGGAGAACATCCGTTACGGCAAACTGGATGCAAGCGACGAAGAGGTTATGCAGGCGGCTGACAAGGCCCACGCCCATGAATTTATAAACGCCTTTCCGCTCGCTTATGAAACTTACGTCGGCGAAAGGGGAGTCAAACTTTCGGGCGGCGAAAGGCAAAGGGTGGCCATTGCCCGGGCAATTTTAAAAAACGCGCCCATACTTATTTTGGACGAAGCCACATCTTCTTTGGACAGCGAAAGCGAAAGGTACATCCAAGACGCGCTTAAAGAACTTATGAAGGGCAAAACCGTAATTGTCATCGCCCACCGCCTTTCCACCATTATGCAAATGGACCGGATTGTCGTAATCGACGGCGGAAGAATCGTAGAAGAAGGCAAGCACCAGGAGCTAATTAAAGCCAAGCAGGGCGTTTACCAAAAACTCTGGGGAATCCAGGCCGGGGGATTTATGGGCAATGCCCAATAAAAACTTTGCTAAAGTTTTAGCATAAAAAGTGTTATACTTATAAAGTATGATAAAGTATGATGGTATACGCCCAGTTTGCCTTATTATTTTAGACGGCTGGGGCCTTCGGCAGGAAAGCGAACACAATGCCATTGCCGAGGCTCATACCCCATTTTTTGATTATGCCATGGAGAAATACCCCCATGCTGTTTTGGACGCGTCCGAAGAAGCCGTGGGCCTGCCCAAGGGCACCATTGGCAACAGCGAAATCGGCCACATGACAATGGGGGCGGGCAGAACCATAGACACCGAACTTGTCCGCATATCCAAAGCTTTAAACAATGACGAGTTTAAGTCCAATCCGGCTTTTGTTAAGCTGTTTGAGCATGTCAAAAAATACAACTCCGCGCTGCATATTTTAGGCATGGTCAGCCCCATTGGGGTGCATAGCCACCAGGAACATTTGCACGGATTTTTAAAAGCGGCCAAACAGTCCGGCATAAGCAAAATAATTATTCACGCCTTTACCGACGGGCGCGACGCGCCTCCCAAGGAAAACCATAAGTACCTCTGCGAGCTGGAGAAAGTGGTGGAAGATTTAGGAATAGGCTTTATTGCCACGGCCACCGGCCGCTATTTTGCCATGGATCGCGACAAAAACTGGCACCGGACGGAAAAAGCGGAAAAGGCAATTTTTGAAGGCGAAGGCAAAACTTTCAAAGGCCTTAAGCCCTCCGAGGCCCTGCGCGCGCTTTACCAAGAAGGGGCTATGGACGAGTACCTGGAACCGCTGGTTTTTTTGGATGATAGCGGCAAAGCGTACACGGTCGAGGATAACGATGGTATTTTTTTCTTTAATTTCCGCACCGACCGGCCGCGCCAGCTCTCGCTAAAAATTGTGGAGCGCGCAAAAAAACAAAATTTGTTTTTTGTAACCATGACCGAATACCATCCCGACATAGACGCGGTGGTTGCCTTCCCGCCGCAAAAGTTGGATACAACTTTGGCGGCGGAAATTAGCCGGGCCGGCTTAAAGCAGTCGCACATTGCGGAAACGGAAAAGTACGGGCACGTGACTTTCTTTTTCAACGGCGGCAGGCAAACCCCGCATGTGGCGGAACAACATTTTTTAATTGACAGCCGGCGCGATGTGGCCACGCACGACTTGGCGCCCGAAATGCGCGCGCGGGAAATTGCGGACAAAGCCATAGAGAGAATAAGCGCCGGCGACGATTTTCTGGTGGTAAATTTTGCCAATGCCGATATGGTGGGCCATACGGCAAACAAAAGCGCAATAATTACCGCCGTGGAAACCGTGGACAGGGAACTTAAACGGGTTTGCGAGGCTGTGCTGTCTAAAAAAGGGGTTGCAATAGTGACCGCGGACCACGGCAATGCGGAACAGAATGTTGATTCAGTTACGGGCGAAAAACACACCGCCCACACAACCAATCTTGTTCCGTTTATATTGGTTTCCAATTTTAAATCTTTAAATCTTAAATCTTTTAATGGTTCTTTGGCCAACATCGCTCCCACCATTTTAAGCCTAATGCACAAAAAAAAACCCGCGTCAATGACCGGGGAAAGCTTATTAGTTTGATTGTCATTGCGACGAGCACAAAACAACCTATCCGTTTTGTCATCCTGAACTCGCTTGCCCCGTAGTGAACCAAAGGTTCTACTACTGGGGTTTCAGGATCTAGATTCCGGATCAAGTCCGGAATGACAGACAATATATTAATTCAGTTAAAATAAAAAAAGCCTCCGCGCGCATGAAAGGGAAGGCTTTTTTTGTGTAGATGGATTTTGCGCGCGGAGGGCAAGGGGTTATTCTTCGCAGCCTGGCGCATGGCCAGGCCGCGGTGCGGGGGCGGGGGTTTCTTCCGCGCTTGAAGGCGCGGAAGAAAAACGGCGATCCGTTTCGTACGGATCGTCCGCCCCAAACCCGCCCCCGCGGGTTTGAGAATGGGTGGCGGTCGGGCCGGGCCCGACCGTTTCCTCTTGTTGCATAACCCAAATTCTACGCTTATCTTGATTTTTTTTCAAGCGACGATGCTACGGCGGCTTGATTTAATGAAAATTTTTGTGTATTATTTGCCGTATGCAAGAATCAAGGAGGCTCGAAAACCGCCTCCTTGAGGAGCACGCTTGCGCGGCAAAACCGCGCGACGTGCGTATCCTCAAGGAGGGGGCTGGTCGGTGGTACAGGACCGACCTGGATCGCCGAGTTCTCCCTGTTGCTAACGGCAACGGGGGACAAGAACTCCTTTCGGCTTGCCAATACTGTGGCAAGTCGCTCGCATGACCCAAAGCTTTACGCGGGCGCTTTAATCGTCTAAAGGCTTAAATGCCGGCTGACGAGGACGCGCCCGCTTCTTCTTTTTTTGCTATAATTCAGACATGTTATATCAACTCAGAGACGAAATAAGAAAACTGGCCGACCCCAAAAAGGCAGAACTTCTGCAAAGGTTTTTTAAGACGGGAAAAGGGGAGTATGGCGAGGGCGACAAATTTTTAGGTATTGTGGTGCCCGCGCAAAGGCAAGTGGCCAGGCAATTTAAAGATTTAATATTAAAAGATTTAAAAACTTTACTCAAAAGCAAAATCCACGAAGAGCGGCTGATCGCACTTTTTATCCTTATTTTCAAGTTTCAAAGTACCCGTCTTCGTCAAGACTACGACGGACAAGCTAGTACGCCAGAGCAAAAGGCAATTTTTGATTTCTATCTTAAGCACACCAAATACATAAACAACTGGGATTTGGTGGATTTAAGCGCGCCAAAAATTGTGGGCGCTTACTTGCGCAAAAAAAATAAAGCAATTTTATATCGGCTGGCTAAATCCAAAAACCTTTGGGAAAGGCGGATTGCAATTTTGGCCACTTTTGATTTTATTTACTATGGCGACGCAAAAGACGCCTTGCAGATTTCAAAAATTTTAATGGATGACAAGCACGACCTTATCCACAAAGCCACGGGCTGGATGCTTAGGGAAGCGGGCAAACGCTGCAACCAAGCACTGCTAATAGAATTTCTCAACCGCCACCACAAGCAAATGCCCAGGACAATGCTTAGGTATTCCATAGAACGCCTGCCCCAAACTTTAAGGCTCAAGTACTTAAAGGGTGTCTAATGCTGGTTTTCCTGCTAAAATATAAATATTAACCTTTATATTATGAATCCCGAACATCCATCCCCCCAAGAGCACGAGCCAAAAAACAATAAGCCCGACCGGCGGCGAGTTTTGCGCGGGATTTTAACCGGTTTGGCGGGGACTATGGCCGGCGATTTAACCAATAAGGCCGAAATACAAAAAGCGCGCAAAGAAATGGATTTTTCCAAAGATGAGCTTGTAAAGGAAGTGGTAGATGCCATATCCCATCAACATAACATACAAAAAGAAGTTATCAGGCAAGCGTTAAAAAAACTCTACTCTGCCGAAAATCCGCCGTGGGTTATTTTTGACACCAAGGACGGCAGAAAATACAAAATGACAAAGCCCATGGACATAGAACTCATAAACGTTAAAATATGAACGATATTTTGGAACTTTTAAACAGCCTGAAAATTGCTTACGAAAAATATGAGCACCCCGCGGTTTTTACCAACGAGGAGTCGGGGCAAATAGACATCCCCGAGGTAAAGTTAAACGCGAAAAACTTATTTTTACGGGCTGAAAAAACCCACCAGTTTTATCTTTTGACGATTAAACATGACAAGCGGGCAAATTTGAAGGCTTTTGCCAAAACAGTAGGGGAGAAGGGTTTTAGTTTTGGCAGCGCGGAGGAATTAAAAAGTTTAATGAACCTCACGCCGGGCTCGGTTTCGCCTTTGGGCCTAATGCACGACCCCGAACATAAAATAAAATATTTTTTGGATGCCGATATACTTAACGACGAAAAAATTTACGTCCACCCCAACATAAATACCGCCACTCTGGGATTGAGGATTGGGGACTTTAAAAAATTCCTCGCCCACACCGGGCATGATTTACAAGTATTTAATCTGTAATCCAAATAAAATTTTCTGCCTAACTAGTAACTTACGCCAGATAAAAAAACAACATGAAATGGTTAAAGAAAAAATGGGGTGTTTGGTATACGACTGGTCAGAAACTACATCCTTATAGAATAATCAAACTTAAACAAAATGCTTTCTAAAATCTTCGGCCAAGGCAACGTTAAACAGGGTCTTTCTTGGGCCTTGTACGATTTTGCCAACTCTTCTTATTCGGTCTTAATTTTAAGTTTCGTGTTTCCGGTTTTTTACCGCGAGGCAATTGCCGGCAAAGCCCGGGGCGATTTTTACTGGGGTTTAATTGCCGGCATATCCATCCTTTTAGGGGCCCTGGCCGCGCCCATACTTGGCGCCATGGCGGATGAGGACGGCAGGAGAAAACGCAAATTTATTGCCGTGGTTTTAATAGCCATCCTGGGCACCGCCTGCCTTTACTTTAGCGGTCCCGGGACACTGCTTTTAACTTCCCTCGTGTTTATTATTGCCAACCTTTGCTTTGAAATTGCTTCCACTTTGTATGATTCGTTTTTAGGCCAGATAGCGCCAAAAAATTTGTGGGGGAGGATCTCGGGCTTTGCGTGGGGCTTAGGTTATATTGGCGGCGTGGCCGCCATGCTTTTGCTCATGCCGCTTTTTGGACAGGGCTTTGAAGGGAACCTGATTCACAAATATCGCCTGACTTTCCCGCTCACAGCCGCTTTCTTTTTGATTTTCTCTCTGCCTTTGTTTTTTTGCGTTAAAGAGCCGGTTTCAAATTTCCACAAACCTTTGAGACAGCTAATGAAGGCCTCTTTCGGCAGAATTTTTTACACGGCAAAAAATTTCCGGAATTATAAAAATATAATTTGGTTTTTGGCGGCGTTTTATTTTATGAATGACGCCATGGTTACAATGTTCGGCTTTATGCCGATTTTCGCCCGCGCCACTTTAGGCATCCCATTTAAGCAGCTCACCCTGATTCTTTTGGCTGTCCAAATTATTGCTTTCCCCGCGGCGTGGCTTTCGGGTTGGATTTCGGACAAAGTGGGCCAAAAACCTGTTTTGATAGTAACTATATGGGGTTGGTTTTTGGTCACTACAGCCATATTTTTCAGCCAAGTTCCCTGGCATTTTTATGCTGCCGCGTTAATTGGCGCGTTGGTCATTGGCTCTTCCCAGGGTGCGGCCCGGGCCTGGATGACCAAACTTGTGCCGGAAGAAAAACGGAGCGAATTTTTCGGTTTTAACGGCTTTGCCAGCAAAATTGCGGCGACCACGGGCCCTATAATCTTCGGCGCACTGTCGTCTTTTACCGGCAATCAGCGCTACGGCGTACTTGCCATGCTGCCGTTCTTTTTGGTATCCCTGATTATCTTTTCCAAAATAAAGGAGACTTGATTAAAAGTGAACGATAGTATACTCTAAAAGCATGGAACCTCTGGCAAATAAAATTCGTCCCAGATCCCTTGGTGAATTTGTAGGCCAGGAGCATTTGGTGGGGGAGGGCAAACCGCTTAGGCAGGCTATAGAAAGCCGGCATTTATTTAGTTTTATCCTCTGGGGGCCGCCGGGCGTAGGCAAGACCACGCTGGCGCGGATTTATGCCAAGGCAGTAAATGCCGAATACCACGAACTTTCGGCGGTTTCCGCGGGCAAAGATGATATAAGAAAGATTGTTGATAAGCCCCCTTTGCTTGGCCAACCCAAAATATTATTTTTGGATGAAATCCACCGCTTCAACAAAGCGCAGCAGGATTTTTTGCTGCCTCACGTGGAATCTGGCGGGCTGACTTTAATTGGCGCGACCACGGAAAACCCGTCTTTTGAAATTATCCCCGCATTACTATCCAGAATGCGGGTATTTGTGCTAAGCGAGTTGTCGGAAACAGAAATGCGTAAAATTATCAACCACGCTTTTGTTGAAAACTCAGAGGATGCCCCTCTTGTTAGAGGGGCATCCTCTGCGAATCCGGCAATTGACTGGTTAATAAGCTTGGCAAACGGCGACGCCAGGCAGGCGCTTACCGTGATTGACAACTGCTTAAGCCTTTACGGCAAAATTACGCTGGATAATTTAAAAAACACCGTTCAATCCAAACACTTAAGGTATGACAAAGCAGGCGACGAGCATTACAACACCATTAGCGCATTTATAAAATCCATGCGCGCCAGCCAAGCTAATGCGGCGCTGTATTATTTAGCGAGGATGATAGAGGCCGGCGAAGACCCGCTGTTTATAGCCAGAAGAATGGTGATTTTTGCGAGTGAGGATATTGGACTTGCCCAGCCCACCGCGCTGGTAGTCGCCAATGCGGTCTTTCGGGCCTGCGAGACCATAGGCTATCCGGAATGTGCCATAAATTTAGCCCATGGCGTGTCCTATTTGGCCAATTGCAAAAAAGACCGTTCTGCCTACGACGCTTACCTGGCCGCCACGGAGGACGTAAAAACCCATGGCAATTTGCCCATACCTCTTAAAATCCGAAATGCCCCCACCAAGCTCATGAAAAATTTAAACTATGGGAAGGGTTACGAAAAATATGGCAAAGATGACTACTTGCCCGCAGACCTAAAGGGGAAAAAATATTTACCATAAAGCTGTGGAAGTTTTTTATTTTTGCAAATTTTTTTTATATTTGATAAAATAAAAAAAATATCTTTTTATGAAAATCCAAAACAAACAAGGTTTTTTACAACGCCAGTCTGGATTTACGCTCCTGGAATTGCTGGTAGTTATAGCAATTATTGGCACGCTATATAGCGTCGTGGCGCTTTCCGTGCAGTCCTCAAGGCGCAAGAGCCGCGACGCCAAACGCGCGGCCGACATAAAACAGCTGGCTAGCGCCTTAGAAGCCTACTATACCACCAACAACACTTATCCGGTGCAGGGGACTCCGGCCACCACCATTCCCGGGCTAAATAACAAATACATCGGCCAGATTCCCACGGCCCCCTTACCGGTGGAAAGCGGCTGCACCTCTGCCAACAATAGTTACATCTACGAAAGCCAAAACGGCTTAGCTTACACCGTTTCGTTCTGCCTAGGGGGTATTACGGGAGATTATACGGCCGGTGCACATTACCTTACCAACCAAGGCGTGCGGTAAAAAGGTGCTTCATAAATCCTTAATTTGTTTTAGCTATAATTTTGTTAAAGGGAGCAAAAGCCAATCCGGCTTGCTTCCTTTTTAAAATTAATTCTCCTTTAGACCTTTTTTAAAGGCTATTTAGGGGAGGTGATAATTATGTTAAAAACTATTTACAACGAAGAGGTGCCGTCTGGAGTAGGCTACGGCTTTGGTTCAACCAAAGTGGATCCTGACGAATCCGGTTACGGTACGGGGGGATTTGAGCACAACCAATAAATAGTTGCAGTTGGCAAGTTATCAGCCCGAAGGGATGCCCCTTCGGGCTTTATTTTTATACAATTTTCCAGTAAAATGGGCTTAATCATATGCCCACATTAGAAACTGCCTTACAGCCCTACGATTATTTGCTGCCCAAAGAATTAATAGCCCAAAAGCCCGCAAGGCCCCGAAACGCTGCCCGCTTACTTGTTTATAACCGAAAAAGCGGCAGGCTTAAGTTGGATATTTTTAAAAACCTCGTGGACTACCTGCCCTCCGGCTGTGTTTTAGTTTTCAACCAAACCCGCGTAATTCCTGCAAGATTACAAACCAAAAAAGTGACAGGAGGGATAGCTGAAATTTTTTACTTAGGCAAAAAGGGCTCGCTTTTAAAAGTTTTAAGCAACCGCAAGCTCAAGCCAAAAGAAAAGCTTTTTTTAAATCCAAACCTGTATTTTGAAATCCTCGGCCGGGAAGAAAAATATTATCTGGCCAAGCCTTCGTTTAAATTTTCTCAATTACCCCAAGTCTTAAAAAGATTCGGCCAGACACCGCTGCCTCCATATATAAAAAACTCTCCTTTAAGCGAAGCGGAAAAAAGGAGGGAATACCAAACGGTTTTTGCGAAAAGCGGTGAGTCAGTGGCAGCTCCAACCGCCGCCCTGCACTTTACCGGAAAGCAAATTAACCAATTAAAAAAACGCGGCATAAAAATAAAATTTATTAATTTAAATGTTAATTTGGGGACTTTCGCCCCTTTAAAAGAAAAAAACCTAAAAACCGGAAAGCTACATTCGGAAAATTACTCCATAAGCAACAAAACGGCCCTCAGCCTAAGGCAAGCACAAAAATCAGGCACCCCTATAATCGCCGTAGGCACAACTAGTTTAAGGACACTGGAAACTTATGCAAAAAATTTAAGGTTAGCCGGTTCAACCGAGCTATTTATTAAACCTGGATTTAAATTTCGCCTTACAAGCGGCCTTATAAGCAATTTCCATGTGCCCAAAAGCAGCCTGCTTATGCTGGTGGCGGCGTTGGTGGGTCAAAAAAAACTTATGCAAATATATAATCGGGCCATTTTGGAAAAATTTCGATTTTTTTCGTTTGGCGATGGAATGTTAATTCTATAATTGTGGATAAATAATCAAGTTTTTAAAAAAAACTGCTTTATTTAAGCCATTAAAAATTAATTTTATAAAATTTTTTTAAAAATATCCTTAAACCCCTTGATTTTATTGGGTTTTAATATATATTTAATTTAGGAATCAATTAAACTCATCTTTAGATATCTCGCCCTAGCCTCGCAAAGCAAGGCAAACGGGGAAGGGAAAGAGAAGATGAAAGGAAACTAAAATGACCAAGTCAGAACTTTTGCAGGGCTTAGCCGACAAATTGGGCAAGACCCGCAAAGAAGTTAGCGAAATGGTGGAAGCTTTAGTAAATATGGCCTACACAGTTACCAAAAAAGAAGGGGAATTTACCCTTCCGGGCTTAGGCAAGCTTGTTAAGAAGAACCGCCCCGCCCGCATGGGTCGCAATCCGGCCACCGGCGAACAGATCCAGATTCCTGCCAAAACCGTTATAAAATTCCGTGTTGCCAAGCAGGCCAAAGAAGCCATTCTATAAGCCTACCGTATGCGCCAAAGAAACTCCTCTCCCTTTTTTATGGGTAGGGGAGTTTTAATTTCCCCTTGGTTTTTTGTAGTTTTTTGTAGTAGTTGCCTGATTTATCAGGCCTTTTTAAGGCTCGATAAATAGAGCAACTACGCAAAGTGCTCTGTTTCGGAGTTTTTGATTTCCCCATTTGGCAAAGATATGGTATAATTTAAAAATACTGGCAAACTTGCTGGGACCCACAGATACAAAAATATGAAAATTGAAAATAAAAAAATACTCCTTCAGACTAAAAAGCAGTTTGAACTTATAGATATCACCCTGCAAATTAAGACAGCGGTGGTAGAGTCAGGCGTCCAAAACGGCTTGGTAAGCGTGGGCAGCCCACACACCACGGCCGGGATAAGGCTTAACCACAATGAGCCCTTGCTTATTCAGGACATTATGAAAATGCTCTACCGTCTGGCACCTGTGGACGTAAGTTACAGCCATGACCTGTTTGAGGTTAGGCAAAATGTTGCCCCCAACGAAAGGAGTAACGGCCACGCACACGTTAAAGCTTTTATTTTAGGGTCATCGGAATCGGTGGGAATTGAAAAAGGACAGCTGATTTTAGGCCCCAGACAAAGCGTGTTTTTTGTAGAGTGCGACGGAGGGAGAGACAGGCAGGTGAACATTACCATAATCGGAGAATAATTATTTTTCATACAAATTCTTAACCAACCTTGTTTGGTCGGTAACAGGGGACTTTCCGCCAAAAGGCGGAGAATATAAAAAGAAAGGAAAAACAAATGACAGATACTTACTCAAGCGTTGCCCTAAAAGCCTTGGAAAACCTTTATGACAAAGCCGCAAGCTGGGCTCCTAACCTTTTAGTCGCGGTTGTGGTAGTCATATTGGGCTGGCTTTTAGCAATATTCTTAAGCAAGCTTATTAGACAGCTTCTGGAAGCTATAAAGATTGACACCCTTGCCAATCAACTTGGTCTTACGGCTCTTTCGGCACGGGTTGATCGCCGCTTGTCTATTTCGGGGTTCGGGGCTTGGCTGGTAAAATGGTTTTTCTTCCTTGGCAGCTTTATGGCCGCCGCAGAAATCTTGGGACTTAACAAAGTCAGCGACTTCCTCTACACCGACGTTTTACGATACGCGGGGAACGTGGTGGTAGCCGCTGCCATTATGCTTTTGGGGCTCTTGGCCGCCAATTTCTTCTCTGGATTGGTAACCGCGGCTGTAAAAGCCAGCCAGCTCCATTCCGCATCGGCCCTGAGCGCAATTACCAAGTGGGCGATAATCGTCTTTACTGTAATAGCGGTCTTGTCCCAGCTGGGTATAGCCACCGATTTCCTGCAGGATCTGTTCCGCGCGATAATTGCCATGCTGGCCATAGCCGGAGGCCTCGCCTTTGGTCTTGGCGGCAAAGATGCCGCAAAGCGCTGGCTGGATTCAATGGAAGACGACCTGACCAAAAAAATGTAAATCCGTATTTTGGGAACACGCGTTTTCAAAACCCTCCCCGTATAAATGGGGAGGGTTTTTCATAATTACCCTTTGCCCAAGCCCTGGGCAATGGTATAATTGTTCTATGCAAATTTCTTTACTCAGCACAAAACACCGCATAATCTTAGGCGCCTTGGCGCTTATTTTAGCGTGCGGCTTAGGCGGGGCTTACTATAAATACAAAAAAAACCAATTGCTTTTAAAAAAGCAATCCATAGAAAACCAGAAGGCCGAAGAAATAAATATCCGCATAATTGAAGGCTGGTCCAACAAAGAAATTGCCGCTTATTTGGAAAAGCAGGGGATTGTTTCTGCGAGTGATTTTTTAAAGGCCTTAAAAAACTTTAATACCTCGGAATACGACGACTTGCTGCCCAAAGACGCAAAAGGCGACCTCCAAGGATTTTTATATCCCGACTCTTACCGTTTGTTTAAATCTATTTCCGACCGTTCATTAACGCCTGCAGACGAAGCTTCCGGAACCATAATAAAAAAGCTTTTAGACACATTTAAAAAACGGCTCCCTACAAACGCGGAAGCGCTGGCAAAAAAACAGGGTTTAAGCGTGTATGAAGCAATTACTTTGGCATCAATAATTGAAAACGAAACCGGCAGAAATGCCATAAGCGCCGAATCCAAAGCCAGACTGGACGAAGAACGGCGCATTGTTGCCGGGATTTTTTACAACCGCCTAAATGCCGGCATGGCGCTCCAAAGTGACGCGACAATTAACTACTTTACCGGCAAAAATGACCCTTCGCCGCTTTTAGAGGACCTGGAAAAAAATTCCCCTTACAACACTTACAAAAACAGGGGATTACCACCCACGCCCATCGGCAACCCTTCACTTTCTTCCATTACGGCTGTTTTAAACCCTACTCATACCGACTACTTTTATTTCCTGCACAAACAGCCCTCGGGCGAGCCGGTGTATTCAAGGACGTTTGAGGAACACGTAGCCAATAAGCTTAAATATCTAAAATAAGTCTAAACAATCTTATTCCAGCAAGGATGAAATAAAATTGGGATAACCGTTCAAAAAATCCAATATTTTTGTTTCTTTTTTACCCTCCAATTGGAGGGTATTAATTTGCAAACAAGTATTTTCTCCGCACGCCACTACCCCTCCATCCAAAACCTGCCCGTTTCTGTAGGCATCTGTAGTGTTTTGATTCTGTAGTTCTATAGTTCTGCAATCAACTATTTTTAAAATTTTCCCGTCCCACTTCGTCCAAATCCCGGGCCAAGGGTAAAAAGCCCGGAATTGGTTATAAATTTCCTGCGCGGGCTTATTCCAGTCAATCCTGCCGTGGGCTTTGTCTATATGCTGCGTGTGCGTGGCGGCGGCATCGTCCTGAGGCTGGGCTATTAGGCTGCCCGATGTGTAACTTTCGATGGTGGGAATAATTAGCTCCGCAGACGCGAAGGCTAATTTTTGGGAAAGGCTTACCGAATTGTCATCCTCATCTATAGTCATGGGTTTTTGTGCCAAAACGGGCCCATGATCCACTTGCTCGTCGAGAATAAAAATTGATGTGCCCGTTTCTTTTTCGCCGTTTAAAATTGCCGATTGGATGGGGGAAGGACCGCGGTATTTCGGCAAAAGAGAAAAGTGGACATTGAGTGTCCTAAACTTCGGCATGTTAATTACTTCTTCTGGCAAAATCTGACCATAAGAAACGACAACGAAAAGTTCAGCTCCAAAACTCTGCAGTTCCAGCTTAAAAACTTCGTTATCCTTGACCTTGGCAGGCTTCAGGATTTTTAAGTTCATCTCTTTGGCCAAAACGGAAACCGGGCTTTCGGTTAAAACCTGGGACCTGCCCACCGGCGCGTCCGGCATGGTAACCACGGCCGCAATTTCATGTTTTTTTGATAAAGCTTCTAAAACCGGAAGCGCAACGTTGGATGTTCCAAAAAATACGATCTTTGCGCCAAAGGCGCCCGCCTGCCGTACGGGCAGGGACCCGCCTCTGGCGGGCATATTATCATTCATATGTATTATATGTAGTTTTTTGCTATTTTAAATTTTGCACGATTCGGCGCAAAACCTCCGCCTCTATTCTGCAGTCTTCCAAGGCGTCGTGGCGGCTGTTGGACTTAATTTTGAATTCCTTCATAAAATCGTCCAAAGAAAACCCCGTAAATTTTTTGGAATTTCTTAGCTTATTCTTGGAAGCCAAAAACGCATAGAATACCGCCCACAAGTTAAAGTAATGGTAGTCAAACTGCCATTTAAGCCCGGCCTTTTTATACGCTTCGCGCAAAAAATCCATATCCAAAGGGCCGCCGTAATAAGAAAGCACCACGTTTTCGGGCCTACAAAGCCCGCTGAACCTCCCCAAAACTTCTTTCAAGCTGGGAGCGCCTTTTAGGTTTTCCCAAGTGATGCCGTTTATTTTCATGGATTCCGGATCGCGCTTTTTCCACTTAGCGGGTTTACTATATGACGAAAAAACTTCCTTTTCCTTCAAAGTCTTCCTGTCCAAAAGTACTGCGCCGATTTGGATTATTTCGTGCTTTTGCGCATCCAACCCCGTGGTCTCTAAGTCAATAAGCAATAAATCTTTTTTGAAATCCATAAATATAATCCTAATGCTCCGAATTATCCGCCCCAGGGCGGATCCGAATGATCCGAAACTTTGCCTTTAGGGGCATTCGGACTGCCTTCATTCGGATAATTCGAATTATGTTAAACTTCTCTAATAATTTTCCTAAAAACTTCCGCTTCGTTTCTCACTTTTTCCAGGGCATCGTAAGGGTTGGACTGTTTAATTTTAAAATAATCAAAAAAAGTATTGGCCGAGGGCATTTTTTTAAGGCCGTAATTTAAGGTATAAATGTAGCCCAGAGTCCACAAATCCAGCACATGCTGCTCGTAAGTCCAGGGCACAACGGCTTTTTTAAACGCCTGCCTCAAAAACATAATATTGGTAAGGTTGTGGGTGGCAAGCAAATACTCTTTGCCAAAACTGTGGTGGAACTTTTTTATAACATCATAAACTTTGCTGCTTTTTTTCAGCATTTCAGGCGGGATGCGCAAAAGCTTTGAATGCTCCCAAATAATATTGTCCAAATAACTTACCCGGATATAAGAATTAAAATAGCCTTTTTCCAGCAGGTTATCTTTGTCGAGCACCACAGCAGAAAGCTGGATAATATTGTCTTTATCCAAGTCGGTGCCGGTGGTGGTTATTTCAAATAACAAAAGATCTTTTATAAACTTCATAGGTCACAAATTCACAAATGCCACAAATTTCACTAATCCTATATTGGTGCGATTAGTGCCTATTTGTGTATTTGTAATCTGACTAAATCTTCGCCCTGGGTATATTTTTTTATCAGGTCAATAATAAGCACGCCGTTTATGTGGTCGATTTCATGCTGGGCCACCCGAGATATCCAGCCCTCGTCGGTTATGGAAATTTTTTCTCCCCGGGCATTCTGCGCTTCAATTGTCACTTTCTTGGGGCGTTTAACCATACCAAACACGCCGGGGATGGAGAGGCAGCCCTCTTCAATTTCCATTTTTCTAAAACCTCGGGACGTAATTTTTGGGTTATAAAGCGGGAAGAGGGGAAGGCCGGACTTTTCCAAATTTATAATAACCAACTTCACCGACCTGCCCACCTGGGGCGCGGCCAGGCCAATTCCGTCCGCTTTCTTGACGGTATCTATCATGTCCCGGGTCAACTTTTGCATTTCAGGAGAAAGAGGGAAAGCCACCGGCTCTGTCGGCTGTCTTAAAATTTTATTTGGATGAGTTAAGATGGGAAGAATCATAAATTATAGAAAATACTGTAAATCAAATTGGCCGAATTCGGGGCGTTTAGATGCTAAGTCGGAACATTCGGATTATACTTATTTTTCTTGACCAAAAACATAAACAGCTTCCCAGGGTTTTTGACTTCCTTGGACTCCAGCACCTGACCTAAAATACTGCGCAAAAAACCCTGGTCAAACTTTTTTGCCAAGCCCAAATACAAAGCAAAATGCTTTCTGTCGTTGAGTTTTACCGAAAGCTCGTCAGCCAACAAATGGGCAGGGGAGTGGAGGTGGGTGTCTTTTTTTGGCTTTACAGACAGCCTCGAGGCGATTTTGGTTATTTTTCCTAAAGATTCCACAAATTAAATCAAATTAAATTACCCGTGACTTAGTCATTCTGGCAGTCTAAAATAATGGCTGCTTTTTTACTTATTATAGCCTATTTTGCCAATTTTGGATATAATCTAAAGCATGAAAGCAGATATCGCCGGACTTAAAATAGACAGCCTCACCAAGCAAGAATTGCTCAATTCAATAGGGCGAAGCATTGCTAAGGGTGAAAAAATTTGGCTGACCACTGTTTACTCGGAATTTCTCTACGCGGCCCTAAAAAACCGGCCGGTTATGACTATGCTTAACCACGCTGATATTGCCGTGGCGGACGGCATTGGAATTTTATGGGCGCAAAAGTTTTTAAATTTGCCCCTTTCCGCTAAAAACTTTTGGCTCAAAGTTATTCAAACCATTTGGCAAGCGGCATTTACGTTAGTCGCTCTACCTTTTTCACAAAAAGACAGGGAAGAAGCTGGGCTTGCAGAAAAAATTCCCGGCAGCGAGCTTATTTGGGACATTGCCAAAATGGCTGCTGAAAATAATTCGTCCATTTTTTTGTTGGGCGGCTTTGGCGACACCCCCCAAATAGCCTCAGAAAAGTTGTTTAATATAGTTAACGGCCGTAATTTAAATTATAGTGAATTTATTGCGGGGTATTCAAACAAGCATCCAAATGATTTAACGGTTATTGATGAAATAAACAAGTCCAAACCGAGTATATTATTTGTCGCCTACGGACCTATCCAACAGGAGCAGTGGATTTGGGCAAATCAGGGCAAACTGCCTTCGGTCAAACTCTTTGTTGGCCTCGGGGGCACGTTCGATTATCTTGCCGGCAAAAAAGCAAATCCGCCAAAATGGGTAAGACAAGCGGGCTTTGAATGGTTATGGCGGCTCCTAACCCAACCGGGCAGAGTGTGGCGCATAAAAAACGCCACTTTTGGTTTAGTCAACAAACTCCTTTTATTTAAAATTTACGAACAAATGCCACTCAGGCCAAACGCAGCTATAGTTGTTTTAAACGGCCAGGGGAACATTTTAATTTGCAGGCGGCATCCAAAGCCAAAAATTTACGATTCACTAGGGGAAGACAGGGACAAATTTGCCAACTATTGGCAATTGCCGCAAGGCGGCCTGCACAAAAACGAAAGCCCGGAAGAGGGAGCCAGCCGCGAGGCTTTGGAGGAAACGGGCCTTAACAACTTAAAACATTTGTGGACCTCCCCCCGCACCCATTCTTACCGTTTTCCTCTAACCTGGGCACGCGTGTTTAGCAAGCCTTTCCGGAACCGCGGCCAAACACAAAACATTGTTTACTTCCAAAATTTAGGACAGGACACCGACGTAAAAGTCGACAACCACGAATTTATAGATTTCAAATGGGAATTGCCGGAAAACTTGGCCCGCACCATACATTCAGAAAGAAGTAATCTTACGGAAATAGTTGTGGAGGATTTGAAAGGAATGCAGCAAAAAGGTATAATTAACACTGGCAAGATTGACCCCGCCAGAGGCGGGCAGGCAAAATTGATATAATGGTCAATGAAAGTCGAATTCAAAAATCTTATTGAGAACCTATTTTATTATGAACAATCCTGGTCAATTAATCCGCACCCGCTTCGCGCCATCACCCACCGGCTTTGTGCATATTGGCAGTTTAAGGACTGCGCTTTTTTCGTATTTGTTTGCCAGGCATAGTGGAGGAGAGCATTTTTTAAGGATAGAGGATACGGACCAAAACCGCTTTGTAGAAGGTGCAAAAGAAAACCTGATTGAAGTTTTAAATTTTGTCGGCATAAAATTTGACGAAGGGCCGGGGATAGGCACTGGCAAATACGGGCCATATGTTCAGTCGGAAAGAAAACATATGGGCGTTTACCAAAAATACGCTGACCAACTATTGGCAGAGAATAAGGCTTACTACTGTTTTTGCAGCGAACAGCGCCTGGAGCAAATGCGCAAAGAGCAAACCGCCCTTAAAAAGCCGCCCATGTACGACAGGCTGTGCAGAAATTTAAAAGACGATGAAGTAAAAACAAAATTGGGTGAATTCAAGGCGGCGGGGAAAAATCCCGTCGTCCGCTTTGCCATCCCTTTGGAAGGCCAAACCGAAATTAACGACTTGATTTACGGCAAAATAACTTACGACCACAAAGTTTTAGACGACCAGGTAATTTTAAAATCCGACGGCTTTCCCACCTACCACTTAGCCGTAGTCGTTGACGACCATTTAATGGAAATTACCCACGTTATCCGCGGCGAAGAATGGATCCCTTCCACACCCAAGCATCTGCTGATTTATAAAGCCCTGGGATGGCAGCCCACCCAATTCGCGCACCTGCCCCTGATTTTGAACCCGGACAAATCAAAATTATCCAAACGCCAGGGCGACGTGGCGGTGGAAGATTTCTTAAAGCACGGCTATTTGAAAGAGGCTCTAATAAACTTCGTGGCATTTCTAGGGTGGAATCCCAAGACTGACCAGGAATTATTTACGCTCGATGAATTAATAACGCAGTTTGACTTATCTAACGTAAACAAAGCCGGAGCCGTATTTGATGACACCAAGTTGGAATGGTTTAACTCCCAATATATAAAAAAACTGCCGGCGGGGGAGCTGGCCGAAAAACTCAAACCTTTTTGGCAGTCCGCGGGAGTGGATGTTAACAAAACTTCGTCCGATTACCTCACGGCCATTGCCGCCTTGGAACAGGAGCGCCTTAAAAAGCTTTCCGAGATAGGGCAGAGGACGGCTTACTTCTTTAAGCTGCCCGAATATCCGGCTTCGCTCTTGCCCTGGAAAAAATCCACGGTCCAAGACGCGGGTGAGAAACTAAAAGAGCTTGCGGAATTTTTGGAAGGCAAAAACGAAGCGGTTTTAACCGATGCAAATAAGTTGCAAACGGAACTGGAAACTTTTATTGCCGAAAAAAATTATGACAAAGGCAGCGTGCTGTGGCCGCTTAGGGCGGCGCTCACGGGCATGGAAAAAAGCCCGCCGCCCAACCAGGTCGCGGCGGTGTTAGCCATTGGATTTGGCAAAAACGAAATACTAAGCCGCCTAACCATTGCCCGGGAAAAACTCGCAGCATAACTAAAATGCCCCGCTTACAGCGGGGCATTTTTATTTGGCTAATAGCATAAAATAATGGTATAATTATATTTACCAATGAACTACTTAAGAGAAATAAACACAAAAACCAAAATCCTCCTCCTCGGCGGAATTTTCTGCCTCGGCCTGGCGGGTTTTAGCGCTGCCGCCCAAACTCCGACGACTACCAATACTTCTTCTGTTGACGCTTTAAATGCCGCAAAAGCGGAAAGGCAAAAAAAACTGACTGAATTAAACAAGCAAATCCAGGGGCTAACCAAGCAAATAGCCGACACGCGGTCAAAATCAGCAAGCCTAAAAAATGAGCTGTTGATTTTCGACAAGGAAATAGCGTCCACAGAACTCCAAATCCAGGCCCGCGAAACCCAAATTGACGACACGAGCCTGCAAATTGCCGAACTTGAAAAGCTTATCCAGCAAAAAATCAACGACATTGAGGAAAACAAAAATGTTTTAAGCCTGCTCCTGCAGCAGCTTTACGAATTCGACAGCCAGTATACCCTCCAAACCACTTTGGGCAGCGGCAGCTTGTCCGAATTTTTGGACCAAATCCAATACAACCAAAGTGTGCAGGAAAAAATTTACCAGCTGCTGGCAAAAATTGAGGAATTAAAGGCCCGTCTTGAAAAACAACAGGCGGAACTTAAAATACAGCTCAAGCAACTGGAAGAACTTAAAGAACAGCTGGAAATAACCCGTTCATCGCTGAAGGAACAAAGGGACCAGAGGCAGGTGCTCTTAAACCAAACACGGGGCCTTGAAAGCAACTACCAAAAGCTCCTGGCCCAAAGCAAACAGGAAGAAACTAACCTGGAAAAAGAAGTCCAGGATTTGGATGCGGCGATCAGGACAAAATTGGGAAATAAAACCATCCGGGTAAGCAAAGGCATTTTGGCCTGGCCCATGGACGGCGTGCTTACGCAAAAGTATGGTAATACCGGTTTTACCGCGCTCGGATACAATTTTCACAATGGGATAGATGTGGCAGCCCCCGCCGGCCAGCCCATTTATGCGGCCGCGGACGGCGAAGTGGTATACACCGACAAATCAGACCAATCTTTCGGCAATTGGGCGGCGGTAAAACACAGCCTCTCTACAAAAAACGGCTCCAGCCAAATTGTCACGCTTTATGCCCATATGCGATCCATAAAAGTTACATCCGGCCAAAAGGTCAGCCAAGGGGACCTGATTGGCTACGAGGGCAATACGGGCAATACCACCAAAAAACTTTACGGGCCCGAAAGGGGATACCATATCCACTTCGGCGTATACGATGCGGAAGGATTTGGCGTTTCCAAGGGTAAATACGAAAATATTTACGGGCCTTATAAAGTGCCTTATGGCTACACTTACAATCCCTTAGATTTTTTATGATATAGTTAGATTTTTTATATTATAGATGTTCGCAACGAAAAAAAAATTAAAAATTTTTATTTTGGGATTTTTACTGGTGGAAATGTTTTTTACGTACGCGCCCGCCCGCGCCCAAACCACACAGTACACCGGTGTCCAGCAGCAGCTTACCGACTATTTATGCACTCCCAGCGATGCCAGCACCAATCCTACGGCAGCGCAAGGGGATTTGTATAACTGCATAAACAGGCTGTATAGGTTTGCTTTGGTGGTGGCATCTGTCTTTTCGGTCTTTATGATCGTTATTGGCGGCTACATATATATGTCTGCCGAAGGCAACCAGGAGTCGGTAGACAAGGCCAAAAGCATACTTATCAGCAGCGTAACTTCCATTGTAATTCTGGCCGGAGGCTACGTGCTGCTTAAGTTTTTAAACCCCGACTTGATTAAATTCCAGCCTATCCAGCCTCCAAGCGTGGTAGGACAAAGCCGAAGCTACAGCTTTGGCAATGTGCCGGCGAGTGGTTCGGCGTCGGGCGTTGGGGGGCAAAGTGAAGAACAAATCCGCGCAGTCCTTTCACAAAATGGAATTAGCGTAAACAAAGCGGCGCCGCAAACCCAGCTGGCGGGCATGCAGGACACAACTATAAACGAAATTATAGGCATTAAAAAAGCCTGCGGCTGTACGGTAACCGTTACCGGGGGCACCGAGGGAGGCCACTCGGAAAAAACGAGCTGCTCCCACGGCAATGGAAAAAAGTTCGATCTTGGCATGGAGGCCGGCCTGACTTCTTATATCACCAAAAATTTTTCCTACATTGGCAAACGCAGCGACGACGGAGCAGAGCAATGGAAAAATAACGCTAGTGGGGCAATTTATGCCAAAGAGGATGTACAAGGAACCGGACCCCACTGGGATGTTGCGGTTTGCTCAAGCCAAACGACTGCTCCAACAACCCCAACCCAAACTCCAACTCCGGCCGCCCCTGCGGTTGTAGGGTGGGCCGATGTCGTACGCCCCTGGTTCGGGACCGATCCTTATCCAAATACCGATTATAGCAACACTAAAAGCGAATTGTTGCCGGCTGTACAAACCTTTAACAGCGAATGGCAGAAACAAGGGGGCGGCAACCTGCAAATCCGACAAGTATATCGCCCTGCCGATTACCAAAACCATCTACGCTCCATTTGGGAAATTTCAAAAATAGCCAATAATCAAAATTTTACAGTAGGCTACGGTTGTGAGAATTACCAACATCTAGACAGCACTAAAGTTAAACAGTTCCTACAAAATACCACGGCGAGTGAAAAAGCCGCGCTAACAAAGGAATATTCTCTGCATGAAGTTTCGGGCCCCGTCCCGCCCGCCTGCACTTCCGACCATTCATTGGGCATCGCAGTAGACATAACCCCGCCAGCAACCAGTGGGACCATTTTTACAAAATGGCTTCAAATAGGGGAGAGTGTAGGCTTGTGCCATTATATAGCCGGCGACACCCCCCATTTTGCCTTAAAAAAATATTTGCCTCCGGGCACTAATTGCCAAACCCCATGAACAAAAACAAAAAAAATATTTTCCATTTAATAACATACTGTCTGGCTTTGGCAAATTTGTTTATGGTTTTTTACGCGACGCCCGCCCGCGCCCAAACCACCGATTCTTCCAAGCAATACACCGGTGTCCAGCAGCAGCTTACCGACTATTTATGCACTCCCAGCGATGCCAGCACCAATCCTACGGCAGCGCAAGGGGATTTGTATAACTGCATAAACAGGCTGTATAGGTTTGCTTTGGTGGTGGCATCTGTCTTTTCGGTCTTTATGATCGTTATTGGCGGCTACATATATATGTCTGCCGAAGGCAACCAGGAGTCGGTAGACAAGGCCAAAAGCATACTTATCAGCAGCGTAACTTCCATTGTAATTCTGGCCGGAGGCTACGTGCTGCTTAAGTTTTTAAACCCCGACTTGATTAAATTCCAGCCTATCCAGCCTCCAAGCGTGGTAGGACAAAGCCGAAGCTACAGCTTTGGCAATGTGCCGGCGAGTGGTTCGGCAAAAATTTCAACTACGTCATTTTCCTGCCCGGCCAACCCATGTTCCCAGTATTCATCTCAAATTGCCGCGGCAGCCGCGCAAATTTCTTTACCTTCCGGGATAGACAAGGCCAAGGTCTTAAGCACTATTATGTACCATGAATCGAGGTGCATAATTGGCGTCAGCTCCACGGCCGAATCCTGCGGACTCATGCAGCTTAAGCCCACCACGGCCAATACTTTCAAATCCCAGTGCGGGGCGGCAAATGAAACCATTACCTGCGACTGGTTAAAAAATTCGGCTAACGCCCAAAAGAGTATTTGCATGGCCGGCAAACTGCTTGAATACTTAAGCCAGTCCTCGCGCTGCGGCAGCGATTTAACCAACATCCTAATTGGCTATGCCGGCGGCGAGGCGGTCTGCAAGGACAACAGCCGCATGACCACGGAAACTAAAACGGCTGTGGGAGATTTTCTGACATGCATTAGCAAATGATTTGCATTTATAATACTGAGAGATATTAATAAGCCATAAATTAAGCCCTATAATTAGCTAAACATTAAAGCATTAATATTTAAAAAAATGTCACAACCATTGGAATTCCATGAAGAAATGGGTTCATTGGAAGCCCATGAAGGAATCATGCGCAAAAGGCTGGAGGAAGCGCAACAAGAGTTGGAAAATGTTAGAAGTAAGCCTGGGATTAGCGAGACGGCTATAGACAAAGCCGAGGGACATGTAAGGGAAGCCCAAGAAGCCTTAGAAAAGTTTATGGAAGAGAATGCTGCCGTAAAATAGCCAACACACAAAACCACCGCAATAACAGCGGTGGTTTTAAGTAGGTCAGTCAGGTCGTAGGGAGGAAGGAATACAGGAAGCAATATACATAAGGGGCTTTAAATAAACACTAACAGCAAGGATCGGACCATCAGGGCAAAAGTAAGAACAAAAGGATTTGGCTACAATGTGTGTCGCATAAGATACATTGTGCGACGTTATATGTAGAAAGTTTTCCACAGTTCCCCTTAAATTTTTGTCTTTTTCAAAAAGTATCGGATTGCCAGCTTTATATGTTTTATACCTATATAAATAAAATATTCAAATTCAATTCGATTATTTTTTTCTTTAACTTGCATGCAATCGTATACGATTATTTTATTTCATTATCCTTACCCCTCTATCCCCTGTCTTTGCCCATTACGCTATAATATATGTCGAACGTCAAGAATTAAAAGTGCGTATTATTTCAGCAATTGTATCTTTTCATATAAAGCTTTTAAAAAATACTTTATATCACCCAAAGTCGTATCTTTCCCCAAACTGACCCTTATGCTCTGTTGCGCCTGACTAGAACTCCTGCCAATGGCAAGCAATACATGTGAGGCATCGGTAGAACCTGTGGCACAGGCGCTGCCGGTTGAAACACACATACCGGCGGAATCCAAATACAGCATAAGCGCTTCGCCTTCAATCCCGGGAATGGTGAAATTTAAATTGTTGGCCAATCTTTTGCTTGGCTCATAAGTCCCGTTTACAATTACATTTTTTACGCGGCTTAAAATTTCTTTAAACGCATAAGCCTGGAGCTTACTTAACCTTAAATTTTCCGAAGCCTTTCTTTGCTCGGCCAAAACCAAAGCCGAAGCCAGCCCTACTATGCCGGCAACGTTCTCCGTCCCGCTCCTTAAATTTTTTTCCTGGCCGCCGCCGTGGACTATTGCCTCCAAGGCCGTGCCCTTGCGTACATATAAAAACCCCGCGCCTTTGGGACCGTAAAATTTACTGGATGAACCGGTGAGCAAATCCACCCCAAGTTTGTTGACGTTTATGTCCAAGCTGCCGCAGGCCGAAGACGCATCGGTATGGAATAATATTCTTCCTGCCTTGCGCTTAGACCGGACTTGATTCTCACGGCTCAAAATTTTGCCAATTTCGCCTATGGGCTGAATAGTGCCGATTTCATTGTTCGCATACATCACGCTTACTAAAACTGTGTCTTTGCGCAAAGCTTTTTGGACGTCGGCCGGGTTAACCAAACCTTCCTTATTAACCTTTAAAACCGTCGCCTTCCACCCCTCCTTTATAAGCTGCTTAATGGGGTCTAAAACTGCGTGGTGCTCAATTGCCGAAGTTATAATATGGCCCCTCGGTGCGGCCTGTGCCGCGCCCAATATTGCCAAATTACAGCTTTCGGTTCCGCCGGACGTAAAAACTATTTCTTCACTGCCCGCGCCTAAAACTGTGGCCACGCTTTTTCGGGCAGATTCAACGGCTTTGCGCGCACTTGCGCCTTTGTGGTGCAAACTGGACGGGTTCCCGTATTCAGCCTGTAAATACGGCAGCATAGCCTTTAACACACTCCTGTCCAAAGGCGTGGCTGCGGCGTAATCCAAATAAATTGTTTTGCTGTTTTGCTTCATATTCTTATTAATGCATACGGTGGTGATTATACCAAAAAACCAGAAATAAATAAAAACCACTGCCTAAAAAAACGGCAGCGGCATAGGAGAAAAAGCTTGGCCAAAAAATGGCCAGCCAGGGCAGGGGTGGCCCCTAGCACTTATCCTCCTTTAGCCGCTGCCGGAATGCCCGCGGGTGATGATAGCGGGCAAAATTCTACAGAGAGTTGAGGGTAGGTGGGCACAAATGCGCGGCCCTGTGTCGTCTTTTTTTGGACGCGAACACTTCCCTACCCCCATCTCTCCCTCTATAGGAGATGTCTTGTTTCCGCGGGCACTTACGCTTCCGCGACTGTTATTCAAGACACCTCCAGTTTGCCTACCGTGTAACTCAGGGACTACATACACGGCAGACTTCAAAATCGAGGGCCGGGAACGCGCTTTAGCGCGAATAGGCCTCTTCCCGGCCCAAGAACGCCCACGGGAGACAGGGGCGTCGAATTAAAAAATTATAATTTAAAAAAAATGCCGGGTCAAGACCCGGCATTAATATCAAAATATAAAATAGTTACCGCGCTGCCTTCCTAAAACCTGCGGCCTTGGCCTCTTCTTCCGTTGCAAAACACATTTCCGGATTGGTGCGGTCATAAAAAGACCCGCCCTTTACATGATATATTTTATTATTTCCCGAAATATTGCCTTTCACAACGCAGTCAGTGCCATCTTTGGATTTTGCCACCACGGTTTTGGGCGCGGGATTTGGCGCTTCTTGTGAAGTATCCTTTTGCGTTTGCGCCCCTTTCACCACCCCTGCTCCTGCCTCCTCTCCCCCATTTACCGTAGCTTTTTGATTCAAATCCGGATTTTTGCTATAATTATTGGGCAATTTCTTTTGCGTAACGGCCCGGTACCTGTCGTACCGACCTGTACCAAAACCTACCAAAAACACCAAAACAAAACATGCCCCAATCCAAATTTCTTTTTTGTGCATCACAAACCATTTTTTCATTTTTTCGTAGGAGTTTTCCATACAATCTAAGCCAATTATAGCACATTAACGCACGCTTTATGCGCTACGCTTTTATATTAGGCCGGGTTTACACCCTCTCCATTGCCGAAATTCTTACAGTTTTGGAACAACCCGATGTTGCATCCGGACTGGCAGGCGGCCCTATTAAAATTCTTGAAGCCTCCAAGGAAATTTTAATTGTGGAAACTGAAAAACCCATAGACGCAGCAAAACTGCAAAAACGTTTGGGCGGGGTTATAAAAATTGCCAAAGTTATAGACACCGTAGAAAAAAGAAAACAAGACTCGGTAAATTTTGCCCTAAAAAATTATTTCAAACCCAGCCTGCTCAAAAAAGAGTTTTTCAAAGAATATAAGGGTAAAAAACAATTCGGCGTCAGTGTCTACGTTCTAGATGACGAACTTATTGTCTCTGCGAATTTTTCCCACCAATCTGCCAGGCAGTTTACCGAAAATGGGGATGGGAAAAAGAAGCCGACAACGCAGACTGTCTGGGGCGAGCCCAAGCGCATAGGCATGATGATAAAAAATACTCTGACTGAAGGAGGGCTTTCGGTGCGGGTGGTATTGCCGGAATTTAACGCCCTATCCTTGGCGTCGGTGGCAGTCAGCAAAAACCAACTTTTGGAAAAAGGCGCGGAAATTGTACTGATTGCCGGCAAAGAAATTATTTACACGGCCAAAACCCTGGTGGTGCAGGATTTTGAAGACTACGGGCGGCGCGACTACCAGCGTCCCATCCGCGACGAGCAGCAGGGCATGATACCGCCCAAGGTCGCGCAAATTATGCTAAACCTCTCGGGTACAAAGGCGGGAGAATTCATTCTTGACCCTTTTTGCGGCATAGGCACCATTGTCCAGGAAGGTTTGCTTTTGGGTTTTAGGATGTTTGGCTCCGACATAAACCGCCTGGCCATAAGGGGCAGCGAGCAAAATTTGGAATGGTTTAGGAACCGCTACCACGTGCCCCCGGGAAAATATGTGGTGAATGTCAGTGATGCGCGGGAAGTTTCGGGTCTTATTGGCCAATCTAACATAAAATCGATTGTGACCGAAGGGACATTGGGCCCGGTCTACTCCAAATTCCCCCACTCCGATGATATTGCGCGCAACTTTAAAGACTTGGAAAAATTATACCGCGAAGCTTTTAAAGATTTTTCAAAATTCCTTGAAAGTAAGGGGAAAATTGTCATGTGCATAGCCGCCTACCGAAAAGGCAAGGACAATTATATTATGATGCCGACACTTGACTGGGCCAAGGAATTAGGATATAATTTAGTGGATTTGGTGCCCAAAAAAGTTGCCAACCAGATGAAATTTTTAAAACAGACGGACAGAAAAACGGCAATTTACGACCGAAAAGACCAAATTGTAGCAAGGGAAATAGTTATTTTTGAAAAGAATTAAACAGCGTTTAGTGAGTAGCAATTAGCATTTTGGCTAAATGCTACATGCTAAATGCTACATGCTAAAAAATGGCCCATAAAAAAGCAGGCGGCAGTACCAGTTTAGGCCGCGACTCAGTCTCCAAGCGCTTAGGCGTTAAAATTTTTGGCAACCAAGCCGTAAAAACCGGCCAGGTAATTGTGCGCCAACACGGCACCAAATACCACCCCGGCAAGAATGTCCGCATGGGCGGCGATTCCACTCTATATGCCAAAGTTAATGGCAAAGTGAAATTCCAAAAAAAGCAAGTCAAAAAATTCCACGGCAACCTGCGTTCCACCCGAATAGTCAACGTAGAAGCCGCCAAGTAAATTTTGCCAATTTTAAAACCTCCCTGGCAATGGGGAGGTTTTTGTTATCTATAAAAAATAAGGCAAGATGGAATGCCTGGACTTAATAAAAGCCCGGGGGTTTTATTATTTTTTTATTTTGCAAACCGCTTTCATAAAGCCGACAAAAAGCGGATGCGGGGAAAGCGGACGGGATTGGAATTCCGGATGGAATTGGCTCGCCACAAAATAAGGATGGTTTTTCAGCTCAATAATTTCCACCAATTTTCCGTCGGGTGTGGTACCGGAAACCACCAAGCCTGCCTGTTCCAATTTGTCCCGATAGGAATTATTAAATTCATAGCGGTGGCGGTGGCGCTCGTTTATTTTTGCAAGCCCGCTCTTTTTAATCAGCCCCGCTTCCAAATACGCTTTTTCGGTTTTGGTGCCCCTTTGGATAACGCAGTCCCACCCCCCAAGCCGCATTGTCGCGCCGTATTCGCGGTTTAATAATTTTTTCTCCTGGTCCGGCATAATGTGAATGACCGGATGAGGATTGTCGTCGTCAACTTCGGTGGTATTGGCGCCTTTTAAACCGGCGACGTTCCTGGCAAATTCAATGGTTGCCATTTGCATGCCGTAACACAACCCTAAATAGGGAATTTGATTTTCTCGCGCATACTGAATGGTTAGGATCATGCCTTCCGTCCCCCGGGAGCCAAAGCCGCCGGGCACCACTATGCCGTCAAAGCCCGACAAAACTTTTTTTGCCCCGTGCTTTTCCACGTCCAAAGAAGAAATCCAGTTCAAATTCACCTTAACGTTATTTTCCCAACCCGCGTGTTTGATGGCTTCGACCACCGAAATGTAAACGTCGGCCAGCTTATATGCTCCCGTTTCGTAATACTTCCCCACTACGGCAATATCCACGGTCTTCCCAGAAGAATTTATTTTGGAAATCCTATTGACCAAATTTTTCCATTTGCCCAAATCATTCTTTTTGGCCCTCATCCCGAATTTCTCCAGGATTTTGTCAGTAAGTTTTTGCTGGTCAAAATTCAAAGGCACCCTGTATATGCTGTCCACATTGGGCGCGGCAATAATATTTTGCGCCGGCACATTGCAAGTCCAAGCGAGGGTTTCTTTGCGCCTGTCGTCCACCGGTTTTTCGGCGCGGGCAATTAAAAAGTCGGGCTGGATGCCGCTGCCAATTAAAAGCCTAACCGAAGTCTGGGCCGGCTTGGATTTCATTTCGCCAATGGAGGGCGGCGTAGGCAAATATGCCACGTGGATATGCACTACGTCGCGGCCGTCCCGGTACTTCATAATCCGATTGGCTTCCATAAACAAAATATTTTGGTATTCCCCCACCGTGCCGCCTATTTCCACAATTACAAAATCCGCCTTGCGCTTCTCTGCCGCCAACTCGCAGCGCCGGATTATTTCTTCCGGCACGTGGAGGGCAACTTCCACGTCTTCCCCGTCGTATTCAAAATTCCTCTCTTTTTGTATAATCTTTTGGTAAATTTGCCCGTTGGTTACGTAATTTTCACTGAACAAATCGTCGTTTATAAATCGTTCATAATTGCCCACGTCCTGGTCCGTCTCCATACCGTCTTTGGTCACAAACACCTCGCCGTGTTCCTGGGGTCTTATAGTGCCCGCATCCACGTTCAAATACGCATCCATTTTTATGGGCGCCACCACATACCCGCGGGATTCCAAAAGCAGGGCCACGGAAGATGCCGTTACTCCTTTACCCACGGAGGAGATGACTCCCCCGGAAATAAAAATAAATTTGGTGTTTAGTTTTTTGGCTTTTCTGACTTTAACGTGGTAGGACATAATTTTATTGACAAAATTAATTAAAATTGAACAGAATTGACAAAATTGCAGGTCGCAAGCTAGTTAATAAATTTAAAGGTGGAAAGCATCTGATTTAGCAAAGTAATATCTAACCCGCGGGCAGGATAGCCATCAAGGAAAAAATCTGTTTTGGAGCTGTGAATATATGCGTAATAGGCCGGACCGCCCTCCCCTGTGCAATAAATGGCCTGGACTGAAACATTGGGATTGTTTATAGCCTGCATGCTGCATTCGGGCGGAGGCATTTCACCCGTTTTATAGGCTTCTTCGGGCAAAGCCAAATAACTTACCATTTGGTTAAAAATCGCTTGGGCAGCTTTTCTGTTTTCACTGATTGATAATTCTACCAAAGAAGCACCCATAATTTCCACTCCATAAACCGGCGCTTGGGCAGTCCCCAAATTTAAGCTCTCTTTTTTGCCCCCTACTACGGCCCCGGCCGGGTATTGGATTTCAAACCCATACTCTTCGTTTCTATATGTTTGCCATCCTTCCACCTCCCCTTGTGGCCCATTGGCCCCATTAACCCCGTTTATTCCCTTTTCTCTATGGATTGGCAGGGCGCTTTCCGTGGCCAAATATAACTGTTCGCGGCCGTACGCCTGGATTTGCGCCAAAACCGCCAGAGTTACGCCGCTTACGGCGAAAGTAAAAATCAATATTAAGAGCAGCGCCCTAAGCCTAGGGTTAGTTTGGAAAATTGGAGTCTGCATACTTACATTGTTACTTTTTATTATTGGCACTTTGAGGACGAATGAGCGTGGAGGTGGCGGCGTCGACTTCTTCCTGGTTCTTGTAGTTATTTATAGCCTGCATTAACATCATGCCGGCTACAATGGAAACCACGACGACCGCAAAAAGGAACATTCTGTCTTTTGTGTTTGTCATATATTCGCTGATGCGCAGATAATGCAGATGACGCCGATGTAAATTTATATAGTTTTTATAATCTATATATTTTTGCCATCTGCGTTATTAATCTATCTACCTACGAATCAATTTTAATTTTTAATTTTGCAATAATTCCCTCGCCTAAATTCAACTCTGCGCTGTGCATGCCCACTTCCCGGATTATTGATTCCAGTTTGATTTGTGATTTGGAAAAAGGCATTCCCATTTTTGCTTCCAAACTTTTGACCACGTCTTTGTCATGGATACCGCCAAAAATTTGACCCTTTTCGCCGACTTTAACTTTAATAACAAATTCCCTTTTTTCCAAATCCGACTTAAGCGCGCGCAGCTTTTCAATCTCCCTTAACTTTTTTGCTTCCGCTTCTTTTCCCTCTTTTTCCAATTTTGCCTGCAGCTGGGGCGTTGCAACCTGCGCTAAACCCTTGGGCATCAAGAAATTCTTGGCGTAACCCTCCGCCACCTCTTTTACCTGCCCCTTCTTTCCCCCTCCGGGAGCATCTTTTATAAATAAAACTTTCATAATTTGTCTGCTCGGCTTATATAAAAAAACAAAAAACTCCCCAGTAAAGAGAGAGTCCTTGAGCCTAAGAATTGGATGCAAAACACCGGTCCATTGGAGTAATTTTAGGGCTCTTTACCAGTATATATTATTTTTTTACTTTGTCAAACCTTAAATTTTCAAATACCTTCGTATGGCCAAAAGCGTGGAAATAACCGACAAGACCAGCGCGGCTGCCAACAACACCGCCACCAAAGAACCATAAGTAATAAAATTCCCAAGCGTCTGTCCGGAGGCAATATATTGCCAAATTTTTGGCAGGACCTTCCCATACACGGGGACAAGCAGCAAAGAAGTTATTATGGCAGAGGAAAGGCTATACATTATGGCTTCCGCCAAAAACGGCCCGCGAATGTACCAGTTCGTCGCGCCTACCAGTCGCATAATTTCCACTTCTTCCCTGCGGTTGTAAATTGTCAGGCGCAAAGTATTGAACATAACCAAAATTGCAATGGAGGAAAAAATTGCCACGAGGCCCAAACCCAAAGAAGCGACGATTTTTAGTATTTTGGCCATTTGGTCAATAATTACCCGGTTGTCGTTGTAATTTATATTGTCAATAAAGCCGGCATACTGGCCTCCGGATAAGTTTTCAGAAATTTGCGGATAATCTTCCAAATTTTTTGCTTTAACCCGCAAAGTGGCCAAAAGCGGGTTTTCCCCCACCACATTCAGTGCGCTCATAACTATCACATTTTCTTTATTTTTTTCCTTAAATTCTACCAGGGCTTGGGCGGCGGAAATGTAAGCTACCTCTTTAATAAGCGGATCCTGCTCCAGGGCCTGCTTAATGTCCAAAATCCGCTCCTCACCCAGGCCCCTTTTCATATAAACGCTAATATCCACCCTTTGCTGAATGGCCTTTACGGAATAATTGGCCACGGAAAAAAGCAGCGCCAAAATGGCAAAAATTACGAGGGTTATGGTCATTACCAGGCTCGCAGCAGCCGAAAGCAGCCAATTTCGGGTGAAGTTGGAAAAACCGGTTTTAGTTATTCGAAGGAATGAAGTGATGTTGAGCATACTTTAGATGTTGGATATTGGGTGTTAGGTTTTGGGTGTTGGATATTAGATATTGGGTATTTGGTGTTAGGTGTTGGATATTAGCCTTCAGAAACATCTAAAACCCAAAATCTAATACCTAAATCTTATACTTTCCCTTTTCCTGTTCCATGCTTATATGGCCTTCTTCCAAAGTTATTACCCGACGGTTTATTTTATTTACCAAATCGGCCGCGTGGGTGGCAAGCATTACCGTGGTGCCCATGCGGTTGATTTTCAAAAGCAGATCCAACACCTCGTTTGAGTTTACCTCATCCAAATTGCCCGTCGGCTCGTCGGCCAAAAGCAAAACCGGCCTATGGGCCAAAGCCCTCGCAATTGCCACGCGCTGCTTTTCGCCGCCGGACATTTCGTCGGGAAAATTGCCGGCTTTTTTGGAAATGCCCACCAATTCCAAAATTTTAGGCACATCTTTTTGGATTTTTTGCACAGGATACCCGCACACTTCCATGGCAAACGCCACATTTTCAAACGCGGTGCGCCTCGGGAGCAGCTTTATGTCCTGGAAAACAAAACCGATTTTTCTGCGCAAATAAGGAATGTCAGCCTTGCGGATGGTGGAAAGGTCAATGTTGTCTATAAGTATTTTGCCCTCGTCGCATTTTTCCTCGCCAATTATGAGTTTAAGCAATGTGGACTTGCCTGCGCCCGAAAGGCCCACCAACGAAATAAATTCACCCTGATTGATTTCCAAATCCAGCTTGTCTAAAGCCTTAACCGTACCGTAAAATTTTGTTACGTTGATGAATTTAATCATATTGTTCACAAATACACTAATTCCACAAATCATCCAAATAAAAAAATTCGTGAATTAGTGGATAAGCAATCCACACTCATTATACCAAATTTTTTGTTTCTAAAGAAATTTTTAGCTGGTAATTGTGCTTTCCAAGTATTTTTCAACAAATTCTTCCAATTCCCCGTTTAAAATGCTCTCCGGATCTGAAGTTTCAAAGCCCGTCCTGTGGTCTTTCACCATTTTATAAGGATGCAGCACATACGAACGGATTTGATTGCCCCATTCGGCCGACTTAAATTCGCCCCTTAATGCCTGTTTTTCTTTTTCCAGCTTTTCCTCTTCCACTGCTTTTAACTTGGCCATTAAAATTTTCATGGCCACTTCCCTGTTTTGGTGCTGGGAGCGTTCGTTTTGGATGGAAACTTTTATGCCGGTTGGGATGTGCGTAATGCGAATGGCGGAATAGGTGGTGTTTACGCTCTGTCCGCCGTGGCCGGAAGCGGTGTTGGCTTCAATTTTTAAATCTTTCGGGTCAATTTCCAATTTTTCCTTTTCTTCCAGTTCGGGCAAAAGCTCAATTAACGCAAAAGAAGTTTCGCGCGTATGGGCTGGATTAAAAGGACTAAGCCTAACGAGCCTATGCACCCCGGCTTCGCTTTTTAACAAGCCATATGCAAAAGGTCCCCTAACTTCCACTACGGCTGATTTTAAGCCGCCCTGCTCGCCGCGGCTGGTTTCGATTATCTCCGTAGATAATTTCTTAATTTCACAATACCTCAACATCATTCTCAATAACATATCGGCCCAGTCTTGGGCATCCACGCCGCCCGCACCGCTATGAACGGAAAAAATCGCGTTATGGTCGTCGTACTTTTTTGACATAAGCGCCACAAAACGATTTTCCCGATACTGCTTTTCCAATTCCCGTGTCTGCGTTTGGAGATATTCAATATCTGACTCCCCTCCCCTGGCGGGGGAAGGGGCAGCGGGAGAGGTTGCCGAATCGGATGTTGCGCGAACCAACTCCAATGTGCCATCCACATCTTTTTCCAATTTCTGCCAAAAATCGTAAAAACTTTTAAGCTGATTGTATTCCCGGCTTACATTTTGCGCGTGTTCGTTGTCGTTCCAAAATCCTTGGCCTTGCATTTTGTCTTCCAATTCCAAAATCCTCTGCTCTTTTTGCGGTAGGTTTAGGTGGGATTTAAGGTTCGAGATTTCAAATTTAAGTTGTTCGAGCCGTTTAATAAGTTCGTTCATTGCTCTCTACCCTCAAGGGAGTTAGGATTCTATATTTAAATTTTATAGTACAAAAGGCTTTCAGTCCAGAAAAAAAGAAGGGCCGAATACACAACAAAGGTTTCGACCCTGATTCTCCCATATTATTTTAGGGCAGCAACCCTGCCCCACCGCCGCTCCAATTCTCTTTGAATACGACGGGTTAATTCCTCCTTACGTAGGGGCCCAGTGCCTCCTACGAAAGGAATTACCTCCAACCCGCAGACTACCATCGAAGTAGCCTGTTTTGTCTCATCCACTTCGCCTTCTTCACCGTACTTCTTTATACGCAAGTACAGTTCATCAGCTATACGGACCTTAAAGTAGCGTCCGCTATGGATATGACTGGGAGGAATCCGATACTGGGTTTCGGATTCCGCAATCTCTGCCATAATACCAAGAAGATAACGGAGTTTTGCCTCCATACCTTCCTGTTCAGGTAAAAATTGCTGGAGAGCCAGCGTTTGTTCGTCTGTCAGCCTTACGCCGACAGACGAACGGAAATGGTGGCGATCCCCGTTCTTACACATAGCCGAACGGAGAAAGCCAGAGCATGTTCAGTCGCGCCAGTCTGGCAAGGCGCACCGAACTTGCGCAGATTATACCAAAAAAGCCCTATAATATCAAGGGCTTAAGGTTTTTAAAGTCGCTATTTCAAAATCAAAATTTCTTCCGCACCCTCACCTATTGGTTATGAATATCCAAAATTATCATTTTTGACACAATTGTTGTGATTTTGATAATTTTATAGCTTTTTGTATTTTGCAAAAGTAAATTTTTCGTGCGGGTCTTCCTGGATTTTTTCCCATTCTTCCCACGCTATTACCGGGAAAAAAGCGTCGCCCTCGTAATTCCCTTTTACATGGGTAATATACATTTCCTTAGCCAGAGGCAAAGCCAATTTGAATATTTCGGCGCCGCCAATAATATATAAATCTTCCTGCGCCAGTGCTTGGGCGACTTCTTCCAAAGAATGGAAAACCAAAACGCCTTCGGCTGCGCGGTAGTCCGTTTGCCGGGTAATCACTACATTTTTTCTGCCGGGCAAGGGCTTACCCAAACGCTTTAAGATGGATTCAAAAGTTTTGCGCCCCATAACCACGGTTTTGCCCATGGTTAATTTTTTGAAATTCTGCAAATCTTCCGGCAAATGCCAGGGCAAATCGTTGTCTCCCCCAATTACCCAATTTTCCGCCACCGCCACCGGTCC
>CAZDEP010000001.1:4527-83704 GCA_964504715.1 uncultured Candidatus Saccharibacteria bacterium | reverse complement strand
TTTATCGCCGGATGCGGGTCATAGCCCTCCAAAACAAAGTCTTCGTACTTAAACCCGAAAATATCTTTTACTTCGGGGTTAATTTTCATTTTCGGCAATGGTTTTAGCTGCCGCGAAAGCTGCAAATTTACCTGTTCAAAATGGTTATTGTAAATGTGCGCGTCGCCGAAAGTATGGACAAAATCCCCAAGCTCCCGGCCGGTAACCTGCGCCATCATCATAGTTAAAAGCGAATAGGAAGCAATATTAAACGGCACGCCCAAAAAAGTGTCAGCCGAGCGCTGGTAAAGCTGGCAGGAAAGCTTGTTATCCGCCACGTAAAACTGGAAAAGCGTGTGGCAGGGCGGCGGCGCGGTTTTTTTGCCGGCAATCAAACTCTGCAAATCCGCTACATTCCAGCCGCTGACAATTATTCGGCGGTTGTCGGGATTATTTTTTATTTGGTCAACCGCGTAAGCAATCTGGTCAAAAGTTTCGCCGTTGTAACCCCTCCATGCCCGCCATTGCTTCCCGTATACCGGTCCCAAATCGCCGTTTTCGTCAGCCCACTCGTCCCAAATAGTAACACCGTGCTCGTTTAGCCACTTTATGTTAGTATCGCCTCTTAAAAACCATAGCAACTCATAAATAATGGATTTCAAATGGACTTTTTTGGTAGTAACAAGCGGAAAACCTTCCGCCAGGTTAAAGCGCATCTGGTGGCCAAAAATGCTTTTAGTGCCCGTGCCGGTCCGGTCATGCTTCTGCACCCCCTGGGCCATAATTCTCCTTAACATGTCCAAATATATTTGCATAAAATAATTTAGCACCCCTCTCCTTTTCAAAGGAGAGGTAGGGTGAGGTTATTTTTTAATTTATTAGCAATTGCCTCCAACACGCCTCCTAGGTTATCCGTTATATCCTTATTTGTAAACCTAACCATTTTAAAACCCAACTCTTCTTGGTTTTGTCGGTTGTAAATATAGGCCATAGAATTAACCTCCCCTCACCCCTCCTTTGAAAGGAGGGGGATTCTAAGTGAATTTAAGGCAAGTAATCCTTCAAGGCTATGCGGCGCACCAAATCCCACACCTTATTGTGGACTTGCTGGGGAGACATTAAACTCCCATTCTCCAAACATTCGACTAACTTAGTATTGGGAAACAGCTTGGCGATTTGGAGGTAAACTTTTTCGGCATTTTTCAAATGCTGCAAATCGGCTTCGTGCAAATCGCGTTTTTTGCCGTTGGCATATTCCCGGTCTTTGCTGGATTTTTTGTCCACCAGCTGCTGGGCGGTTTCCGCCGGCACATGGAGAATAATGTTTAAGTCGGGCTTGGGGATGCCAAAAATATTGTATTCCAAATTGTCCAGCCATTTAAAAAATTTCAATCGCTCGAACTCGTCTTTGATTTTCCCGCCCTGATGTCCCGCATTGGCCGTAACGTAGCGGTTGGAAACGACTATTTTTCCTTCCTCCAGCCACTGCCTTATTTTAAAGCTGGCATCAAATCGGTCAATGGCATAAAAAATCGAGGCTGCCTCGGGGCCAACCTGCCCATACTTTCCGTTTAAATACTCTTCTATAAGGCCGGCGGACTTTGAGCCGTACTGGGGGAAATCCGCCTCCTCCACCCGGTATGAGGCAAGCTTAAGCTCCTCCACGAGCATTTTGCTTTGGGTGGCTTTGCCGCTGCCGTCGGTGCCGTCAATGACAATAAATTTGCCCTTGCGGACCGGCGGAGTTTTTTTAGATTTTGCTGATTTAAGTAATCCCATGGCCTTTAAATAATGGTCCCGCTATATCGTCAATTTTTTTATAAAACTCTTCCATGCTGCCGGTATTTTCTATCTTGTAGTCGGCTTTGCCGCCCAAGGAAGGGATAGCGACTTCCGTGGGGCTTTTTTCCTGCTCTGTAAACTGCGGTAAATTCATTTGGGCGTCGTCCGCCTTTTCGCTGCGCTTTTTGTACCTTTCAAACCGGGTTTCCAAAGACGCGGTAATGTAAATTATTCTCGCCGGTCCCCAGCTCCTCACTATTTCCAGCTCGTCCATGCGAATGCCATTTACCACGCAAAAGCCGGCCCACGATTTTCTCACCCTCTGCTCCATTGCATTGGCCAGAACATGCTCACCAAAAATTTTCCTTAAGCCCAAACCCAAATCTATTTCATTTTGCCGGGAAATGGGCAGGTTTAATTCTTCCAAAATAGCGTCCAAAATGTGGGTAAACCGAAAATGGTCGGCTCCGTATTTTTGCACCAAATAATTTGCCGCCGTATCTTTGCCCGCTAATTTTTCGCCGACCAGTCCGATAATCACAATATTATTGATCAAAATTTAAAAAATTAAATAAAATTGAACATAATTTACTTGCAAAAATTATTATTCAATCTTTATATCCTTCCGTGCTTCCTATGCCGCCGCGGTCCTTTTGCCTAAGTTCCCCGGCTTCCGCCCACTGTGCCTGTTCGATCGGCAAAAATAGCCCCTGGGCCAGCCTTTCCCCTTTTTTAACTTCCACGGGCTTGTCGGTAAAATTGTAAATTAAAAGATGCACCTCGTCATTCGGGCCGGCATAGTCCGGATCCACCACGCCGACCCCGTTAGCCATCATCAGCCCCTTTTTAACCGACAGGCTGCTGCGGGCCGCTATAAGCAAAAAATGGCCCTTAGGAGCCTCAAAAACCAATCCGGTAGGGATTTTAGCTACCTCGTGCGCATGAATAACCGTATCGACATTAGCTGCTATATCAAAGCCGGCGGATTCA
Organism: uncultured Candidatus Saccharibacteria bacterium; assembly: GCA_964504715.1. Classification (GTDB taxonomy): domain Bacteria; phylum Patescibacteriota; class Doudnabacteria; order UBA920; family UBA920; genus JBBTRN01. The sequence continues at coordinate 80,953 of CAZDEP010000001.1, read as the reverse complement.
GAGGTGTGGTACCGGGGCAGTTCAATATTCGGATCTAATTTCCTTATTTTTACGTCCATACGGTATTTAATTACCTAATGTCAAATCAATTTGTAGTTTTAGAATGACTAATTAGGCAAAAAAAATAATTAGGAACTATATTTCCCTAACACCTCGTCAATATTTTTGTATAACTCCTCCAAACTTCCTTCATTGATTATGCTCCAATCCGCCCGGGCAATGGGCCCCGCCTGGTGGATATTTTCAATTTGTGCGGCATCCCGCGATTCCAAATCCGCCCGGCTTAAGGGGCGCTCCGGCCTTACTGCCATTCTTTTTACGCGGGTTTCCAGAGAGCTGTAAATAGCCAAAACTTTAAACGCGTCGCCGAACTCCTGTTTTAAAAATTTATATTCGTCCCAGGAATACATACTCTCCAAAATGACGCTGGAATTTTCGTAAGCCTTTTTTATGGCCGGCAAATTTACTATTGCAAAGGCCGCAGGTCCATGCTCGGCTCGGATAGCTTCCCTAACAGCCCTTTCGTTGGCTTCGCCCAAAGCCTGGCCCTTGGCCAAAACGGCGTCTAGAACGGCCTGGCCAAAATAAATTTTCGGCCAGCCGGTTTTTTTTAAAATATAATTGGCGGAAACCGTTTTGCCCGCTCCGGGCAAACCCACCACTGCTAAAATAGTTTTATCCATTTTTTATTCTTTCGCCCCTTGGCTTATAAACTCGCGGCATTTAACCCCGGCCATATCAAATAATTTTTGCGACGCTTTAAAGGCGGGCAGGTCCTTGTACTTATTGCTTTCATACACCACTTCTTTTATGCCATTTTGGATAATGGTTTTGGCGCATTCATTGCAGGGAAAAAGCGTGCAGTAGATTTTACAATTTTTTACCGGGCCGTTGGCGTTGTAAACCGCATTTTCTTCCGCGTGGCAGACATAGGCATATTTGGTGTCTAAAAGCTCGCCCTCGCGGTCCCAGGGCAAATCTTCCGAATTAATACCGCGCGGAAAGCCGTTATAGCCAAGTCCGTAAATTACGTTATTTTCATTTACAATCACCGAACCGGCCTGGGTGGAGGGGTCTTTTGACCTCTGCGCAATCAGCCTGGCCATGCGCATTAGGCACTCGTCCCAGGAAATATAATTTTCCCTTGGTTTTTCCATAAAAATCAATAATTTCAATGACTTGATTTATTCTACACCATAAATTATTGCTTGACAAAATTTTTTCCGGTGCTTAAAATAAGCATAATAAATGCCTTTTACGGGCAGTTTTATCAACAAGTTTATGTTCACAAATATCAGCGCGTCTGCAAGCATAATTAGCATTATTATTATCCCCGGCCTCCGGCAGCGGAAGAGTTTTTAGTTTAATCTAAACTCTCAAACCCCTGCCTAAAAGGCAGGGGTTTTTAATTAACCTTTATTTTTTAATAAAAACGATGCGACGTAGTGTGCCGATTTATCGGCTGCAGCCATCAATATATTCCAGCCCATAAATGGGCACGCTACAGAACGCACAATACTTTTTAAGCTCCCTCCCCTTTAGGGGGAAGGTTAGGGAGGGGTAACGCAATAAATAGGATGCGTAATTTTGCTTATTTAAAAATAGGCAAACCAGGCACCCTAAAAAAGGAGGAAAAAGTTTTGCAGCCATTAGCTTGGGCAAGTTTTAAATTAAAAATGCCCAAACTTATGTCCGACCAAAATAAACTCAATTATTTTGGGGAAGGGTCCGATGAAGGCCCCCAAACCCAAACCGCCGGCGAAGAGCCGGCAACCGCCCAACCCCCTTCCGCCCCCGAGGCGGAAGAAAAGATCAACCCTCGGTACGACCGATGGAGATTTTTTACCGGGATCTAATCCTCAGCGGAGCGATTCCCTAAGCTGATGTTCTATACATCGCCTCTAGGGAGTCCCTCCGCTCCCTTATTTATAACCTTCCGCGTGTATCCGCGTCTGCAGTAATTCCGCGTGAAATCTGCGCCCACATTTGACAAACTCCCACAGCCTGATAAAATATAACAAATGCATAATTTCTTAAACAACCTCTCGCTCCTTCTTAGCCTTACCTCCTTAAGGGGCTTTGGGTTTGTTTTTGTTGATAATATTCGAGTTTAGTCGAGAATTATCCATAACAAAGTACCGGTCCCGCAAGGGGCTGGTTTTTTATTTTTACAAAAAATTTATGGCTTTAAGACTATACGTAAAAAGCTTGCGAATGGCCTTAAAATCATAACGGAGGGCGTTATGACAAGGGCTATGATATACGACTTTAGCGAATATAAAATTTTATTCGCGGTTGATTGCGACCGCGAAGAACCAGAACCATTCAACTGGGATCCACCCGTGGATCCCGGCAAACCCCCTTACCAGGCGGGGAAAGGATAACCATCCCTGCCCCGCCCCAAAACAAAACCGGCCGCCAACCAGCGCGCCGGTTTTTCTTTTTTTTCGCGAATTTTAAAATGCCCTTCTGCATCTTGCAGAAAGGCATTTTTATACTTCTATTAGCTACTTGCCACTTTTTCTTATACTTTCACCCTTATCCCGGGGCCCATGGAAGAATTCACAGATACCGAAACAATGTACTGGCCTTTAACAGTAGAGGGCTTGGCGGAGTGGATGCCTTCCAGCAAAACTTTAAAGTTTTCCAAAAGCTGGGCGCTTTCAAAGTTGGTTTTACCGATTATCTGGTGGATGTTGCCGCTGTCGTCATTTTTAAAGTTAACTTTGCCGCCGGCAATTTCTTTAACCATTTTGCCGATATTTTCTCCCACCGTGCCGGTTTTGGGGTTGGGCATAACGCCTTTGGGTCCCAAAATTTTGGCAATGACCGCAAGCTTGGGCATAAGCGCGGGTTCGGCTACGGCTATGTCAAAATCAATCTTTTCAGTTTCTTTAATTTGCTTTATAAGCTGCTCGCCGCCGACTAAAACCGCGCCGGCTTCCTTGGCTTCCTTTTCCTTGGCGTCGCTGACAAAAGCGGCCACGCGCTTGGTTTTGCCTGTCCCGTGCGGGAGGCTAACCGTGCCCCTTACGGCCTGGTCGGTCTGCTTCGGGTCTATGCCGGTCCTTATATGCACTTCCAAAGAACCAACAAACTTGGTGGTGGCGGTTTTTTTGGCCAAATTGATGGCCTCTTCGGCGCCGTAAATTTTATTCTTGTCTACCAACTCATTGTTGGCCTTAACTCGCTTTGCCAATTTTGGCATAACTTGATTCCTTTCGTGGTGCAAACCCTTATCAGACATGCTCTAAATTTATGTCTGAGCCTGTCGAAGGCTCAATTTTGTTACCACTTCGACAAGCTCAGTGAACAACAAAATTTTTCAGGTCCCACAAATATTAATATTGATTAAAATTTAAAAAATTAAATAAATTGACATAATTAGACTGCAGCTTATTTTTGTTCAATTTTGTCAATTTTCCTATGCTTCTCTTCTCGCCATTTTCCAGTGGTAATACCAGACAGGAGTAGCCACAAGTATCATGGCTAATGCCTGCGCGGCGTCGCGCTGCTTTTGGCTCGCTCGGTTTTCCGCATCCTGTTTGGAAAACAGCTCCTGCTGCGCCGGGTCGCAGCCTTGCGGCTTGCCCGCGCTGTCATAGGAATTTACGCAAGGCGCCGAATAATACACATTGCTGTCTGCCTTGGGGAAAACCCAGGTTTTAAGGGCAAGATTTATTATCATAATCGCGCCCACTACGGCTATCACCAGGGAGATGACGGAAACCAAATAGAGATAAGCTTTTTTTAGGGACATAGTTTTAAATTTCTAATTATTCTAATTTCTAATTGATCTAAACAATTTCTCATGCCAAATACAATAATGTCTAAGAACTCCAGCGGTTTGACATTTGTTTATTTAACATTAGTCATTGTTTAGAAATTAGGTCAATTAGAACAATTAGGTTAATTACTCTATTACCTCTACACCCATGCTGCGGGCGGTTCCGGCGATAATTTTTTCCGCGGCAGCCAAATCGTTCGCGTTCAAATCCGGCATTTTCTTTTCCGCAATTTCCTTAATTTGCTTTTTGGAAATTTTGCCCACCTTGTTTGCCAGGGGGTTGGCCGAACCTTTGGCCAGGCCAATGGCCTTCATTATCAAATTGGCGGCCGGCGGAGTCTTTAGGATGAATGAAAAAGACCTGTCTTCATAAATGGTCATTTCAATGGGAATGACCATGTCGCCCATAGCCTGGGTTTTGTCGTTAAATTCCTTAACGAACTGCGCCAGGTTAACGCCGTGGGGCCCCAAAGCCGTACCTACTGGCGGAGCAGGTGTGGCTTTTCCAGCCGGAAGCTGGAGCTTTAACATTGTCTTTACTTTTTTAGCCATAAATCTACAAAAATCTAATACGGATACTACAGATGCCTACAGAATCCATATTTTATATGTTAATTATTTTATTCATAACTCATAATTCAAGAAGCATAAATTATGAATTAGGGACACTATTTTTACTAATGCCTAAGCAGCATAATAATCTAATCTGTTATTCCCAAGTTTTCTTCCGAGTATCCAGCTTATTTAGCAAGTCGGCTATTTGGTCTTGATTTTCTTCCACCAACTTTGCCACTTCTTCCGGACTGAGCTTGGAAAATTCAGCCATAAATCCATTAAGAGCACGCCCTGCTTCCGTCAAACGGACTAAATCTATATTTTGACCTTCCGAATGTTGTTCCAACATAAAATTTAATTAATTTAATTAAGAACCTATTTTAAATTTTCTTAACCTGCAAAAAATCAAGCTCTACCGGCGTTTCGCGGCCGAAGATGGTAACCATGACTTTAACCTTGCCGTGCGCCTCGTCCACATTGCCGACTTTGCCCTCGTAGTCCTTAAAAGGCCCGTCGGTAATTTTAACCAAGTCATTCAACTGGAATTCCACTTTAAACTTAGGCTCCTCGGCGCCCATACGCTTTTGCAAATAAGTCCATTCATCCGGCGAAACCGGAGTCGGCACAGTACCGCTGCCGACAAAACCCGTAACGTTGGGGGTATTTCTTACCACATACCAAGAGTCGTCGGTAACAATCATGTCTACCAACACATACCCGGGAAAAATTTTCTCTTCCACGGTCACCCTTTTGCCGTCTTTAATTTTGATCTTCTTTTCCTTGGGCACTATGGCGTCAAAAATCTTGTCCTGCATGCCCATGGACTCTATCCTTTGCTTTACGTTTAAAGCAACGCTGTCTTCATACCCGCTATAGGTATGAAGCACATACCATTGGCGCTGGCCCGTAACTTGTTGTCTAGACATAGTGAATGCGAAAATTACATGCGAAACTGCAAAAAACTACGAAAAACAACTTTCGCATGGCCATTTCGTTGTTTCGTATGCTCATTTTCGCATGCATATTAATTTAAAAATAAACAATTAATGCCATAACTATAATTAAAACTTCCAAATAAAAACTTATTTTCTTAGTGTAAGCCTTTAAAACCTGGATTGTATGCCGGAAAAAATTTTTTTCCTCTATGCCGGACCTTTCCCCCGTTCCCCAAAAGGCAAACAGCCGCCGGCTAATTGGCCACAGCCACGGAATACCAAACTCCAAAGTATCGAGGGTAAAATGGCTCCAGGAAGAAATCCAGACAATAAGGCCGAAAATTTTATAAAACTCCGACTTTGCCAAAAAATATACCAGCAGTCCCAAAGCCGCCCATACAACGGGCGCGTGGCTAAAATAATTCCGATGGACAGGCGTGGTAGGATGCGCCACCAAAAAGGATCGCTGCTTTAAAAAAGCATAAAAAACGTCCAAGTCAGGAGAAAATCCTACAAAAGCCCCCCACAAAAGCAGCTGCTGGTACTCCACGGGAGTCAGTTCGGGTTTTAAAATTTTTAAAAGTCCCCAAGCGGTTAAAAAACCTGCGGCGACGTGTCCGGGAGGAAGCATTTATCTTACAATAATTTTTTCAAAGAGCTTTAGTATGCCCAAATCGGCCAAGCCCAATATGAGCGCAATGGCGACACTGAATATTATCACGGTGGCGGTATATTTAAGCACCTCTTGCCTGGTGGGCCAAACTACTTTAGACAGCTCGGCTTTAACTTCGCCGAGAAAGCCAAAAATATTCATAGATCACAAATGCACGAATGACACAAATTTCACCAAACAAACACATTTTTATTTGTATTAATTAGTGATATTTGTGATTAATCTTTTTTAAAAGGCCTTGGAGGCCTTTGAATAAATAATAATACAATGCTTACATTTTGTCAAATTAGGCCGTTTGCCTGTCTAAGAGTGCTTTTGCCTTAGCAAAAACGACTTCCAGATCCGTAGTGGCTTTGACAAAATACTCGTCGATCTTTAAGGCCTTGACCCTTAAAATGTCTTTGTCGCTCCACAAATTACTCAACACAATCACCGGCACGTCTGATACGGTTTTTTCCGGATAATCGCGGATTTTTTGAAGAACTATAAAGCCGTCTATAACCGGGAGGAGCAAATCGAGCAGGATTAAGTGGGGTTTTTTGTCCAGCGTTAAATCCACTGCCGCCTGCCCGTCGCCGGCCTGAAAAACCTCATAACCAAGGACTTTTAACCGGTCAACCATAATCCGCCGAAGCATGGCGTCGTCTTCAACTACCAGTATTTTTTTGCTGGGATTGCCCATAAATATTCGTTTATATAATTATACCATATTTTTCACTGCCCGGATAACAAACTCGCCGCTATACACCCCTTCTTGCCCCACCCTAACCGTAAAGACCGACAAAACGGCCTGGCTGTCATCATCCAAAACTTCCAAACTATACCTGCCCGGGCTGGCCCTCAGGAAAAACTTGCCGTCGTCCCGGCTTAAAGCCGACCCAAAAACTACCCCAGGAAGCAACGGGTTTGCCAGCCTCAAACGGATGCCCGCCACCGGGTTATTGCTGCTATCTGCAATCCGCCCCCAAAAACGGGGCCTCGGCATAACCACTTCCAAAAGCAGAATTGCAACATACGCGCCCAAAACCCAGCGTAAAAATACCGGCTGAAAATTATGCAAGGTCAAATATAAAACAACGGACAAAAAACCGAACCATAAAAAAACTGAAAACAATTTTTCGGCCAGCAAGCGCACGTATGCATATTTCACTACAAACCGCTTTTTAGCCTGCTGGTTCCAGTCCTCCGATACCGGATCCATGGGGATGTTGGGCGCTATGACTTCGGATTGTTTTCCCAACTCAAAAAATTCGCCGTGATAAAGGTGAGTGTATATGCCGTCGCTATCGCCAGTCACATGCGTGGAAGGAAAAACATAGTTCGTCCTTTGGGGGAATATCTTAAAACGGCCAGGGCGCGCTAAAAACCCGTAGCGCCCCTGCAAATCCGTAACGGCTGTGCTTTCCACTTTTCCGGTGTCGGCGTAAACCAGGCTTACCCTAACCGGGTCAAGCGGCTGCTTAGTCACACTGTCATAAATTATGCCCCAAAATTGCCGCTTTTGTCTAAACTGGAAAAAAACCAAAAATCTATCAACCCAAAAATTTAGACTGATTAAAATATTTTTTAAAATTTTTCTTCTAATTTTATATTGTTGTTTATTTTCCATGTCCACAGTGCCTTTTTTGATAATGTCAAAATCCAAAGCAGGTTAAACCAAAAGTTTACCCGCAACTTTTAAAACGTTTTGAAGCAGACACGCAACCGTGACAGGACCCACGCCGCCGGGCACCGGCGAAACAAAACCTGCCACTTCTTTTACGCTTTCCAAATCCACATCCCCCACTATTTGGCCGCCGTCTTCCGCGGTTCCGGCGTCAATTACAACCGAACCGGGTTTAATCATATTGCCTTGAATTAGTTTAGGCTTGCCGGTTGCCGAAATTATCACGTCTGCCTGCCGCATAACTTCTTCGGGCTTTAGGGTACTTCGGTCTATTAGACTGACCTTTAAACCCCTCTGCTCCAAAAGGAACTTTACGGGCTTGCCAACCAGTTCTCCCTTGCCCACAACCACAAGCGAATGTTGGTGTAAATCTAAATTTAAGGAGTCAAGAATTGCCATAACCGCAGCTGAGGTGGGAGGAACAATTTCCAAATTTCCATTATAAAATTCGCCGCTCCTTTTACCGCCCATGCAGTCTACGTCAATAGAAAAATCTATACTGTCTAAAACCCGCCGCCGGTCCAAATTTTCCGGCAAAGGCAACTGGACTATTAAGCCCGCCATGCGGGGTATTTGGTTTAACTTTTTTATTTCATTAACAAGTTCTTCCGTAGTAATCCCGGCGTTAAAGTTTGCCTGCAAAAATTCCATGCCCGCTTCGCCCGCTTTTTTGGCTTTTAAATTAACATATTGCGCGGACACCGGGTCGTTGCCCACCAAAATATCGCAAAACACAGGCTTAAAGGGCAACGCTGCCACTTCTGATTTAAGATTTTTGATGATTTCCGAAGCAATTTTCCTGCCGTCGATGATTTGCATAATTTCAAATTACAAATATCAAATTCCAAAAAAATTTTAATTCTTAAATTTCCAATTTCTGACATTAAGCCATTTAAAAATTTATTTGAAATTGGTAATTTGATATTTGAAATTTGGATCCTATTATCTTTATTTTTGTCATTTTTATTATTTTTGTCAATTTTGTTCAATTATGCCAATATTATCCACTTACTTCCCATATCTATTCTCCGCCCACCATTTTAAGGCCTCCTTAACTACCGGCACGGAAACGCTGCTGCCTTCGCCGCCCGCTTCCACCAGCACGGTAATTGCGATTTGGGGATCTTCGTAAGGCGCGTAAGCGGTAAACCAGGCGTGTGTCCTTTTTGGGTCCGCGCCGTCAAACTGCGACGTGCCGGTCTTGCCCGCCGCCGCAATGGGCAGGGTGCTTAAAGACCGCGCCGTCCCGCCGACCACGGTTTCCCTCATGCCTTCCTGCACAATTTTAATATTTTTCAGGTCAATAAAGCGGCTTATGAGCACCTGCGGCTTTTGTTCAAACAAAACTTCTTGCGTATCCCCTTTTAAAACCTTTTTTAAAACTTGCGGCTGGAAGCCCACGCCGCGATTGGCAATGGTGGACGTCCACAGCGCAACCTGGAGCGGCGTAACCAATAAATCCCCCTGGCCAATGCCCACATGGTAGGTGTCGCCCAAATACCATTTGCTCAAAATGGGGTCGTCTTTAAAGTAGTTTTTTTTCCATTCCGGATCGGGAACCAGGCCCGGCTTTTCCCCCGGCAGGTCTATGCCCGTTGGTTTGCCCAAATTAAACTTTCGGTAATAAGCCGCCAGCTTGTCTATACCCAAACCTGTCACATCCCCTTGGGGATACCCGCCCGACACTAAATAAAAAAAGATGTCGCTGCTTTTGGCGATTGCCTGCCTGACATCAACCTTGCCCAAACCGGTGCGTTTCCAACCGTAAAAATTATAATTAATGCTGGGGTCGTATTGGTTTGGAATGACCAGCACGCCGCGGTCGTTATAGACCGTCCGGTCGGAAATTACGCCTTCCTGGAGAGCCGCGGCGCCCACCATAGGCTTAACGGTGGAGCCGGGCGGGTAAGTTCCCAAGATGGCGCGGTTAAAAAGGGGTAAAGCCGGGTCGTTCAATATTTTGGAATATTCCTCCCCGCTGAATCCTCTCTCAAACTTGGAGCCGTCCAAGCCCGGCAAACTTAAAAGCGCCAGGACTTCCCCCGTTTTGGGGTTCATGGCCACTGCGGCGGATTTTTTTCCGCCCGGGGAATTTTTTAATAGCTTATAAAGCAAGTCCTGCAAATCCTTGTCCAAATTCAGCACGGCGGTATTGCCGGCGCTGGGGGCCTGGGTCCCAAGGTTGCTTAATAAATTTCCTTTGGCATCTATTTCAATTTGGCTAAAACCGTTTACGCCGTGCAAATAATTCTCGTACATTTGTTCCACCCCGGCCCTGCCCAAAAAATCGAGGCCGCTATAGACCGTCGGATCCAAAACTTTTAATTCGTCTGCGCTTATAACGCCGGCGTAACCCAATATGTGGAAATAAGCTTCCGGATTGGCATAGTCCCTCACCGGCACCTGCTGGATGGAAAAGCCGATAAATTCCGAAGCCCGGGTTTCAAAAAGCACGCTTTGCTCCTGCGGCACATCCTGTTTAATTACAACCGGGTCCACCGAAGTTTGATTGACACTGGATATTTTTTTTAGCGTTCCTTCCACGTCTATCTTCACAACGGTGCTTAATGTCTCTAACTGTTCCTTTAAACCTTTGCGGGGCAAATCAAAAGGAATGGCCACTAAGTTATAGCTGGCGGTATTTTTTGCCAACACCTGTCCGTTTCTGTCTTTTATAATCCCCCTCGGCGCCAAAACAATCTGCTTCCTTAAACGGTTGTTCTCGGAAACACCCTTAAAGTATTCACCTTTTACGGCGGAAAGATAAAACACGCGGCAAAATATGGCCGCAAACGAAAGGACTAAAAACCAGCCCGGCCAAAATGAAGTTTTTAAAAGATTTTTTTGCGAAAACCCTTCCACCTTGCTTAAGGAATCCACGGCCGATTCTTCCCATTCCAAAGGCCGCCGGTTTTGGATCGGCCCCTGCTCCAAATCGATCTCAAAAGGGTTTTTTTTAGGGATCATTTCAATGTCAATTTCTTAACTTCGGTTTTGGCGATTTGCCTTAATATCCACGCCCACAAAAAATAGGCAGGCAGCGCAAGCGCCATTTCCACCGGCGCGGTTAAGGCCGACTTTTTTAAAGCACCGTAAACTTCAAATCTAAAATTCTCATGTCCGGGAAAAATTTTGGAAAAAAATATCACCATTACCTCCATACACGCGAAAGCAACCAAAACCAAAACCGGCAAAATTTTTAAGTCCAACTTATACACCAAAAAAGTTTTCGCAATCCAGCTTAAAAATGCCCCGACCAGTAAAAAACTAAAAAGCCAAACGCCAAAAGGCGAAGCATTATAAAAATCCAGCAACAAGCCCGCGGCAAATGCCAAAAACAAATAATCATGCTGGCTGGTGTCAAGGGCGGAAAAAACCACCGGCAAAAGCAACAAATTCAGCCGAATCGGCAGGCTAAAAAAAATGGCCGCAAACTCACTGTTTAAAGCCAGCAGGATAATTAATAAAGCTAAATAAATAAAATATTTCATAATATCAAGAATGCCTTTTTAGACGGGTCGATCCGAAAATTGCGCATTTCGTAATCATTTAACCAAAAACACGAATTCCAAATCACCAAAATCCACAGGACTAATAAGCGTGGTTTTTTTAAACAGGTCGTTGGGACCGGAAATGACTTCGCCCACTTCCCCAATCAACAAATTCTTCACCACCTTGTCATTCACCCCCGCCGTCACTACTAGCATGCCGCGTTCCAGGGGCTCGTCCTGGGAAATTTGGTCCAACACCAGCCCCGAATCGTAAGATCCGCGGCCAATGGCCAAACGCCCGCTTTGGCTGATTTTGGCGTCAACCGAAAAACTGGCGTTGGTAATTAACTGCACTGTGCTTAAATCTTCGGCAGCGTAAGTGATTTTGCCGACCAAAAAGCCTTTGGAAATCACCGCGCGGCCGGGTTCCGCCCCCTGTTTCGCGCCGCAGTTTATGGTAATAGTGTCTATTATGCCGGTGGGGTTCCTGCCCATCACTCCGCACAATTGCAGCGACAGTTTGCTGGTTTTTGCAAACTGCAATTCCTGCCTTAATGATTGGTTTTCCTGTTCGTACTGGTCAAACAACACCTGCTTGGCCTGCAAGGCCCTTACCTGGTCGGAAAGTTTGGTATTTTGCCTCACAATTTCGCGCAGATTGTAAGCATTGGAAAAAAAACTTTTTATGGGCGAAGTGGTTTTTCGCACCAAAAAGCTGACGGGACGCGGCGCCTGGAGCGCGAACCTCTGGAAAACCCCCAACCAGCCGTTGTAATGGAAGTAAACCAGCAGGGTGGCCAAAACCAGAATCCCAAAAAATACTCCGAAAACTTTGGTATATATAAAACGCATAACAATCACTAATTCACAAATATCACAAATTCCGCAATTTTTTATTTGTGCTATTTGTATTTATTCGTGCATTTGCGAACTATCTCGGAATTTTTCCAAAATCCATGGGCAAAAGCACGTCTTTTAGAGTTTCCAAATCTTCCACGACCACGCCCGCGCCTCTGGCCACGCAGGTTAAAGGGTCTTCCGCAATTTCCACAGGCATGGCAGTGGCCTCCGAAACCAATTTGTCCAAACCCCTAAGCAGTGCGCCGCCGCCTGCAAAAATTATGCCTTTTTTCATTATATCTGAAGTCAGCTCCGGCGGTATTTCTTCCACCACCGACTTTACCGCATTGACAATCACTTTTAAGGAAGGCATGAGCGCTTCGCGGACTTCCACATCCGAAACCGTAATTTCCTTGGGCAGGCCGGTTAGCAAATCGCGTCCGCGGATTTGCGTATGCAGCGGCTCTTCCAAAAAGTACGCGCTGCCAATTTGCATTTTTACTTCTTCCGCCGTCCGTTCGCCTATAAGCAAATTAAAATTATCCCTCGCGTATTGGATAATATTTTCATTCATTTCATCGCCTGCGACCCGCAAAGAGCGGGAAATAACAATGCCGCCCAAAGAAATAAGTGCAATCTCGGTCGTGCCGCCGCCAATGTCCACAATCATGGAACCTTGAGGGTCCTGCACGGGCAGGCGCGCGCCCATGGCGGCTGCCATAGGCTCTTCTATTAAATACGCGCGGGAAGCGCCGGCGTTTATGGCCGCATCAACCACCGCGCGCTTTTCCACTTCCGTCACGCCCGAAGGAATGCCAATAACCACGCGCGGGCGCCGCAAAAAAGTAAAGGTTTGGTTATGGACCTTGTCAATAAAATATCTCAGCATCGACTCGGTAATTTCAAAATCCGAAATTACGCCGTCCACCAAAGGCCGGCTGGCGACAATGTGCGGCGGCGTCCTGCCCACCATGCGCTTGGCTTCATTGCCAATAGCCAATATTTGCTTGGTGCGGGTGTTTAAAGCCACCACGCTCGGCTCATTAATAACAATGCCCTTGTCTTTTACGTAAACGAGGGTATTGGCCGTGCCCAAATCTATGCCGATGTCTTTACTGAAACGTTGGTATAATCTGTCAAACATAATTGAAAATTTAAGACCAGGGTCTCTAAATTTTCAATTTTTATTTTCTAATTTTCAATGAATGATCCAAAGTAAAAAAATTTTAAATTGAAAACTGACTGAAAATTGAAAATTACAAATTGAAAATTATTTGTTCTGGAAAATTGGTAAAACATCTTTTATTTTAACTAATTTTGTTTTTTCCTCGCTCCTTTTTTTCACCTCCACACTCTCCTCTTTGAGGGTCTTTTCGCTGACCAGTACCCTGTAAGGTATGCCTATTAAATCCGCATCCGCAAACTTCACCCCGGCGCTGGCTTCCCTGTCGTCATATAATACTTCAATTCCCGTCTTTAATAAAGCCTCATACAACTCATCGGCCGCTTTTTCCCCGCCTTTAAGCGCCAAAAGATGCACCTTAAAAGGAGCAATGGCCTCGGGCCAAATTATGCCCTTTTCGTCGTGGTATTTTTCCACGCTTACGCCCATAAGCCGGCTGGTGCCTATCCCATAACAGCCCATAAGCACAGGCTTTTTGGAACCGTCCTTGTCCGTAAACTGCAAATTAAAAGCCGAAGAATACTTATTCTGCAATTTAAAAATATTGCCCACTTCCGACGCTTTGGTTTCCCTATATTTGTCGCTGCCGCAGGCCGAACACTTTACACCTGCTTCAAAAATCTCTTTGTTCTTGGCTAAATTGCATTTTTCGCATATGTAAATCGTGTCTTCCCCGCTTGGAATTTCTACCTGGTATTCGTGGGAAAATTTGGAAAATGTCCCGCCGGAAGCCTCCGTCAGCAAAGCGTTTAAGCCCAACCGCTTAAATATTTTTTCGTAAGCCGGCATGGCCACGTTGGTATAATAGTTTTCCAAATCCTCTGCGGTCGCATGGAAGCTGTACAGGTCTTTCATCCTAAATTCCCTGCCGCGCATAAGGCCGGACTTTGCCCGAGGTTCGTCCCGGAATTTGGTTTGGATCTGATACACAGCCAAAGGCAAATCTTTATAAGAAGATATTACGGCTTGGGCCGCCGGCGTGACTATTTCTTCGTGGGTAGGCCCCATGGCGTATTCGCTGCCATGCTGGGATTTGATTTTAAAAAGCACGTCCAATCCCGTCCACCGGCCCGTAGCCTGCCAATTTTCTTTCGGATGCAAAACAGGCATAAACATTTCGCTTCCGATTTTGTCCATTTCCTGCCTGACAATATTTTCAATGCGCGAAAGGACCCTTAAGCCCAAAGGCAAAAAATCATAAACGCCCGCCAAAACTTTTTGGACAAAACCGCCCTGCTCCAAAAGCCGCGCGTTGGTGGAAAGGTCCTCCCCGGGCTGGGTCTTGCTGGTTTTTAAAAAATAATGTGATTGTCTCATATACTATGATGGTTTATAATCTTTTAACTTTTCTTTTAAAGAATTTTTTATTCCTTTATATGCTACATTGGTCAAATCCAGCACAATACTTCTGGATAAATGCATGTTTTTTGCAATCTGGTCAGCGGTTTGCTTTTTTATAAACATTGCCTTTAATACTTCGCGCTCCTCATGGGTAACCAATGCATCTGTCATTAATGCGGATCGTATCCAACCGCCAAGCACGCTATGGGGCAGCGCCAACCCTCTTTCCAAAAGAAGTCCCCTTCTATTTTCAATCAATCTTTCGGAAACCAAAAATAGCTCATCAGGACTTAAATTTATGCCTTTTTTTATCACCGGCTTCGATTTTTTAAACTCAAAATAATGCCTTAACTTGCGCACTGCAATTGACTCAATCTGTCTTATTCTCTCCATGCTCAAAGGGGCTCCGGATTTCCGTGTTTGCCGGCTCCCTGCAGCTGTCAATTCCGCAATTTCGCTTAGTTTATAATTTTGAAGTTTAAGATTTATTATTTCCTTAAATAAAGGATCAAACAGCATCGCCTCCATGGCTTGTCTTACGGAGTCGGAATCAATTTTTCGAAAAAAATTATCCTCTTCTTCATACACCCGCGCTTTTCCTTTGAGGCTGTCCAAGCCAACCGTTTGGGCCTCGGGTTCCGGATGGTCAAACTCCAGCTCCTTTCTAATTTTGCCGGGAGGTAAGCGGGTTAAATTTTTATCCACGCCGGGCTCGGACATAAAATCCGGATTGGCGGACTTAAAAAATGCCTTATCCTGCTTCCTCTGCTCAAACCCGCGATTTTTCTCCCATGACGCCATTTATATTCCTCTCACATCTTTAATTGTCACTAAAATCATCAGTAAAATTAGGAGCGCAAAGCCGGCGGCGTTGAAGGCTTGCTCAACTTTGGGATTATTCCTTACCCCGCGGATTTTTTCAATTATCAAAAACAAAACCCTGCCGCCGTCGAGCGCGGGAAAAGGCAAAATATTCAAAATTGCCAAGTTTAGCGAAAGGAAGGAAGTAAACTGCAAAAGATAAATAAAGCCCATTTCCGCGGCGCGCCCCGTAACCTGTGCAATTTTAACGGGCCCGCCCAGGGCTTTAAGCCCCATACCGGAACCAAAAAGCCCAACCAAGCCCTTGCCAATGCCATACAGCTGGATGCCCGTGGCCTTGGCGCCATATATGACGGCATAAAAAGGCGTAAACCTTAAATTTCCCACATCGGCTATGGCAATGCCCGTGGGCCCCTCGTTTTCTCCCGGGTTGGCCAACGATTCCACTCTGATGGTTTTTTCTTCACCGCCCCTTTGGATATTAAATTCAAAAACTTTGCCTTTGTTTGCCCGAATGTATTCTTGGAATCCCGAAGCAGTATAAAACTTTTGCCCATCCACCCCCAAAATTAAATCGTCAGGCATAAGGCCCGCCGCTTGCGCAGGACTTTTTTCCAAAACTTCCAACACTCCCACATGCGGGTTTAGCAGCGTGGCGCTTTTAGGCAAACTTTCCAAACTTTCCACGGCTGTGGGCATCCCCGCCATAAATCCGGCCGACAGTAAAACCCACGCCAACACCACGTTCATTACCACGCCCGCAACAAGCGTGGCAAACCTGTTCCAAAACGGGCGGCTAATGAATGAGCGCGGATCGTTTTCGTATTCGTTGTTTTCACCCCAAATTTTTACAAACCCGCCAAGAGGAATGGCATTTATGGAATATATAGTGCTATCATCACCCCCACCTTCCTCCCCCCTCAAGGGGGAGGAAACAACGGATGCACCTTGGCTTGCTCCCTCCGCAAGATGTGTGGAGGGATGGGGAGAGGTTGATTGCGTTGGATCTTTATGGCCCCAAACGATCCGCCATTTTCCATTCACTTTCTGGGCCCCCAACAATCTTGGCGGGAACCCAAATCCAAATTCCAAAACTCGCATCCCGCTTTTTTTGGCCGCGTAAAAATGCCCAAACTCATGCACAAACACGAGCAGGCCTAAAATGATAATAAAGATAATTACAGTGGAAATCATAATGTAAAACGTATTTAGTATAACGTATTACGTATGAGCAAAATTTGCATAATACATAATACTTTATACATTATACTTGCTTACACGGTCATTACTTCCTTCTCTTTCCCCTCCGCGTGCTTTTTTATTTCCTCATTATACCTGTCCACGCTTTCCTGCAGCTTCCTTTGTCCGCCCGTAAGATCGTCTTTGGAAATTTTACCGTCGCTTTCCGCCTTTTTCATTTCTTTGATGGCGGATTCGCGGACATTGCGAATGCCAATCCGGCCTTTTTCCGCAATCTGCCCCACCAGTTTTACCATTTCTTTCCTGCGTTCTTCGTTAAGCGCGGGCAATGTTATGCGGATCACCACGCCGTCATTCGATGGGTTGAAACCCAAATTCGCGATTTGAATACCCTTTTCTATGGCCTGAATTTGTCCTTTATCCCACGGACTGATTACCAAAGTCCTCGCGTCCGATACCGTTACGGAGGCCACGTGTTCAAGGGGCATCCGCGAGCCGTAGCTTTCCACCTGCACGGTATTTAAGAGCGCAGGGTTTGCCCGGCCTGTGCGCACGCCGGACAGCTCGTGCAAAAAATGCTCAATGACTTTTTCAAATTCCGGTTTGTGTTGGCTAATAATTTGGTCGATCATATGGATTTTCTACGAACTACGAACTGAGTGCGAACTTACGAACATCCCGTTTCGTATATTTCGTAAAAAAGTTCGTAGTTCGTAGAGATTATTGTGATACAAAATTCCCAGCATAAACAATCTGGGAAAGCTGCGGGTCGATTAATATATAATTTACAAAACCCAAAGAATTGACTTTTTGCGTTTGCCAGGTTGTGCCCCCGTCGGCCGACCTGTAAACCACATTGCCAATGCCTACCATTACAATATTGCTTGATTGTTTATAAACCGCAACCGGGCGGGCAGGCAAATTTACGTCATAATTTCCCGGCAACGCCAACTTCTGCCATGTTTGCCCCTCGTTTACGGTTTTAAAAAACCCTTTCCCTGCTGTTAAATATATCAGTCCGGGGGCCAGTGTGTCTATATAGGCCTGGTTAAAGCTTTGATCGTTTATGCCAATGAAGTTTTGGTAAAAATTATCGCTTTTGGTCAGGCTCAAAGTCAGGTCGGAAAATTCCCCGCTGTCCAAATTGGTGGACTTAAACAAGCCCTTGCTCCTCACCAAAGCGTAGACCTGCCCGTTCTGCCAATAGACCCTGTTTACCCTTTCACCGAAATTTTTCACCAGCTTCCAGGTCAAACCGCCGTCGTTGGATTTTATAACTCCGCCCGCGCTCGTGCCTATGACAATTTGGTTGGTGTTAATGGGGTTTATTGCCACGCCCCTTACCGAAACCTGCGGCGTCGCTTCGCTGTAAATTTCCTCCCAACTTTTCCCCCCGTCGCGGGTTTTAACCAAGCTGCCCTTGTCCCCAAAATAACCGCCGGCGTATATAATTTTGCTATCAAAAGGGTCTATGGCAAAATCAAACACCCAAATATTGCTCAATATCCTTTCCCAAGTGCCGGCCGAATCTGTTGATTTATAAAGACCGTCGTTAAACCCCGACACATACACCACTTCGCGGTTCTGGGGGTCGAAATCCATTTTGGCGACATTGACTCCCGCCACTGAACCCAAATTTTCCTTGGTGGCGTTGGCGGCTTGCCAGTCCACGCCGCCGTTCGTTGATTTGGCCACGCCGGCAATTTGCGGCTGCTTAAACGGGTTGCACGAAGCCGCTAAAAAAATAAGGGAAAGGAAGATTATTTTGTTTTTCATATAAATTTTTCTACGAACTACGAACTTTTTACGAAATATACGAAACGGGATGTTCGTAAGTTCGCACTCAGTTCGTAGTTCGTAGAGAGCCCTGTTATATTTTTACCATTAACCCCTGCAAAATTAATTTTCTATTTTTATTTGTGTCCAAATCTTCGTAGGCCTTAAGGCCCGCGGCCAGCTGCGTATACTTGTGGGGCAATGTCGACAACGTTTCCGCCGTTTGGTAAATAAAATCTTCAATGCTCTGCCTTAACTCCATTTCTTCCAAATCTGCAAATGTATTTATTGCCAAAAGCTTTTCGGCCAAACTCTTGCCAGCATAATCGCTGATTTTAAGATCCTTCAGCGGGTAATCCGCGTTAGAATCCGCGCGTGATCCGCGCCTATTAAAATTAAATACCTGGCACCGGGAAAAAATTGTCGGCAAAACCCTCCTCAAATTCGCTGTTAGGACCATAACCGTATTTTCGGGCGGCTCCTCCAAAGTCTTTAAAAGCGCGTTGGCGCCTTGGCTTGTGAGGTTCTCCATATTACCCACCAGCGCAAATTTGAGTTTGGCCACAAACGGCTTCATGCCCATCCTAATGGTAAATTCCCGCACCGATTCGGCCGAGGCTCCAGCCTCCGCGCTAAATTCCGAAAAATCCGGATGCACCGCTAAATTCTCCGTGCCCAAAAGTTTCTTGGCCAAATCAATTGCCATGGTTTTTTTGCCCGAGCCTTTGGGCCCGACAAATAAATACGCATGAGGAAAATGCCCCGTCTGTATTTGCCGGTCAAGAATGTTTTTTATATATTGATGGCTGTCTGTCATATGCTTGCTACCTGTCTTATTGGTCTTATATGCACTATCAGTCGTATACAACCCATTAGTCTTATTCGTCCGATTGGTCCTATAATTTTACAAGATCCGAAAGCTGTGAAAATACCCGGATATTTTCTGTAGTGCTATTTCGCGCTCACATTTATCACGCCGGTTGCCGAAGGATTCAAATGGTCGTGATAAGCCCACTGTCCCGCCTTTTCAAATTTAAACTGGAATTTGCCTTTCGGCGCAATTGCCGTTTTGGCATCGAATTCCGGATAAGCAGTATGGGTCGGGTGCGAGCCTGACGCCGGCCAAAAATCTTTGCCGGAATTATTGCGGAAAATCACAATGTCCCCAACTTTTACGGAAACGGTTTGGGGACTAAAATTTTGTCCGTCATAAGCGACTTCCACCACCAAAATGTCCGGCCCTTCCAATTCCTCCCCCGTGGAAAAATGCCCGCTTACTTCCGTGCCGGCGCCCGTAGCGGCTTGCGGGTTTCCCGTCGGAGCCTGAGAAGGCGTGCCCGAAGCCTGGCTCCCGGGCTGCTCCGGGGCATCTTCTTTTTGCCCGGATTGGTCGCGAAGTTGGTCCTCGCTTTCTATTGGCGCCATCGCATATTTGCTATTTTTATCGTACAAATAGTAACCTCCGAGTAAAACCAACAACACTACAATAAATAAGGCTGATTTTTTCATATATTTTCCAAAAAATTAAAGTTAAGATACAATAATTATACCATAAAACCTATGAAGAAAAAAATTTTGGACGAATATCCGACCAAATCAAAAAAACGAGAAATAAAAAAGCGCCCCCGGATGAAAATCCACGGCGCGGCTTTAAAACGCCCAAGCCCGCACGCCGGAAAAAAATTATAGGTCCTATGTGTTTCCTTCTGCTTCTTTTTTATGACTCCCTACAAGCTATTAATTATTGTCGGCCCCACTTCCTCGGGCAAATCCGAATTGGCCGTCAAGCTGGCCAAGCGTTTTAATGGCGAAATAATTTCCGTAGACAGCCGGCAAATTTACAAAGGTATGGACTTAGGCACAGGGAAAATTGAAGGCCAATGGCAACACTCCCCTTTTGGATCATTCGGATTGCAGCATTCGGATCATTCGGATTATGTGTATGTCTACAAATCCATCCCCCACCATTTAATTGACTTTGTTGATCCACACAGGCAATTTTCAGTTGCGCTTTTTAAAAGCCGGGCAAAAAAAATAGTTGATGATATCGTGAGCCGCGGCAAGCTACCCATTCTCTGCGGCGGCACCGGCCACTGGATAGACGCCGTGGTTTACGGCCAAAATCTGCCGGACGTAAAGCCCAACCTAAAACTTCGCGCGAAACTGGAAAAACTTTCCACCACCGGCTTATTCGCCGGAATTAGCCGACTCGATCCGGCCAGGGCTAAAACCATTGACCGCCATAACAAACGACGGCTCATTCGCGCGCTGGAAATTATTTTAACCACAGGCAAACCGGTTCCGCCACGCTCCGCCATCCTGAGCGAACCCGACGGCCTCGAGGGTGAGTCGAAGGATCCCTTAAACCAAGTCCTATGGCTCGGCATAAAAATCCCCCAGGCTGATTTATATAAAAAAATCGACAAGCGGCTAAAAGCGCGCCTTAAGGCGGGTATGATCCAAGAAGTTAAGAGTCTGCATTCCCCTCCTTTCAAAGGAGGGGTTAGGGGCGGTTATGGTCTTACCTGGAAACGCCTTGAACAGTTCGGTTTGGAATACCGTTTTGTCTCCCTGTATCTTCAAAATAAAATTTCTTACGATGCTATGGTGTCCCAGCTTTCTTTTGCGATTAAGCACTACAGCAAACGGCAAATGACATGGTGGAAAAGGAATAAAAATATTCGTTGGATATCAAGCCCCTCCCGCCCGCCAATTCAGGAAATAAGAAAGTGGTTGAATAAATAAATTGCCATGTTTTATGCATTTTATTATTTGTGTCATTGCGAGGGAGTTAGACGACCGAAGCAATCTTTCACATAAACCCAACTGCTAGATTGCTTCGTCGACAGACTAGGCCCTGTCTCCTCGCAATGACACAGAAAAAAATAGGGTGATTTTAAATTTTAAATAGATTACTAACCCCTTGCAAGGATTTATTCCAGACAGGGGTTTTTAAATGGTTTTTTCATTACTTAATTTCATTAAAATCTTAGAAAATACCCCTAAAATAAGAGGTTTTACTATTGACAAAATTATTAATTTATGATATAATTATAGGTTACTTAAAAATGGCTCTAAAAGTAACTTTTGCCCGCATTTGCGAGCAAAAAGGCCTAAAAAGCCTTAAAGCCAAGCACCTTCTGGCGCCCGCACCTACTAGACCGCGACGCCTACAAATTCGCAGGAGGGAAAATCATGCGAAACTTTACTCTTCTCGTTCTGTTTTTAGCCTTGGCCTTCTCGGCCAGCGGCTCAACAATCACCATCGGTGGCACCGACGCCAACAACGTTTTTCCGTTCAGCTGGTACGCGCAGAATGCGCGTTACCAGCAGTTCTATACGGGGATCCCAGCGGGTTTCCGCATCAGCGAGATCTCCTTTAGGAGTCTCGATGATTTATTCTACACTTCGGACCCCTACCTTCTGGATGCAACTATAGGTTTGGGAACGGCTACAGGGCAAACTTTGGGCTTTGGGACTAACCTGGGGACGGATTATCGGGTAGTTTACAATAGCCCGATGATTTTTAGCCCGGGGGCCAATCGTGACGAGGAGGGGTTCGATTTGCACTTTTACCTTACGAACCCCTATGTCGTCAGCAGCCCAGAACAGGTACTGGTACTAGACATCACACTCAACACCTCGGTGGACGCCTTCGTGGCGTTCGCTGCTGGTGGGGACGATCCCCGCAGCAGCCGAGTTTACGAGTCCTCAGGTGGCGAGGGCCCCGTGGGATGGGACAATCTCAGTTTGGAGACGAAGTTCTCCGACGTCCCCGAGCCGGGGACGTGGGCCCTTCTGGGCTCCGGGCTCGTGGGTATGGCCGTCGTTCGCCGGCGGAGGAAGTAGACGAAGTTTCGCATTACATCTCAAAAGGCGGTGGGTGTTGGAGAGATCCAATCACACACCGCCTTTTTATGTTTGCAAAAATACACGCCCCCATATTGTTCGAGCTTGTCGAGAACAATATTAACAAAAAAATATAACCTCTTGAAAAAAACAAAAAAATATTTTAAACTTTTAGGCATGTGTGACAGCACTGATAACCCCGATTTCGCGCCCCCAGGGTTTACACAACCCCCAGGGGAAAAAAAGAAACCACAAGAGGACACCAAGATGATATGTCATGGAGGAGGAATAACCAAAGTTCCTTCTCCGCCCCCCTCCCACTCCCCCAGTCTCGGGGGTTCGGAGTTTCCCCGCTCGGGGAAACACCTCCGCTAATGAGGGAGGTTTTCAAAACACCGCCGACAGTTTTACCAGTCGGCGGTGCCTTTTTTTGCTTTTTAATTCATTATTTTTACTTCATTATTCAATTTTCATTACCGTACTAGTACATTGAAACAAAATCATGCTATATAAAAAAATCTAAAGGCTCAACCTTAGGTTGAGCCTTTAGCATAATACCTAATACTTAATACTCCAGCTTCTTTTTAAGAAGCTGGTTTATCACCTGCGGATTCCCCTTGCCTTTCAGTTCTTTCATGGCTTGGCCCACAAGGAAACCAAAACTTTTTTGCTCACCGGCTTTAAAGTCGGCTACGGCTTTCGGGTTATTAGATATTACAGTGTCGATTGCCGAAGAAATTGCCGACTCGTCGCTCACTTGCGAAAGGCCTAGGTCTTCTACAATGTTAGATGGATCGCCACCCTTTTCAAACATGACTTTAAAAACTTGTTTGGCGGCACTGCCGGAAATTTCGCCTTTCTGGATCATTTTCAAAAGTTCGGCAAAATTCTCGGCGTCCACACGTGAGTCTTGGGGGTTTATATGATTTTGATTCAAATTCGCGCTAAACTCGCCCAAACACCAATTGACAGCCAGTTTTATTGTGCCATTAATATCCCAATTTCCCCCAATATCTACTAATTTCCACTCCTGAATCTCGCTCACCACATCTTCAAAAAATGCGGCCAGCTCTTTCCAGTTTATTAAATTTTCCACATCTGCCGCAGGCAAATTGTATTCGCTCATAAATCGCTCGCGCTTTTGCGCGGGCAGTTCCGGCATTTTATTACGAAGATCGTCCAAATAGGCTTTGGTAAACTGCAACACGGGCAAGTCCGGGTCCGGGAAGTAGCGGTAGTCATTGGCCTCTTCCTTACTCCTCTGCTCCACCGTTTTGTTTTCCTTTTCATTCCAGCCCATGGTCACCTGCTTCGGCACGCCGTTCTCTTTTAATATTTCCGTTTGCCGCGCAATTTCGTAGTCTATAGCGGCTTGGGCGAATTTAATGGAGTTGATGTTCTTAACTTCCACTTTGTATTTCGGCAACGTGGTTTCGCCGGGCTTTCGCACGCTAATGTTCGGCTCCACGCGCATGGTGCCTTTTTCCATGTCGCAGCTCGATGCGCCCAAATAGCGGATAATATTTCTAAGCTCGGTTAAAAAGGCCTTGGCTTCTTCGCCGCTTTCTATTTCCGGCTCCGTAACAATTTCGAGCAAGGGCGCGCCCGCGCGGTTGTAATCCACCAAAGAATAATTCAAGCCCTCGGGATGCACGTTTTTCCCGGCATCTTCTTCTAAATGAGCACGGGTGATGCCGATTCTTTTAGTTTTTGTCATTGCGAGGCCAGATCCTTGACTGGCCGAAGCAATCTGTTCCTGGGGTAAGATTGCTTCGTCGTCAGATGCATTCCTCCTCGCAATGACAGGCACAGCAACATCCAACCACCCATTCTTAGATATCGGTTGGTCGTACTGCGAAATTTGGTAGCCTTTCGGCAAATCGGGATAAAAATAGTGTTTGCGGTCAAACTTGCTCCACTCGTCAATTGTGCAATTCAAAGCCAAACCCACCATGGCGGCCAAGCGGATGGCTTCCTTGTTTGCCACAGGCAAAGTCCCCGGCTGGCCGGTATTGACCTCGTCTATGTCCGTATTCGGCACGCTCTGGTCCGGATTATTCGCCGCCCGCCCAAACATTTTGGACTTCGTATTCAGCTGGACGTGAATTTCAAAACCAATTACGGGTTTGTATTCGGTTGATATGGGAAAAGATTTCATAGTTATTTAATCCATATTATAAACATGGAGCGATTCCCTATTATATGGAAAATTAATGCTATGAGAAAAGGCGTTGTTCAAACGTCCTTCTTCTAACAATTTATAACACTGACACTCAACCACCCCTTTAGATGTTCTAATAAAATCAAAAATCATAACTTCTCTTGGGTTTTCTTTTCGAGATTTAATCCGAGTACCAGCAATGTTTACGAAAATACCCGAACTTTCATTCCTTTCATCATACATTCCCCTGTAACGCTTTCTATAATTTTCCAATTCCTGAATCCTTGCTTTTGGGGAAATTACAGGAATTTCTTTTAACAACAATGTCTTTTTTCCATCCCGATACTCTTCTGGAGTAAAAGGTTCATCAACTAATGCTACTAAATTAGTGGCGTCTACTCCAATTTTATGGTATTGATTTAAGACTTTCTCAGTTTCCTGATCAACATCTAAAATATAATCAGGAGCAAAAACAACTTCCTGCTTAGCAGGAAAGGTTTCTCCTCTCAATATTAATTCTCTGATTTCGTCCATAATTCTTAATTCTTACTTCATAATTCTAAATTGAGGGGTGTTTCTTATGCCAATCCGTCACGCTTTGATACGCGTGGCCGACGTTAAATACCGTTTGCTCCCCCCACTGCGGGCCAATAATTTGTAAGCCCACGGGCAGGCCGTCCATGGAGGGCGAAGCACCCTCGCTGGGTTTGCCAAAACCGCACGGGACCGAAAGCGCAGGCAAGCCGGCCAAGCTGCCCGGAATGTTCAACTGGTCGGCAATGTAGCCGTGCAGCGGATTTTCCGCCGCCTTGCCTAAAGTCGAAGCCACGTTTGGGGAAGACGGGCAGGCCAGCACATCCACAGTTTTAAAAACTTCTTCGAATTCATTGACTATCAGCCTTCTAACTTTTTGCGCCTTTTTATAGTAGGCGTCAAAATACCCGGCGGAAAGAACGTACGTGCCCGTCATAATCCGCCTTTTGGCTTCATTGCCAAAACCTTCCGCCCGGCTTTTGGCGTAAACTTCCATTAAATTTTTTGCTTCTTTCGATGTATAACCAAAACGAATGCCGTCGTAGCGCATTAAATTGGAAGAGACCTCGGACGGACAGACTATGGCGTAAACCAAAGAACCGTATTTGGTGTTGGGCAAACTTACGTCGTAAAGTTTAGCGCCCAGTTTTTCCAATTCTTTTATGGCTTCAAACACCCGCGCTTTTACGTCCGCCTCCATGCCTTCCACAAAATATTCCTTCGGGATCCCAACTTTCAGGCCCTTAATATCTTTTGACAGCAAAGATGCATAACGCGGAACTTCAGTAGGACCTGTGGTGGAATCTTTTTCATCTCGACCCGACATAAATTCTGCCAAATAGGCCAATTCCTCCACGCTCCCCGCCATGGCGCCAATTGAATCGAGCGATGAACCCATGGCCACAACGCCGTAGCGGCTTACTCGGCCGTAGGTGGGTTTCCAGCCGGAAAGCCCGGTTAAGGATGCCGGCTGGCGGATGCTGCCGCCGGTTTCTGTGGCCGTGGCCCATGGCACCAGGCCCGCCGCAACGGCGGAAGCCGAGCCCGAAGAAGAACCGCCCGGCATGCGGGTTTTATCCCAGGGGTTTTTGGTCGGGCCGTAAGCGGACGTTTCGCCCGAAGACCCGTGTGCAAACTGGTCCAAATTGGTTTTGCCGACCAATACGGCCTTTTGCTCTTTTAATTTGGCAATGACGGTCGAATCGTAGGGCGGTATGTAGTTATCTAAAATTTTGGAAGCTGCGGTGGTGCGTATTCCGTTGGTGCAGAACAGGTCTTTGGCCGCATACGGAATCCCGCAAAGAAAAGGATTTTCTCCGGGACTATTTATAAAATCATCAGCGTCCTTGGCCTGCTTAAGGGCCTCCTCTTCGCAAACGGTAATGAAGGAATTGAGTTCCTTGTCATACTTTTTTATGCGCTCCAAAAAATATTTCGTCAGTTCGACAGACGAAACCTGTTTGGTGTCTAAAAGCTTGCGTAAGTCAGTTAGAGATAAAAATTCAAAAGTCATTTTTTCAGGGCTAAGGGCTAAGCGTATAGCGCTAAGAAATCTTAGCCCTTAGCGCTTAGCCCTAAACGCTCGGCTATAAAATTGCTTTCACTTTAAAGTACCCATCTTTCATTTCCGGCGCCTGGGTAAAAATTTCCTCGCGGTTGCCGTGGTCCACAACTTTGTCTTCCCTCTGGACATTTACCAGCCCGGTAACCTGGGAAACTTCCTCCAGGCCTTCCACATTCACCTGTTTTAATTCTTCCACATACTCAAAAACCGCGGACAGGTCCTTCTGGAACTTTTCCACCTCTGTGTCGCTAAGTTCTATCCTTGCCAGCTGGGAAAGTTTTATTACTTCCTCACGTGTAAGCATGGAAAAATTATAGCCTAATTTAACTAATTAGGTCAATTACTAATGTATGCCGATTTACTGATTATCTGATAATACAGATACCTACAGATGGTAAATAAAATATTTATAATAATATCTGTAGTTATCTGAAATATCTGCCCATCTGTATATCGGAATAAATTATTTTAGTACCGTTTCATTTTAATTATGTCGATTGTCAGATTTTCAAACTCCTCTAAAATAAATTAATTTAAGGGATATTGGCCGTCAGGTTTAAAATGAAACGGCACTAGGATCGCGACAAACGCCCAAACACCGTTTGAAGAAACTGCTCTTGTATGCTATCTCCCATATGCTCAAACAACTTTTTGCTTTCCAAAATATAGTCAATGAGCGGATCCTGCGAGGCGTAAGAAAACAATCCGGATTCTTCTTTAAGGATTTCCACCAACTCCAAATGTCGGCTCCAGTTATTGTCGATAATTTCCAGAACCAGCGCCTGGGAAGCCTTATAAACTTCCGGATCGGAAAAAATCTTTTCCAGCCGACTCCCCGCCTCCATAGCCGCTTGCGCCGCCGCCTGTTTTAAAACTTCTGCCTTTGGCGACTTATAAAAAGGATTCAACAGTTCGTTAAAAGTCTCGCCCATCCCCGGCTCTTTTTGTAAGAAAGCCAAATTTTGGCTTTCAATACCCACGCCAAAAATTTCTTTTAACCGCCGGGCAACGGCGGCCGGATCGGCGAGTGCAAAAATCCTCCCCACCGTTTCTTCCACCGCCTGCACGGCAAAATTGTTAAAACCTTCCGGATTTTCCAGCAGACCGTCCCGCAGTTTGTAGACTTCCAAACGCTGGTAATTGGTTACGCTGTCGTACTTATAAAGGTAAATCCGGCTGTCATAATTTTTGCTTTCTATAAAATCCTGCGCCTGGGCGAACGCTTTGTCCAAAGAGGGGCCGGAAATATATTCGTCTTCGGGCAGGTCATACTCTTCCATGGCATCAATTATTTTTTGGCTGCCAAAAAGCATCATTATTTCGTCTTCCATGGAAATAAGGAACTCGGACTCGCCCGCTTCGCCCTGCCGGCCGCTGCGCCCGGCCAGCTGGTCGTCTATGCGCCGGGATTCATGGCGTTCGGTACCAATTACAAACAGGCCGCCCAGCTTTTCAACGCCAGCCCCCAGCATAATATCCGTACCGCGGCCTGCCATGTTGGTAGCAATGGTTATCATACCCTCCGCGCCCGCTTTGGCGATTTTTTCCGCCTCGGCTTTATGGTCGCTGGCGGTCAAAAGTTGGAACGGCAGCCCTTCGTTTTCAAACATTTCCGCCACCGCGTGGGCGGTTTCCACATTGCGCGCGCCTACCAAAAGCGGCTGGCCCTTTTGGTGAATGTGCCGGACTTTTTTCATTAAACCCAAAAACTTTCCTTTTTGCGTTTTAAAAAACAAGTCATTATGCTCAATGCGCGCCAAGGGACGGTTGGTGGGGATTTGAACCACATCAAGTTTATAGACCTGGTTAAACTCGTCGCGGGCGCGCATAACCGTGCCCGACATACCCGAAAATTTTTCGTAAAGCGGGAAAAAATTCTGGAAAGTAATGCTGGCGGCGGTCCGGTCGGCCTCTTTGACTTTCACCTTTTCCTTGGCTTCAATCGCCTGGTGCACGCCGTCGCTAAACCTCCTCCCCGGCAAAACACGGCCGGTGAATTCATCCACAATTTCCACTCCGTCTGCAGAAATAATATAATCCCGGTCTTTCTCAAACAGCACGCGCGCCCTTAAAGACACGTCCAAGTAAAACGCCGCCATGGGATTGTCGGCGGAAAACACCGGGGCACCCAAAATTTTCTCGACTCTGTCCAGGCCCCCTTCCGTCATCTTGGCGTTTTTATTCTTATAGTCGACTTCAAAATCTTCGCCTTCTTTTAGTCCCGCTGCAATTTTGCTGAATTGGTCATAGTAATCCCTCTCCTCTTTTAAAGCTTGGGCAATAATCAGCGGCGTACGCGACTCATCTATTAATATGGAATCTATTTCATCCACTATGCCAAAATGCAAAGGATGCTCGGGCCTTAAGACCCTGTCGACTTTGGAAAACACCAAATTGTCGCGCAAATAATCAAAGCCGATTTCCTGGTTGGTAACGTAAGTTATGTCGCACGCATACGCTTTGCGCCTTTGCTCGGACTTCATGGCGGATGTTACATACCCCACGCTCAATCCCAAAAGGTCGTAAAGTTTGCCCATCCACTTAGAGTCCCGCTCGGCCAAATAATCGTTGGTCGTCACAATGTGCACGCCCCTGCCCAAAAGCGCGTTTAAATATACGGGCATGGTTTCGGTTAGGGTTTTGCCCTCGCCGGCCTTCATTTCGGCAACCTTGCCCATATGGATGACTATGCCGCCCAAGATCTGCACATCAAAGGGCACCTGGCCAAGTACGCGCCTTGCGGCCTCATTGGCTACGGCAAAAGCCGGGACCAAAATATCGTCCAAAGTCTTGCCTTTTTTTAGGTCATCCTTAAATGCCAAAGCCGCCAGCCTCAGCTCTTTTTCACTCCAGCTTTTTAGCTCCTCTCGCTCTTTGGCAATAAGCGCTATCTTATTTTCCAGGCGGTGGATATAGCGGGTATCGAGGAAATTGTTTACTTTTTGTTGTAAATTTTCTGTAAATCCCATACATTATTACCCCTCTCCTTGGGAGGAGAGGGTTAGATTGTTTTTTGGTTTCTTTCTCACACAAATCTGCGGTAATTATACCACAAATTCTTTAAAATCCCAAATTTTTATATCGGCCACTTAATATTAAGCAACCCATCCAATGTCAGTGGATAAATTTCAAAATATCAAAACTTTTTGCCCCAAATATGCTATAATTCAAACATAATCCTAATAAATTAGGACATTAATCGGAAATAAAAAATTTATGTTTATATTTTGGATAGTTTTAGCCGTGCTGGTTGTTGGCGCCGTTATGGTCTACAACGGGCTTATCCGCTCTAAAAACCGCGTGGATGAAGCCTGGAGCGACATAGAAGTCCAGCTAAAGCGGCGATACGATCTCATCCCCAACCTGGTGGAAACCGTCAAAGGTTACGCCAAACAGGAATCCTCGGTTTTGGAAAACGTGACCAAAGCCCGCAATATGGCCATGGGCGCAGGAACCATGCAGGAAAAATTGAAAGATGAAAATATGCTTTCGGGCGCCTTAAAGTCTTTGTTTGCCGTGGCGGAAGCGTATCCGGATTTAAAGTCCAACACCAACTTTATGCAAATGCAGCGGGATTTAACCGACACCGAAGACAAAATCCAGGCGTCGAGGCGCTTTTATAACGGCACGGTGCGCGACTACAACACCCAGCTGCAGGTCTTCCCCACCAACCTCTTTGCCTCAATGTTCAGCTTTTCTGCCAGAGATTTTTTTGACATTGACGAAAAGGGCCCCGAGGGGCAACCAGTACAAGTAAAATTTTGAAGTAAGAAGTAAGTATTTAGAAGTAAGGAATCGAATCATAATTCTTACTTCATTCTTCTTAATTCAAGTTTTATGCTAACCTACGACCACATATCCAAAAACAAAACCGAAAGCTGGATTTTAATATTCAGCTTTTTGATCGTAATTTCGCTTTTGGGTTTTGTTTTTTCCCAAGCCTACAATTCCCCGCAAATTCTGTATTTTGCCGTTGGCTTTTCGTTTTTAAGCTCATTCATTTCTTATTATTTTAGCGATTCAATTACCCTGGCTTTGTCGCAGGCCAAAGAGGTAGACAGGCAGAGTAACCCCGAACTCTACCGCTTGGTGGAAAACCTTTGCATTGCCGCCGGCCTGCCCACGCCAAAAATTTATGTAATTGATGATACGGCCCCGAACGCCTTTGCCACGGGCCGGGACCCGGAGCATGCCATTGTCTGTTTTACCACGGGAATATTGCAAAAACTTGAAAAAACGGAACTCGAAGGCGTGGTGGCACACGAACTTTCGCACATTGGAAACTATGATATTCGCGTAATGACTTTGGTGGTGGTGTTGGTGGGAGTAGTAACCCTGCTTGCGGACTGGATGCTTAGGGCGACTTTTTGGGGCGGCCGGCGCCGGAGCCGCAACAGCGAAGGCGGCGGGCAACTCCAAGCCGTTTTGCTTGTGGCCGGCATAGCTCTTGCCATTCTTTCGCCTATTATTGCCACGCTCATTAAACTTGCGGTTTCCCGAAAACGGGAATTTCTGGCCGATGCCTCGGGCGCGCTCTTAACCCGCTACCCGGAAGGCCTGGCCAGGGCTTTGGAAAAAATCAGCGCCGACACCGAACCGCTGGAAGCTGCCAACAAAGCCACCGCCCACCTTTATATAGCGAATCCTTTTCACGAAGACGCAGGCCCTTCCGATGCACTCAGGGCGGCCTCCCCCTCCGGCAGAAGCTGGTTTGCCAAAATGTTTAACACCCATCCGCCAATTGAAGAAAGAATAAATAGATTAAGGGAAATGAACCTTTAAAATATCAGCTTAGCTACCACGTTGCCCCTAAACCCTTTCGCCGCGAGTTTTCTAGCCAGCCTTGACTTATCTTCACGACTCACCCCACCCTTATCCCTCCCCCTCAAGGGGAGGGAATT
Source organism: uncultured Candidatus Saccharibacteria bacterium (assembly GCA_964504715.1). GTDB lineage: Bacteria > Patescibacteriota > Doudnabacteria > UBA920 > UBA920 > JBBTRN01. Next base: position 49,675 of record CAZDEP010000001.1, on the reverse strand, counting down.
TTGCTTCTTTAAAAACTTCTTCGCAATCTCCAATTCCTCTTCTTCCGTCATCCCCTCCGCTAAAACATTTTCAATAATTTCCCGCGGCAGCTTTTTTTCCATAAACTTTTTCTTTATCCCAAAATAGCCCCACGACTTGTATTTTTTTAAATTTTCCAAATACACTTCCGCAAACCTCTGGTCGTCTATGTAATGTAATTCTTTCAATCGCCTAATAACTTCGTCCATAATTCTGTCTTCATACTTCTTACTTCTCATTTTTTCTCTTAATTCCCCTTCGGTCCTAAGGCGGATATTCAGTAAAAACATGGCATAGTCATAAGCCTTATTTTCGTCTTCTGATTTTTGGATGGGATTATTCATGTTTATCTCGCGGATACTCGGATGAGGCAGATAGCACTAATGAAAATAAAGCTCTTTCTTTGAATCCGCAAATCCCGCGGAATCAGCGTATCCGCGAATAATACTATCACTCCGTTGACAAGAGTGATAACAAATGTTTATAATAATTTTAATCAATAAGATGTTATAATAACATAGTAGCATTGATTCATTTTTCTTCCTAAAATCTAGCACCTAATATCTAAAATCTATTTTCATGAACGGAAACAATTTCTCTTACATCCTTGAAAGATTGTCATCTCGCGCCAAAAATGCGCTTATTGCTGCACAACTTGCCAGTGAAGAATTAAAACACGACCATATTGGCACCGAACATCTTTTATTCGGCATTGTCACCGAAAAGAGCTCTTTTGCCGCGGAAATCCTCACTAAGACCAAACTTTCGGCCGAAATTGTCAAACAGGAACTTATGTTGGTCAACACCAACAACAAGGTCCAAACCTGGAAGCCGGTTTTGTCGGAAAACCTCAAATCCGCCATAGAAAAAAGCGCGATTATTGCCAGCCAATTTGGCTACCAATTTATTGGCACCGAACATTTTTTGTACGGGCTGTTGGCCATACCGCAAAATAAAGCGCGGGTAATTTTGTCCAAACTGGGCGTGGATATGTACGAGCTTGAACAAAATTTGCTGAACGTCTTTGAAAACATTTCCAAATTCCCCGACTTGCCCGAGGCGGGCGAAGGACAGGCGCCAAGCGGCGGCAGTATGGGTAGCATGAACGGGCCCATGCCGCAGAATCCCATGGGTATGAACCAAAAAAAAGGCAGCCTGTTGGAATATTTTACCACTGACTTAACTAAAAAAGCCGCCCAAGGTTTGGTGGACCCGGTCATTGGCCGCAAAACCGAAATCGAACGCGTGATTTCCATACTGAACCGCCGCACAAAAAACAACCCCCTGCTAATAGGCGAAGCCGGCGTGGGCAAGACCGCCATTGTGGAAGGTTTGGCCCTCGCGATTTCCAAGCGCGAAGTCCCCGACAGCCTGCTCGACAAAAAAATCCTTTCGCTTGATTTGGCTTTAATAGTGGCCGGCAGCATGTTTCGGGGCGAATTTGAAAACCGCCTAAAGCAAATAATAGATGAAGTTAAAAATAACCCCAACATCATTTTATTTATAGACGAACTGCATACCATGGTAGGCGCAGGCGCGACCACCGGCAGCCTCGATGCGGCCAACATTTTAAAGCCCGCTTTGGCCCGGGGCGAACTGAGGGCCATAGGCGCCACCACGCTTTCGGAATACAAAAAACATATTGAACAGGACGCGGCCCTGGAAAGAAGGTTCCAGCCCGTGCTGGTGGAAGAGCCGGCGAAAGAAGAAGCGGTGGATATTTTAAGGGGCTTAAGGCCTTCTTACGAAAAACATCACAACGTGGTTATAACCGACGAAGCCATAAAAGCCGCCGTCGACCTTTCTTCCCGCTACATAAACGACCGCTTTTTGCCCGACAAGGCGGTGGATTTAATAGATGAAACCGCCGCGTTTTTAAGGAGCCTCGGTTCGTCCAGCAAACTTTTAAGGACCACTAAAAAAATTGAAAGCGATTTGGAAATTTTGGAACAGGAAAAAACCAAGGCCGTGTTAAACCAGGATTTTACCACCGCCCTCCACTTAAGGACGCAGGAAGAAAAGCTGCTCAAGCAAAAAGCCGAGCTGTCCAAAAACCTGCTTAACGAAAGCCAGTCGCCCACCCATACCATCGGCGCGGAAGAAATTGCCCATACGGTTTCCATGATGACTAAAATCCCGCTTAACCGGTTGACGAAAACGGAAATCGGCAAGCTGGCCAATTTGGAAAAGACCCTCAAGGCCAAAATTGTAGGGCAAGACGAGGTCGTGGAGGAAATTTCCAAGGCCATAAGGCGCAGCCGAGCCGGAATCTCAAACCCCAACCGGCCTTTGGGTTCGTTTATTTTCTTAGGCCCCACGGGCGTGGGCAAAACCGAAACCGCCAAAGTTTTGGCCTCGGAAGTTTTTGAAGACGAAGAAGCGCTTATACGCGTGGACATGTCGGAATTTATGGAAAGGCACAATGTCGCAAGGCTTATAGGCGCGCCGGCCGGCTATGTGGGCTACGGCGAAGGCGGCCAGCTGACCGAAGCCGTTAGGCGCAAGCCCTACAGCGTCGTGTTGTTTGACGAAATAGAAAAAGCCAACCCCGAAGTCTTTAACATCCTCCTGCAAATTTTGGAAGATGGTTACTTAACCGATGCTATGGGCAAAAAAGTCAACTTTAGGAACACCATTGTCATTATGACTTCCAACCTGGGGATGCAGGAACTCAACCAACAGGCGCAAAAAATCGGCTTTGCCGACAAGGAAGCCAAATTGGACGAGCAAAATAAGCTGCAGCGCGAATATGAACAAATCAAAAACAGCGTGGTAGAAAGCTTAAAGCAGGAATTTAGGCCCGAACTCTTAAACCGTATAGACAAAATTATGGTCTTTCGGCCGCTCGGCTTTAAGGAATTGGCCAAAATTTCCGCCCTGCAAATTGGCCAACTGCAAAGCCGGCTAATGGAACAGGATGTCCTGCTGAAAGCCGCACCCACAGTGGCCAAATTCATTGCGGAAAAAAGCTTTGACCCGGCCCAGGGCGCGCGCTTTGTCCGTAAAAATCTGCAGGATATGCTCGAGGACAAGGTGGCGGAAAAAATTATAGAGAACAAAAAAACGGGCAGCTTGGAAATTTTAGCCGAAGTCAAAAAAGGCCAAATAGAAATTACGGCCAAAAAAAACGCCAAACTCCCCCTGCCCGTAACGGCTTAATTACAAATCATAACCAAAGGCTCAACGTCGGTTGAGCCTTTTAAATTTCCGCTTTTTGATCCAATTTGGGCATTTGTGTAAAGCTACCCCTGCCGGGCGCTTTTTTTTGCAAAAAAACTTTTTGCTTTATAGGACTTTTGCCTTAAATTTGTTAAACTTTAATTATCATATTTTTTAGTTCGATTGGATATTGGTAATTGGGTATTGGATATTTTAGCCTAATTCTAGTTCTTCTATCTTCCTTACTTCTTAATTCATACTTCTTATTTCATGCTCCGTTCCTTCCTCAAACCCCTCTTTCGCGATGCGTCAACCTTTGTTATGGACCTGTTGTTCCCCATCCGCTGTTTAATTTGCGAAACCGAAGGGCCGAATTTTATTTGCACTGACTGCCGGCCGCTTTTGTCCAAAGTGGATTTTCAAATTTGCATTGTCTGTAAAAAACCGTCTTTGGGCGGACTCACCCATCCCCATTGCCAAAGCCCGCATATGGCTGACGGTCTGATTTCCATATTTGATTACCACGACCCCCGCGTAGCCGATATTTTGATAAAAGGCAAATATTCTTTTCTTCCGGAGGTTTATAAACAGTTAGCGGAAATGATTGCCAATGTAATAAAAAAAGATTTCCCTTTTCTTCTAACACCTAATACCTATAACCTAATACCTGTGCCTTTGCACTGGATGCGCCAAAACTGGCGCGGCTTTAACCAATCCAAAGTTTTAGCCGAATCTATAGCGAACGTGATGGGTTTACAGGCTGTTGATGCGCTGCGCCGAAAAAAAATTACCAAAACCCAAAAAAATTTAAAACGCGAAGAAAGAATAAAAAACGTCGAGTCAGCTTTCAGCATCCTGCCTGGTTTTCCTAAAGCCAACCTAAAAGGCGCATCGTTTATTCTGGTTGACGACGTTACCACCACCGGCTCCACTTTGCTTGAGGCGGCCAAGGTTTTAAAAAGAAATGGTGCCCAAAAAGTTTTTTGCCTCACAGCCGCGCGCGACTAAAAAAATACCTACACACGTAGGTATTTATTTTACTGAATTCCATGCTTACTTTTCCAGGATCTTTTTTAATTCGTCAATAAATGCTTTTTCCCAATACTTCATGGAGTACCACCGAATAAGCGGAGTTGCCACAACGCGCAGCCATGGCTTATGGATTGTGACTCTGTAGGTATAATCTATTAAGGTACCTTCCCGCGAGGCCGAAAGCAGCATTTCCTCATGTCCGGAAGTGCCAAATTTGGGACTGCTGTTGTCTGAAATAAAACCTTTTTCCGGCAAAATGCGGGTTTTCATTTGTACCGGAAACTTTTGGCCAAAAGACCTTACCGTGGCGTCTATTTCCAAATAATTGCCGTCGCGTTTGTTTACGTGTACAGACTCGGCAACCTTCGGGAAATGCTCGGGAAACTTCTCAAAGTCAGTTACTATGCCAAATACGCTTTCAAGCGGCGCTTTAACCAACCATTGGCCATGAAGCGTGATTTCTTTCATTTTATAAAACCCTGCCCTTGATTAATCGTGCTTCCCAAGCAAAAACGTTTTTTTCGAATCCTGCTTGCGTCCCATTGGCAACCACGAAACCTGAAAGTTGCGTGTTTGCCAATGGCGGAGAGGGTGGGATTCGGTCACTTCACGCTGCGCTCATCTATCCGCCTGGCGGCGGATAGAATCGCGCTACACTACAGCGACCCCTGCCGCTATTGAAAGCTGCGCTTGCTCGCTTTCAATTCCCCGGGCTTTGCCCGGGGACCGCTCTTTTCGAATCCCTTTGTTAGCTATTGGCAGTCATACAACTGATCGGGTTATTTGATTGCCAATGGCGGAGAGGGTGGGATTCGAACCCACGGTCCAGTTTGACCCGGACAACACCTTAGCACGGTGCCGCTTTCGACCGCTCAGCCACCTCTCCACGTTGCAAAAACTTATTGGTCTTGAATAATTTTACAATAAAAATAACTTACGGTCAAAGCAAGCCAAACGCCCAAAATCGGCGTTTTTTGCTATAATACTCTCTGGCATTGCTTTTTCCCCGGAAATATTCCTTAATTTGTAACAAATGCCCAACTCTGACGTCTTAAATATTAGTACAATGGAATTTGATGAAAATGCCCAGGAACTCGCCCAATTGGTGAAAAAAGCCCAAGGTGGGAGCGAGGCGGCTTTTGGCCAGGTGTATGACCTGCTCTTCCAAAAAATCTACAGGTTCATTTTTTACCGCGTAGGCCACAAGGAAGTAGCGGAAGATTTGGCCGAGGAAGTCTTTATAAAAGCTTTCGGCAAGTTAGGCACCCTGGACAAACCAGAAGTTTTCCTTGGCTGGATTTACCGCATTGCCCGCAACACGGTTATAGATTATTACCGGGAAAAAAAGCTTACGGTAAGTTTGGAAGATGTGGAAAATACCCTGGAATACGAGACTAACACCGTGGACCTTTTGCAGCTCGAATACGAGCAGGCGGCATTGCTTAAACTTTTAAAAGAACTGGGCGCGGAACAACAGGCGGTAATTAAATTAAAATTTTTGGAAGATTTAAGCAACGCCGAAATCGCCGTAATATTAAATAAGACCGAAGGCGCCATACGAGTCATACAGCACCGCGCCATAACCAAGCTTTTGGAGCTTAAAAAACTCCAGGAAAAACCCTAATGGACGACAGACAACTCGAACAATTAATCACCGCTGTAAAAAAAGGCTCCTTAAATGAGCTCGGGATTTTGAGCATGTCTTCAGAGGAAAAAGAGTGGGCGCAAATTTTAAAAAGCTTAAGCTCTATTCGGGCAGCTACCCCCGCCCTTGCCGCCAGCCGCCGCAAATACCTAGCCCAAAAGCCCTCGGTGGGTTTTGGCTGGAACTTGGAATTTTTGAAAGTCTTTAATTTTATTCCTGCTGTGGCAATTTGTGCAGGCTTGCTTTTGGTTGGAGGGTTTACCTACGCCACGGCCAACAGTTTGCCCGGGCAAAAACTTTTTGAAATTAAAAAAAGCGCGGAGCAATTTAGGGTAAAATTCGCCGGCGACAAAATCCAGAGGGCTTATTTGCAGGTGCAAATTGCAAAAAAAAGAGTAGCAGAAGCGCAAAAACTGGCCAGCCTGCCGGGCGACAATACCGGCCAAAAGCTCGCTGCAATTAAGGAAGTTTCGAAAGCTACACAGCAGGCGGCAGAAGAAGTAAATACCCTCTCGCGCGAATCCATAACCTCGGCTAACCCTGAACTTTTAAACTCCCTGGAAGAAGTGGGCAAAAAAGAACAGGCTCTGATTTCTGACATTGCCCAAAACGACGACACCAAAGATGTAATTGCCCTTAGTTTAAAAAATCAAACCCGGATTTCCGAAATTAAGCAATCCGTGGAAATTACCACGGCAGAAGCGGCCCTTACAAACCTTTTGGGGTCGGAAGACAGCGTAACCCTCTCCGGACAAATCACTAAAATTGAAAAAGACGGCCTGCAGGTGGAAAAAACCTCCTTTGCCGTAAATGCCTCCACTACCCTTATTTCCGCGGACGGCAAAAATTTAAATTTCTCCGAACTTAAAATCGGGGAAAAAGTCGCGGTCACAGGCAAAAAATCCGGTACAAAAATTATTGCCTTAAAACTTTCTGCCCTGGGCCGAACTGAAGACCCCGCCCCTGCGGCCACCAGCTCGCCGGAATCCCAAAAACAGCCGGACACCACCACCAGCCCGGAAAGCCTGCTAAAACCTGCGCCTAAAATCCGCGACGAATTGCAGGAAGAGTCCAAAATCAATCCGAACAATGCGGTAGGCGGGTTTATTATAGAAGACCCTCTCCCCCAGTACGTTGAATGATTTGGTATTTTGATTCGGCAAAGCAAAATTCTTTGCCGGCCTCAGGATAGCAATACAGTCCTGAAATAAAACCGGCAAAAGATGCCGGAAAAGAAACAACACTCCCAAAGTGGCCAAAATCAAATTTGGCCCCTAGGGTAAAAGCAAGACGCCTGTTCTAGAGCCGGGCGTCTTTGTTTTTTTGCCGTCTTAATGGTATAATAAATATGAATTCATCTGGAAGCGTGCCGGAGCGGTCGAACGGGGCGGTCTTGAAAACCGCTAAGGGCTAAAACCCTTCAGAGGTTCGAATCCTCTCGCTTCCGCCAGTTAGAAAAGATAAACTGAATTCCATCCCTTCTTAAGCCATTGGCGAACAAATTAAGAAGGATTTGAAAAAAGCGGTTTTTGCGAAGCAAAAAATTTGTTGCGGGGTTAGGAGCAACAAATAGCGGCAGGGGTCGCTGTAGCGTAGCGCGATTCGATCCATGGGCAGGCGGAGAAATAAGCGCAGCGTGAAGTGACCGAATCCTCTCGCTTCCGCCAAAAATTATCAACTCTTAAAATTATGGCAAAAAGTAAAATAAACATTTCCTGGGAAGCGCCGGAATTCAAATTTTACGAAAAATCAGCCGGGTGGTACGTTACGCTTATTTCCATTGCCATATTGTTCATTGGCTTTTTTGTACTTATCCAAAAAGATATTTTTGCCTCCGTTACCGTAGGGCTTATTACCCTGCTGATTATTTACTTTTCCCGGCAAACGCCCAGAACGGTAACTGTTGAACTCAATTCCAAAGGCATAAACCATGGCACTGTGCATATGCCCTATAAGCAAATTAAGCACTTCTGGGTGGTGGATAAGGAACATCACAAGACTTTAAACTTTGAAACCTCCAATTATTTGAATAAGGTAATGGTCATTGAGCTCAGCGAGCAAGACCCGGATGAAGTCAGGGATTTTCTTCTTTCTTTCCTAATTGAGCATCCGGACACCGAACCGACCACGGCGCAAAGGGTAATGCACTGGTTTAAATTCTGATCTTTTGATCTTTACCCAATTTTTTGCGCTTCCATAGCTCAATGGATAGAGTGTAGCCCTCCGAAGGCTGAGATGCAGGTTCGACTCCTGCTGGAAGCACCATAAATATGGATGTAAACTCCCCCATTGAAATACTTGGCCGTCTAAATAAGCCGCTTTTAGCGGCTTTAAAAAAACTCGAAATTCATACGGTTCGGGATTTGTTGTTGTATTTCCCTTACCGCTATTTGGACTTTTCCGAAGTAAAAAAAATTAAAGAGCTAAAAGCCGGGGAAAATGTAAGCGTGGGCGGGAAAATAAAAAGCATTGGCAGCCGCTTTTCCTTTCGGGGGCGCCTAAGCCTGGCCGAAGCGCTCATAGCCGACGATACGGGCAACATAAAAGTCATTTGGTTTAACCAAGCCTACCTGGCCAAAAGCTTAAAAGTGGGCGATGAGATTTTTATTGCGGGCGTGGTGGAAACTTATAACGGGCGTCTGCAATTTGTAAACCCGCTTTACGAAAAAGCCGGCGAATTTCCAGTGCATACCTCGCGCTTGCTGCCTGTTTACCATTTAACCTCCGGCTTATACCCGAAAACTCTGCGCAACCTCATAAGCAAGGCCCTGCCCTTTAAGCACGAACTCAAAGACAGGCTGCCTCCCGAAATTTTAAAGCCATATACCCTGCCTGCGCTGGAAAAAACCGTGGAGCTGGCCCACTTTCCAAAAAATTTAACCGATGCACAAAGCGCCAGGACCCGCATGTCTTTTGAGGAAATTTTTATGGTCCAGCTGGCAGTACAAAAATACAAGCAGGAATTAAGCAAAAAAAAGGCTCACGCGGTAAAATTTGACCGTGAGCTGGTTAAAAATTTTGTCGACAGCCTGCCTTTTGCGCTTACGCCCGAACAAAAAAAGTCCGCCTGGGATATTTTGCAGGACTTGGAAAAGCCTGCCCCCATGAACCGCCTTTTGGAAGGTGATGTCGGCTCGGGCAAAACTTTGGTGGCTTTAATTGCCGCCCTGCAAACTGCCCGTGCCAAAAAGCAGGTCGCTTTCCTAGCGCCTACGGAAATTTTAGCGCGACAACATTTTGAAACCGCAAAAAAATTCTTAAAGCCCCACCTTGCAAATTTTAAACTCGCCCTGCTCACCCACAGCTATGCGCAAGTTGCCAATGAGGAACTTAAAAAAGCCGACCTGCATAAATTAATTAAAACCGGCGCGCCCGGCATTTTCATTGGCACCCACGCCCTTTTGCAAAATAAAGTGGAATTTGGCAGCCTGGCCTTGGTCATAATAGACGAACAGCACCGCTTTGGCGTAAAGCAGCGCTCTGCCATGCTGCTTAATAAACCCACGGTGCCGCACCTGCTTTCGCTTTCGGCCACACCCATCCCCCGCACCCTGCAGCTGGCGGTTTATGGCGAATTGGATATCTCCCAAATAAAAACCAAGCCGGCTGACAGGAAGCCAATTATTACCAAACTCACGCCCCCCGACAAAAGACCGGATGCTTATTCGTTCATACGCACCCAAATCCAAGCGGGAAGGCAGGCATTTGTAATTACCCCGCTAATTGAGGAAAACGACCGGCTGGGGATTAAGGCGGCCAAAACCGAAGTCGAACTTTTAAAAAAGGCCTTCCCCGCCTTCCAAATAGGGCTCCTTCACGGGCGCCTTAAGGCCGAAGAAAAAGAACAGGTTATGGACGCTTTTTTAAATAACCGCATCCAAATTCTGGTTTCCACTTCCGTAGTGGAAGTGGGCGTGGACGTACCCAATGCCAGCGTTATGATAATAGAAGGCGCGGAGCGTTTTGGCCTGGCCCAGCTCCACCAATTCCGCGGACGCGTAGGCAGGGCCAGCCACCAGTCCTATTGCCTGCTTTTTATTTCCCCGCCCCGCTTGGACCAAACCGCGGACGATAGTGATATCACCAAACGCCTTAAAGCCTTTGAAAAAACCCAGGACGGCTTTGAGCTTGCCGAACTCGACTTAAAACTCCGCGGCTTTGGCGAACTTTTTGGATCCAGCCAATCGGGATGGAACTTTAAATATTTTGACCCCTCCTACTTTAGTCTAATCCCCGCCGCCCGCTCTGAAGCAAAAACCTTACTCGAAAAAGACCCCGGCCTAAATAATTACCCTGAACTAAAAAAAGAAATCCAAAACCAAACCATCCACCTGGAATGATTTGATTTTGGATTCTTGATTCTAGCTTTTCCTACCATAGGCTAATTCGGGCGAATAAGCCTATAGGCAAGGGCGGGTAAATGGCTTATATTAATTGATTTTATAACTTTTTGATTTATTTTAAGCCTAAAAGCCAATGTTCCTTAGGGTGATAGAGAAACCAAAAAGGTAAAAAACCACTACCGATGAAAACAAAAGGATAATCATGGAAGGCCAAAGCAGCCATTTATTTCGCACTGAGTTATGCATGACAATTAGGTAAACTGCGGAAGCAAACAAACCCAAAAGCTGGATAAACAACACGGCGCTAAAAAAATTGTCATATTTATTAGTAAGGAGGAAGTTATTCCTTAAAACCTGTACTGATCCATTGACTGGGGGTTTTAATAAAGAGTAAATAAAATTCCCCACCGGACTCCATAAAACTTCCGGCAAAATAAATAACCCTAAAATACTCCAAAATCCGATCCTTTGTTTCTTTGTCATTTTATGCAAAAATTTTTAAGCTAAAAGCCAAAATGAGAAAAATTGTACGCGATGTACAAATAAACTAGATTGAATACCAGCAATAAACCCCCTATAATATTCCAACTTTTGTTTTTGCCTTCCTTGTTATTCAAATACAACACTAACCCGGAACCCAAAACGGCAATTGCTATCCCCATAATACTTAGCTGATTTATATGATCATAACCCCATCTAAAATTGTCGTATGAAGAATATTTCCAATTTAAGAAAGAAAGCAAGTAGGGTAAAACGATGGTGGTAAAGATGAGTGAATTAAATCTTTTATTGCTAGTCACTAATTTATTTTATTAATTTTTTTGAGCGGTTTACTAAATACTTGGGACAAAAAATAATATTTCTTCTTTTAGATATTAATATTTTTTGTAGCGAAAAGAGTATATAAAACCACCAAAGTGGCAAGGGTAACAATACTAATTATAAAAACTAGGACTCGCCCTGCTTTAAATGATTGATATGTTTTATCTTTTAATAAGACTACCAAAACTGAAAATATTCCTATAAATTGCAATGATACAATAAATAATGCAAAGCCCCTGAAATCAGAATGCATAAGAGCATTGTTTCTAAAAGGCCTGTCTTTTATAAATGCATAAATAAAATTCCCCACCGGACTCCATAATACTTCTGGAAGAATAAACAATCCCAACACCGCCCAAAACCCTATCTTTTGCCCTTTTGTCATATTATTTTTGATTAACCTTAATTTTTGAGTTATTTGTTTGTAATTGTAAATATTTAAGACCTTCAAGTTTAGTAATAACAGGTTTTGTGCCTTTTGACCAGTCAGTATAAATTGACTGGTTTAATTTTCTGTTATACATAATGTTAGCAACCTGCTGGTTTTTTATAAGTATGGTTTGACTAATTTCAGCCATTTCCCCCTTATTGAGGCTATAAATAACGTTAAAAAGGTTAGGGTCAAAATTCGTTATTTTCCTGTTGTAATTTATACTTTTCAAAAGCAAATTTTTGGAATTTGCCAGTGATTTCTTTTCATATTTAAATATGCTGGCATTGCCCGCCATGTCGCTACTGCTGCATTGGGTGGTATTACAAACAATAGATACGGGGATATCCTGGTTATCCGTTGCAGCATAATCAAAATCTTTGGAGACCGTATTGAACTGAATTGTAAATTCCGGAGCGGTTTTATCTATTACAAAATTTACAGTCTGAACCTCTTCGTTATTACCGGCTTTGTCCGTGGAAAAGAATTCTAAGGTATGTTTGCCTTCCCCCTCCACCAGAATAGGACTTGAATAGGTAGAATAGGGCGTACTTGAAGCATTATCCAGCCTAAACTTTAAGCTAAGAAGGCCCGAAGTCTCTAATTCATACCCCGGCACCACCACATCCTTAGCGCTTAAGGTTATTTGGACATTGCTACGGTAAAACCCCGGCTGGCCCATAGTGCCAACAAGGGTGGAGGTTGAAACGGGCGGAAGGAGGTCTTGGGATTGGTTGGGGTTTAAAACGGCCGCCGGATTTAAAGTATTGTCCACCACACCGTCGCCATTATTGTCCAGCTTCAAAACGCTGGAATTAGCACCTAAAGACAAATTGCCTAAAAGCCTTGGGGAAACCGGCAGGTTGGGAAAAACTTCAGTGCTCCCCTCCTGGCTGCCTGAAATATCCTGCACATTTAAAGTAAATCTGCCCTCACCCTCGCCTTTTAGTTTAATATCATACACCTCGCCGCTGTCAGTGGGCAAATAGACAAATTTTTTGTCCCCAAAGACATTTATGTCTGCACCCGGAATATTGCTTTCCAGGCTCCCGTCCGCCGCTTTGCCCAAACGGTTCCCGCTTTGGTCAAAAACCTCAATATCCACCGGGCTTAAAATATCTATTTTCTTGCCATTCAACTCACAATGGCTGGGGTCGGCGAGTACTCCCTGCCTCGGAATAATATTTGACCCCATCTTTAAAAGATTTTGCCCTAAGATTAGGTTTACAATTAATTCTCGGGTGCCATTGGCACTTAGCATTTCGGAGTGAGTATATTTTTTAGCGTAGTATACTTTCCCATCATCTACTTTTATGCTGTTGGCACTTTCGTAGGGTACTGTTTCATCTCCAGACACAATGCTGGGCCGTCTGTAATTAAACAAGGGGTTACCAAAAAAGTCTTTACTGCGGACTTCTGTAATCCCGCCTATGGTCCCGCTTTTGCAACCGACTATATTGTACATATCCACACCCGCAGTGCGCAGGTCAAAGTTTTCGAAAGCATTGTTATGCAGGGCTTGCCCATTGTCGTAGGCCGCGTAATTCAAACCGTGGTCACCGCCTAAAAACTGCCTTACGGCTGAAAAATCCAAGTCCCGAACGGGGTCTGTGGCCATAAACTTCTGTTCGATGATTTTGACATAACTCCCCTTGGCATCAAAGTAATTTTTTCCAGGGGCTAAATCGTAAACTCCGGGCATATTCTTTGCTATCTTTTTCATTTCTTCATCAGAAAGTCCTTTGACGCCAAAATTATCGCCTTGTAATAATACTTTGACAGCTTTTGGGGCGCCCAAATTTGGCACACCCACAAAAATTGCTTTGTTAATGCTGTGGTTGGAGGGATTTTCCATAACATACTTCTTTACCAAAAGCCCGCCGTTGCTATGGGCTATAATATCAACTTTTGGAGAACCGGTTTGCAATTTTATTGCTTCAATTTTCTGTTTTAATTTTCCCACATTATTTGTACCGTCCCCGTATACACCCGTAACTCCGTAGCGCCAATCATAGGGAAAGGTAAAAAGGTCTTTATTTTCGGTGTAACCTTGATTAGAAAAAATATTTATTAGACCAAAAGTATAATCAAAATCAAAAAATAGATAACTTTCTTTTCTAATAACATTATCTAATAATATTGAAGAATCTAATGGGACAAGATTTTCTGTAAATTGCAAGGGGTCCATGAACTGATCACTAAAATCGTTAACCATTTTAACGGGATTGACCCATAAATTACTATCGCCTTTTATTAAATTACTACCTAATACGCCCGGCACTATGAGTACCGGGGTTTTCCCTGTGTATTCAGGCTGCTCAATGTCCGGGGCAGAGGCAATAAACCTGGTGGGTGGGAGGACGGAAAGGTTGGGAATGTAGCCAAAATCATAAGGGGTATACAGGGTCAGCCAGAATTTATGGGGCGGTTCACCGCCAAAGTAGACCATGTTCCAGAAGCCGGTATCACAGGCATCACAGTTGATTACCTGGTTCGTATCGTCGTTATAGACTCTGTATTTATACTCCCCGAAATTAATCCGCTGGTAAAAGCGGATGGAGAAGTTATTTACCTCCTGGGGAATATCAAAGGTGCCCATGGACCACCAGCCTCCGGGGGCGGCTTCCTGGCAGTCAGAACTCCTTAAAAGCTTGTAGGCTGTACCCAGTTTATGGTTTGAATTGGGAGCTAATTTAAAGTGGATACTTAAAAAGCCATTGATGTACTCATGGCTTTCGTAGTCTACAAACCCCTCTCCGGCGCTGTGCTGGCTGAACTGGGGGCACAAGTTTTCGTCCGCTGACATAGGCAGGGGGAAGACAAGGGCAAAGAGAAGGAGAAGGAAGAGAAGTTTTTTCATATGGGTGGATAAATATGAATTTAGAAGGAAATACTAATTAAGTTTATGCCTAAATATAATATATAAGATAATATTATAAATATTATTACTGACACAACAAGCAAAAAAATATTTTTTTCCTTCTTTGCAATTAGGGCTAACCATGCGGAAGAAGTTATAGATACCAACAAGAATCCTACTTTAAAATAATTTTGATAATCCTCCAGCCAATTGCCCGCATACTCAAATTTTTTATCATAAAATATCCCCAAAACAAACGGCAGAATTACCAAAAAAATAAATATCAACCATTTTTTCATATATTTTGTTTCCTTATTTTTAAACCTCTATTTTATATATAATAACAAACTCTAAAACCCTGTCAAATAAGGGGAATTATTTGAACACAATTTTAACTTACCCCATAGGCTAATTCGCCCGAATTAGCCTATGGGGAGAAAAGTTATAAAATATTAAAAAATTTCTAAAGTTTGCTAATGGCTTCAGAGAGGGTTCTAACTTGGACTATTTCAAGTTTGGAAGACTTTAAGGCGATTTTGCCTTTAGGACAGATGGCTTTTTTAAAACCCAGCTTCTCCGCTTCTTTTATCCTTTTTTCCAAATTGGGCACAAACCTTAATTCCCCGGAAAGCCCCAGCTCGCCGATTACTACCGCCTCCTGGATAATTATATCTTTCATACTGGAAACTATTGCCAGAGCCACTGCCAAATCGGCCGCGGGTTCTTCAATCTTTATGCCGCCCACCACATTTACAAAAATATCCTGGTTGGAGAGGTTCAAGCCCGCGCGCTTGGATAGTATGGCGGTAATAAGCTGCAAACGGTTGTTGTCGTAGCCGCTGGTTGTACGCTTGGGATAGCCAAAATTGCTGGGGGAAGTCAGGGCCTGGATTTCTATAAGCAGGGCGCGGCTGCCTTCCATAACGCTGGTAATGGTGTTGCCCGATGCTTTTATGGAATCTTCACCCAAAAACAGCTGGGAAGGATTTTTAACTTCCGCCAATCCGCCTCCCGACATTTCAAAAACGCCCACTTCATTGGTCGTGCCAAAGCGGTTTTTTACGCCGCGCAAAATGCGTAAGTTTGCAAACCTTTCGCCCTCCAAATACAGCACGGTATCAACCATATGCTCCAAAGTTTTGGGCCCTGCCAAATACCCTTCCTTGGTAACATGGCCGATGAGGATAAAAGTTATATGGCTGCTTTTGGCCAGGCGCATTATTTTCTGCACTGCGCTCGTTACTTGCGCCACGCCCCCGGCCACGCCGCTGGCGTCTTCGGAATACATAGTTTGGATGGAATCGACAATTACAATTTCAGGCGTTTGCGCTTCCACAGAACTCAATACGGCGTCGAGGTTGGTCTCGGACAAAACCTGCAAATTTTGGTTTTTTGTAATCCGGTCGGCTCTCATTTTTATTTGGTTGGCCGACTCTTCACCGGAAACATAAAGCACCCGGTCCTGGAGGTTTAAGGAAATTTGTAAAGCCAGGGTAGATTTGCCAATGCCCGGATCGCCGCCCAAAAGCACGAGCGAACCCGCCACAAGGCCTCCGCCGATTACTTCGTCAAACTCCGAAATCCCGCTTTGGACCCTGGGCCGTTGTCCGCCTCCAAGCGACGAAAGTCCCACAGACTTGGCGGCCTGCACCTGCCCCTGAGATTTCCCCCTGCTAACTTGCGTCCTTTCCTCAAAAGTATTCCATTCGCCGCAGTTGGGGCACTTGCCCTGCCACTTGGGGCTTTGGTAATTGCAATTCGAGCAAACAAAAATTGTATTAGTTTTAACCATTAAAAAATTCCTAATTACTCTAATTGTACTAATTGACCTAAATAATGTCCAATTCCCAATTGGGAATTGAGGCCTATTTAGATATTAGAAATTAGGCTAATTAGAAATTTAAGACTTTCAAAAACCTAAATGCCCAAAAAGGACACCTATTGGGTTAAGTCCAAGTAGTACAACCCTCCATCCTGGGCGTTTTTAAAAAACAGCTTGTTTTCACCCGGATTTAGGAACATTTCCCGGCCGTCAATATTCATACTCCCCGGGTCATACTCAACTTTTTCCAAAGTGGAAGTGTCAATTTTGTAAAACTTGTCTGTGGTAAAACGGCTGTTTAAGTCAGAGGCATCCATAATCGGCGTGCCGTCTTTGGGCGCGGCCACGTACACGCTCCGGCTGTCTCCCGCCCACACCGCTTTTTGGGGCAGGCCGCCTAGGCCTAAGTTCTTGGTTTCGCCGGTATACAAGTCATAATACCAAAGCTGGTAACCTTGGGCCTGTGGCGCTTTTTTTGCAAATATAAACTTCTGGCTGTCCGGGCTCCACAACACGCCGTAATTATATCCCGTTGCCACCAAATCTTTCCAAACTTTGCCCTGCGGGTCGGTCAAAATAATTTTATTGGTACCGCCCGAATTTTGGGTACGGTAAAAAAGCAAGTTTAAGCCGTCGGGAGAAAGATGGATGGCATCATCAGTCTCGTAAAGTTCGGCGACTTGCGAATATTCGGAAGTGTCGGGCTTGGCCGTATTTAAAGTGGCTTTTTCCTGGCCGCTTGAGTCTTTGTCCACCCATATAAACAAAATTTTGTCGCCGCCCGGCAGCCACTCCACCGCTTTTACCTGTGTGGGCAAATCGCTATAACTTCCCGCCTGGAAATTAAAATAACTGAAAGCCGCGCTTTCAGTGGAAATTTGGGCAATAAAATCGTCGCCATTTTTGGGCCACAAGACTTTTTCTATGCCGCTTTTAAGCGGAATGGCCAGGCTTCGGGTGCGGGTTAAAGAAACCGAACCGTCGAGGCCGGTTTCAAAGTCGCTCTTAATTAATTCGCCCTTGGAATTCAAATAAGTTATACCGTTGCCGTTATAAAAAAGGACGGGCGAAATAATCTGGTCCGATTCGGTCAGCCTGAAAAATTTATTGCCTGCGTTGGGGTTTGGGTTTTGGCCGTCCGGATTACCCGAAACGTCCGTGTTGGTGTCTACTGTGGTGGTGGCATTTTGATCTGCTGTATTGCCCGGCGTTTCTGCCGTTTTTTGGCTGCCGGAGCCACTATATTTAGAATAAACCAAAAAACCCAAGGTGCCAATAATCAAAAAGAATATGGCGCCCAATATAATAATTGCTTTTTTATTCATCCCTGTTAAATATTTATTTTAATTTTCAATATTCAGGCTTAATCTGTTAATTTATTATACCACAAAATTTTAAATTATAAAACTTTTCCGCCTGTGCAAAAGCTTAAAGGGTAATTTTTGCCCGCAGCCTCCGCGCTCACGTCCATAGGCACGGTAATAAATACCTTTAAACTGCATGCCTGGGTCCTTAAAATGCCCAATTTAACAAGCAATTCGCCTTCCGCTTCCACTTGGGCGTAGCCTAAGGGGGTAGATTTTAGGGTAATAATTATACCTTCGTCCTCGGAAAAATAAATTATTTTATAGTCCGGAGTTTCGGCAATCACTGCGCCATAGCTTAAATTCTGGACCGGGGATTTTAGAAAATTCTTAACGGTAACGGGCGGCCCTTGTGTGCTTGAAAGCTCCAAGGTCTCACCGTTTGTGCCATTGGGACCGGAACTGTTTTTAAAAGCGGAATAAAAACTGTAAACCAAAAGCAGCAATACCATGGGTATTCCAAAAAATATCAGATATTTTTTCATATTTTTATTGCTTGCAATTTAATTATTCATACTTGTCACCAATATTGAAAAACAAATGTTGATCCCAACTTTTATTTAATGTAGGTAGCCCGCAAGGTCAAGCGCGTAAGTCGGGCTATGCTTAAAGTCCGCATTTATTTTTAGTATTCAGCCAAGCGTTCCAGTTGCTGCCGTTGCCGGAAATTGCGCAGGCGGTTTGGATTTGAGAGTCGGGAGCGGTAGCGGCCTTAACACACAGTTGGTACAGCGCCTGGTCCACCACGCGGCAGTCTTTGCTGCTGCCGGTATACATTTTGCTAAAAGCTTTGGGGCAATCCAGGCTGCCGATTTTATGCGCGCTTAAATTTATTTGGAACAGGCCCCAGGAAACCACGCTGTTGTCCACCGTACAAATATCCACGCGGCTTGCCTTGCCCGGGTCTCCCCCGCTTTCCGCCGCGGCTATCATGGAAGCCGCGGAAGCGTTTTGCCCAAAGCAAGTGCCAGCCAAAGCCGAAGGGCTGGCCACGCCGGCCGGAACCGGGCTGCATACGCCCCCAACGGGCGCCGCCGGGACAGTTGGCACAGTAATATAAGACTTAAACGACTCAAAATCCATATTGTTAATTACTGCGCAATAATCGCCCCTCAGCAAATAAGTTTTGCAACCAAACCTAATAGCCGCAAAGAGTATGCCCGCCAAAAAAATAATTACCGCCACTACTGCCAGGTTCATGGCAATAATATTCAACTTTACTTTCCCGCTTAACTCTATTTTTAAGTGCCCCGCATTTTTTCCGCCATGAAATTTGTTTAAAATGTTTCTGCCAGATTCAAATTTTTTTAAAATCCACCCTTTAAAAATCCAAATTACATCTCCCGCCAAAGCGCCCACTAAAATTGAAAGTCCCAAAGTTTCGACGGCGGCAAGCCAGACTGCCATAATGCCTTTCATTAAAACAGCGTTTAGAGCGGCGTTTGCCTCTTTTTCCGCGGCCTGCCGGGCGAGACTTTGCTCTTGTTGTTCTTTTACGGCTTTAAGCCTTTCCTGATTTTGCAGCCGCGCCTGCTGTTCTTCCAATTCCGCCAAACGGTTTTGTTCGTCCTGGCTTAGCTCCTCCGGATTGTTTTCGCCGGATTTTTCTTCGGGCTTGCGTTTGATACCTGATTTTGAATTAGGCTCGTCTTTTTCTTCTTCGGTTTTTTCCGGAGCGGCCGGCGGCATGGGAAGAACCGGGGAAATTTTTTCCTCGGGCATACCTTCCTGCCTGGATAATTCGCCTTCCTGCGGAGATTGCGTTCCTATTTCCGCCCCTTCTGCGCCTTCTTTGACGGATTCTTCAGCCTTTTCTTTTTCCCTAACTTTAATGTCTTTTCCCCGGCTTAAATTTATTTCATCGGCGCCTTCGGGCCTTTTGCCCAAAACCGCGGCATCAACTTTACGCCCCGCAGTATTCATTTGCGCGATTTTCGCGTCAAACTCCCGCTTAACCGACAAAGGCGCGCTCGCTTTAAGCGCGGTCTCTTTAATTTCCGACGGCTTGGAAATATTTGCCTCGGCCTTGGGTCCTGTAGCTACCGCTTGGGCTGTTTTATTTAAAGACGCTTGCAGTGAGGCCGGCGCTTGCGATTTGGCCGACTTTAAAGCGCCGGCCAAAACTTCCCTGTCGTCTTCGGAAAGTTCGTTAATTTTTCCGTTGGCCAAAGCTTGTAAAATTCGCCCGCGACTGCCTTTAAAGTTAGGAATGATATTATTTTTTTGCAAAAATTCCCCTGTAGCTTGCAGGCTTTGGCCCAAACTCATTGATTGGGTTTTGGGCTGGGCCGAGGGAGCTGTTTGGGCTTGGACAGATTCTTCAGCTTCGGCTGGCATGGTTTGCTTAACAGGGGCTTCGTCCGTGGTTGATGCGCGCCCTTGCGCCTTAACTTGCGCCTCCCCGGTTATTTCACTGTTTAAAATAATGCCCGCTGCGGCCTGAACTTGTGCCGAAACCTGCCCACCGCCTTCGGTAACAGTCTTTAGGGTTGTATTTAAAGTTTGTTTTTCTTCCGCGCTTAAGGAAGACAGATTACCGCTTTTTAACGCCGAAGAAATTTTTTGCCTGACGTTGGCATTTACAATAAGCTCGGGGGTTTTGTCCAAATGCTCGCCTATAACCTCCACGCTTTGCTTTACTGTTTGAGGCAACGCGGCGCCCGTGGTTTTTACGGTTTCTGAAACAGAAACTTCCCCGCCGCCCCCATCTAAGTCCGCCTGGACGCCGCCCAGAGCAGCAGAGGCCGTCGTGCTCATAGATTTTAAGGTGCCTGATGCTTTTATTGGGCCGGATGCGGGTTTGTCTCCAGCGCCCGCGGAAAAAGCCCCGGCAGCGGCTTTTGCGGCCCCGCCTATTACCTGTCCGCCCAATTCAGCCCCAGAAAAAACTCCGGCCCCGCCGTTTGCCGATAAATTGCCCGGGCCCATGTTACCGGGCTGTACCGGGATTTGGGGCGCATTGGAAACAGTCTGCGCTGCCTGGGTCTGGCTAGAGTCAGATTTAAAAACAAAAACCATTGGCAAGGTGCGCAACTTGCCCCCAATCCGGCTGCTAAAAAAGCTAAGGCCTAAACTTTCATTGGGATTAAGGCCCGAAACTTCGGAGCGGGGCACCTGCAAAGTTACCCACCTCCCCCTCAAAGAATTTTTCCCTTCGCCGCCCGTGCCTGCGGACACAACTTTCAACTCCACAGGTTTTTTCCCCTGCCTTTCCAGCCGCCAATATTCGTCGTCAAACCTGTCCAAGCCGATCCCTACGAGGCTGATAAAAGACCCGCCGTTTATTTCCGCCTGGGTGCCCTGGGCGGGAAAATTGTCTATGGAAACACCGTTAATTACCGCGCCCACGCCCGGGATCGGTATGCCAAACTGAATAATTAGCGGCCTGCCTGAAAGCGGACGCTGTTTGGGCGCATCGTCCGGTTTTTTTGCCGGCGCTTCTTCCGCCACGCCTGCTGAGCCTGTTGGTTTATTATCGTCGGCCATAAAAAAATTGACAAAAATGACATAATTGAACAAAATTGAGCAAAATTTCGAATCCCAATCTTGTCAATTATTTAAATTTTGTCAATTATGTCAATAGAATTAAACTGTTTCCTGGCTTTCTTTTATCTCTAATAACTGCTTCGGGTCCGTGGTTATAATTTGGTCTTCGACGTAGGAGGCATAAATTTTAATTGCCGCGTGCTTGTTGCCCGCAAAGAAAATCCCCTCGCCCACTTCGCTTTCCAAAAGCAGGTATTTTTCGCCTTCGGTTAAAAAGAAAGTTTCGGCAATTACGTTAATGGCAGCCGGTGACTGTTTTAAAAGCAATTGGATGGAAGAGTTAGTAACAATCGGCTTGCCGTAAGGGCTGTTCATGAAATCCACCACATCTTGCGTAATGGTTGTCAGGCCCAAATAATATTTGCGGGCCCTTTTGGCTATGCCAAACAGGAAACGGGCGCTGTCCTCGTGCTGCATAAGGATCCAGGCTTCGTCAATTACCATAATCCTTCTTTTTAATTCGCTTCTGACAATATTCCATATATAATTTAGGATTATATACATGGCGATGGGCCTCAATTCTTCTTCCAAATCCCTAATGGAAAAAACCACCAGCAAGTTGTTTAAAACCACATTGGTCGGCTGGTTAAACAGTCCCGCAAAAGTGCCTTCCGTGAATTTAGAAAACCGCTGGGCCAAATTCTCCGCGCCCACCGTGCCGGCCAAAATTTCCAAAAGGTCGTTCATGGTCGGAGGTTCAATGCTCTTAAAATCCGCCAGCTCGGGGGTTATGTCTTTTTTGGCATAGGTTTGCCAAATGGCCTTGTCCAAAAGCGCTTCTTCGGTCGGATTTAATTTCCCGACCATCAAATTCGCCAACCCCAAAAGGTTTACCACGGCGGTGCGCATAATGTCGGTATTGTCCTCGCCCTCCAGGCCCACGGGAATATCAAAAGGATTGATTCGGGAGTTGCTGTTTAAAGAAACGTTTAAATAGGTGCCGCCCACGGCTTCGGCCAAATGTTTGTACTCGTTTTCCGGGTCAATAACTATGACCTCCGTGCCCACCATTAAGCTCCTTAAAATTTCCAGCTTAATGGCGTAAGATTTGCCGGCGCCGGACTTGGCAAAAACCACGCTGTTGGCGTTTTCCATGGCAAACCGGTCAAACAAAATTAAGCTGTTGTTATGGCGGTTAATGCCGTACAATATGCCGTCGTTGGAAGTTACGTCCGAAGACACAAACGGAAAAGTCGTGGAAAGTGGCCCGGTATTCATGTTATTGCCGACATCAAGTTCGTCCAACCCCAAAGGCAAAGAGGAATTCAGGCCGGCTTGGGTTTGCATTATTGCCCGCTTGGTAACAATTAATTTGGAACCCAAAGAGCTCTCAAGCGAAGTGGAAAATGCTTCCAGCTGCTTTAAATCTTCGGCGTAAACCGTAAAATAAATTCCTACCCTAAAATAGCGTTCCGTGCCTTGCACCAGCGAATCGCGCAAAGACTCCACGTCTTTGTAAGCGGTTTCGAGCATAGGGTCCCTGACCATGCCTTTTTCCTGGTTAATGGCCATTTGCGAACCAATTTCGCCGACTTTGGATTTAAGCTTCTTTAAAATGGTTTCCGAATTTATGGGGTAAATAAAAATAGAAACGTCCAGCGCGCCTTCCGCGTTTATAATAAACGACAGCCAATTGCTGGACAAAAAACGCGGGTACGCAAGCACAAAAAACGTACGGGCAAATTTTCCGTTCAGCTCAAAATGGGAGCCCTGGAAATTCAAAGCCGCGGGCGCTATTAAATCTTTTAGAGTCGTCAGCCCTTCGCGGTAAGTTTTTTCCACTTCCTTAAGCCGCCTGCCCGCATTGCTTTCCTGCTCCATCTCCTCGAGCCGGGCTTTTTTGGCCTGCAACTCTTCTTCGGTTTTTGCTTTAAAAATACTCAAGATATTTTATTCCGATCTACAGATCTTTAGATTTTACAGATACCTGCAGATGATTAATATTCAAAATTCTTTGGGGATTCAAATATTTTGCCCTAAAATTTACCAGTATGCCTAATTTCAATTTAGTCTGCTGCAAATAACGTTGCACCTGCTCAAAATCTGATTGTTGCGAATACGGTTTTGCTTTAAACTCAACAACAATTAAGTCCCAGACTATAAAATCCGGTCTATCACCAATATCTCCGATTTGGGGTTCTCTAACATGTGGCCACTGGTTAATGATAAACTTTTCCTCGGCTTTGTCGCAATATTGTTTTTCTTTGGCAAACCTGCCAAGTTCGTTATGAACAGAAAAAAGCAGTCCCCTTAATTTATAAGTCTCGTCACCGTACAGGAATTCATTTTTTTCCATAAGCTTTATCTTTTAAAATCTGTAGGTATCTGTAAAATCCGCCCATCTGCAGATCTGAATAATTCTTACTTCACTATTCATTTTTGTGGCTCAGCCAGTTTTATCTCGGCCAAGCTTTTAGGGTCAATAACGGGGCCGCTTTCAAAATTATAGGAATTATAATAAAGCTGGATAATTTCCTCCGTCCTTAAGCGGACAGCCTTTAGGCCCACCTGGGAAAGCCCGCCAATGGCGGCAACAACCCTCGTTGAAAGCTCTTCGCTGTTTTTTTCAAAATTTTGTATCCTTTCGGCGGCCTCCTTGCTTTTTCCGCCCAAAAATATCCGGCTAAAAATCCCAGCCGGGCTTGGTGTTATGCTTTTTCCCAAAGGCACTATGACATAAAAATTCTTGTTCATAATGCTGGCGTTTTCTATTAGCCGGCTTATGAATTCCGTATATTCCACCGTCTGCACCCTTAACAGCTCGTTAGTCTGCTTTTCCGAAAGCTTTTTGAGCTTTTCCACGTAGGCCCCCACTTCCATTTTGCGGCTCTGCATTAAAATTTGGACCGGGAACTCCAGGGAATTTAAAAATCTTTGGTAATTAAAAATTATTGCTTCCTGTTCGTCCTGGCTTTTTAAGTCAAAATTTGTGGACGAAACCGCAATTATGGCCCTTAAAGTGCCGTCGTCCACCACCACGGTGTCGTTTTTTATTTCACTGAGGCGCAAAAAACTTTGGGTGCTTTTTACCGCGGTTTTGTTTTTCTTTTCCATTTCCATATAAATATTGACAAAATTTAAAAAATTGACATAAATGACAAAATTGCTTTTTGCTTTAGGACTTAATTTTCTGCTTCATAATTTTGTCAATTTTTTAATTATGGTCAATTTTGTCAATAAGCATCTCTTCCTCTTCCTGCTGTTTCCTTAATAGCTCCTGGACTGTTTTTAGCCTTTGCTGGGTGGTTTCTTTTGATTCAACCGGCCCCGTATCTTGCGTTTCCAGCTTTATGTCCTTCATTTTGGTCTCTTGGGAAAAATTTACCGCTTCTTTATGGAAAATCAGTTTTTTGGGCGCGGTAAAAAAAGACATTAAAAAGCCAAGCTGCCTGTAAGCGGGCCTGCCGTTGATTTTGGCAAACGCCAGACCCAAAGCCGGCAAGCCGAAAATTACAATCAGCAAAATGAGAGCTACTATGCTTTTGGTGGCGGAATATCCGGCAAAAATAAGGATGCCCGCTGCGAAAACAATAAAAAACTGCTTAGCGCCCAAAGGCCCTATGAGCTTGTCCTCTACATCGGTGAATTGTGGTACCGGATATTGCATTTATGCGCTTACTCTATATATGTAATTATACCATGGATAGTTCAATACTTTGACTAAAATTCCCAACTGGCCTAATGCCTAAATAAATTCCAAATTTTTACTCCCTAACTTAACCCTTCATTTTCCTTAAAACGTCCACAAAGCTTTCAAACTCTTCCCGGCTCATATACTTGCCGCCACTGCCGTTTGGCCCGAAATCGTATTTTCCGGAAAGCGCTGCCAAACCGGTGTTTATATAGCTTTTATAAGCCGGACTTTTTTCCAGACTGAAAACCACTTTGTGGTAACCGTACATACGCACCAAATCCCTTAATTGATCACCGAGTTTGGAAGCTTCTTGGGAATTTACAGTGCCGCCTTTAAGCTGTTCCACATCTTCAACTTTAGTAAGGGAAAATACAGGCTGTGATGACGGGGTGGAAATTTTTGGAAGTTGTCCGGCCGGGGTTTTGGGCGCCAAGACCGGAGGCAAAATTGGCGCCAATCTTTTGCGTTCGGCTTCCAATTTGGCATCCATTAAAACCTTGGTATTCTTGAGGCCGGCAACAAACAGCTTGTCGATCTGCTCAGGCGTTTGGGCTTTTGGCTCCAAAACCTTTTTTGCAGAAAGTTCAACTTGGCCTCGGGAGGGCAAAATTAAATCTTTGTGCGGCGCGGGGTTTTGCGGCGGCAACGGGCTTATGTAAACATTTTGGGCAAATATTTTAGTCGGTTCCGCGCCGGGCTTTTTGGGCGGAAGGGGCGCGGGCAATTTTTGCGGCCGCGGGCCTATGAGCTCCAGCTCCTCGGTTGGTTCCTTATGCCCGGGAGGCAGTTCTTTTTCCGCCAGTACGTCCTTAACTTTACTCCAAAAACCATTCCCGGCCGAAAGGGGCTTTGCTGAGGCGGGTTTTTCAGCAAGCTTAGGCGCGGGTTTGGCAATAGCCGCCACGGGATGCGGAAAAACGGCTCCAACTTTGGGCAAATTGACTATATGACTCAAATTCGGCGCGGCAAAATTCGGTGCGGGCACCTTTTTTTCAGGCACAATGGGCGTTTTTGCCGGAATTAAACTGCCCAAAGGCGGCACCAAAGGCGCCGGCTTGGCAATGGGTGCTTGCCGGTTACTATCCAATATTTTCTCCAATTCCAAAAGCTGCTTGTCATTCATCAAGCCCATTAAAGTCAGCCACTCTTCCCGCTCCTGGGGATTTAATAGAGAAGATTCTTTTACTAATTGTGTAATTTTGTTTAGTTCAGCTTGTTGCATGATTTTTACCCCGTGAAATAAGATTTGAGCCTTTTTTTGATAAACATATGGCCATAATGTGTTTTAAAATACTTCTCGCGTTTTGTTGCATCGGATCTATTCAAACATGCTTCGTAATAAATTAAAATCAACGGCCTGCGATTTTTAGTTGATTCAACCTCACCATTACCGTGCTGCTCAAATCTTAATTTCAAATTTTTAGTATAACCAATATATAATTTATGATCTTTATTCGAAAGTAAAACATAAACATAGAACATAACAAGAAAAAATTTGAAATTATTTCACAGGGTGTATTTTGTTGATTTCCAATTGCTGCATATTTTATGAATTTCAAGTATGGCTTGACAGCTTTCTTTTTCCTGTTATAATAACTATATCACCATGAGAAAGACCCTTATGCGGTTTCGTCCGCATCGGGGGCTTTTTCTTTTTGTGATACCATTTAAAGCTTTTCCCTTTGGGTATCCAAGATTTCATTTAAATTTATTTCTCTCTTTTCTCTTATTTCTTAATACTTACTTCTTGCTTCCTGCTTCTCACGGCCTGCTACTGTTTTTTTGCGCCTTGCTTTTCAACTCCGCGAGCTTTTTTTCTATATCCACCGAAGGCCTTGGCGGCACCGGCGGCAATTTCCTAACCGGCTGCGGACTCACATCCCCCCAATTCAGCCCGGGCACTACCTCAACTTCTAAATTCTTTTTCTTTACAACGAAATCCACATTTTGTAACTTTTTATCCTCAGGCTCGCGGCTCATTAGTGAAATAATGCCTTCTTCCAGTTCTTCTGCCTCCACATTCCTCAACCCCTCTCTATATTTTAAAACTTCCAGTTCGTCGAGTTGCGGATCCTTCAGCCACGCCAAGAGCTTTAGTACCTGCGACAAAGTTCTCTTTTCTCGCTCACTCAACCTTTGCACTTGTCGATTTTTGAATAAATACTCCGCAACCTGCATGGTATTTATTTGATTGGTTTTTTGTAAACCGGATTCAAAGTAAAACTTTATCCAATCTGAAACACTATGAGGTTCTTTTGACCCTAAAATTTCCTTATTGTGGAGAATGCAATCCGAAAATGTTTTTTCGAAGTCTTTCGTATAATCCCAATCATTTTCCCATACCGCAGCCTGAACATGCCTAAGTAAATCGACCTCGGATTCCAGAAAAAGTAAATGATTTTGAAGCAAATATATAACCTCAGATTTGGGCAAATGCCAAAATAAATTTATTTCATAATCAAGTATTTTATTCAACTGGTCTATGGGGGGTGATTGTTGCCCGGAAGATATTAAAGGCCTAACATCCAACACTAGGTATAAAAAATGAATTTTGTCTTCCTCTTTAAGACTTTTTCTTGCTTGTTCCAATTTTGCCATAAAAGAATTAAAATAATCCTGCTCCAACCTTTTAACCCCTTCCAAAATAACACCGAATTCTTCCCACTTAGTGGCCAATAATTTAGCAACGAGGCTTGAATCCGTCGTGTCCAATTCTTTTCCAAAACCAGTTAAAGTATGTTTTTCCAAATGGGGCAAAATTGAAATTAGCTTATCCTTTAAATCTAAAGGATAAGAGCTGGAATTTATAATATTTTTTACTTTGTTTAGTTCAATTAAAACCATTTTTTAAATTAAGTTAGCTTATGGAACCAGCCCGGGCCTGGATAACTCCGCCCTTAAACTTGCGACAACCCTGTCATAGTCTGCTTTTGTTCCGGCTCCCAGGCCTCCTGCCGCACTTACCGCATTATCAAGCTGTTTAGGATCTTTAAATACAGCCATATATGCTAAACGCAAATTTCTATATTCTTGCTCAGAAGTCTCTCTTTCTAAATCAGCTACATATCTGCCTTTTGCCCTAGCTTCTTCTAAAACTGAATCCTTCAAATTTTCTCGCAGTTGGGCCTGCTTTCTTACCACTAAAGGCAAATAAAATTCTTTAACCCTATCAGCCATGCCATCACGGCCTGCAATATATTCGTGACCTGAAGTTAAATGGGTGAATGTATATTTCCCAGAGCTGCCAAAAACTGTGTTTCCGGCACTATCTTTAGATATTTGAGATTCCCACCACTGATCCAATTGTTGAATACCTTTCTGCTTGCTTAAGTTGATTTGTTTCTCCAAAATCTTCGTTTGATCATGCATTGCATTTTCATAATTCACCGCATTAAAGCCATTTCCACCATGCAAAGCTCGTGCTTGAGCTGAACTGCGAAATGTAGACTGTAAGGCCCCATATCCATAAGTATTATCACCTGTCTCAACTGCATGGACAATCCTACCTGCCTCCCGAGTTTTCCTGGCAACAGTCCGTTCGTCGTCAGAAGGTAAGACATCTAATCCCCGGTTATGTATTTCCAAGGAGGCAAAATCTCGTAATGCGTTATAATCTTCAATGCCGACCGTCTTAAAACTAACAGTTGCCGGATCGTATTCCCTTTTTATGGTATGAGCATGGCCATGTTCGTCAGTCCAAGTCATTTCCGCACCTGTAAAATCTTTCGAATCATAGGCCAGTGAACCTAAACGTTTTTGGAAGTCTTCATGAACGTGGTGGGACAACGCGCCATTCGCTTTCATGTAGTCCAAAACGCCGCCGAGATTATTTTTGTTATATCTCAAATCCTTATATTGAAGCTTCCTACCACCCGTAAATTCCATATCAAACTCTTCACCAAAATTTTCCACAAATTCATTCATGTTGTGGTTCTTAAACATGCGGCGCAATTGTTCAGGCAACATAAGTTGAGCGTCTTTGTCCCCATCACGCGCTTTCCTCCATAGCTGCATTGCAAACTGGACTTCATCCTGTTCACTGCTTGAAGCTTCACCCCTGCGTTCTTCCATAAGTTCTTTGCCTTGGTGTTCGTTATACAAAGCCAAGGGGTCTTCACCTTGCCTCCTAAAACCTGGCGTCTGCCTTTTAATGCTCAAAGCGGCAGCGGAAGTTAAGGACTTGCTTCTTTCCAGCTCTTCCCCAGAATCTTTCCTAAGAGATTTAAAATATGTGGGCAAGTGCAACATACCGTAAGCAATCTTTTTGCCCCTGGAACCCTCCGCCAAACCTGCGGTCCAGTTGTTGTATTTTTTTTGCAGCCATCCGCCCGCAACGTCCCCGCCTAACCATTGCGCCCCTTTACCCGCCAAAGCCGCCGCGCCGCCTGCGCCCGCAAACGGTGCGAACATGCCGGTTTTGACTGTGGTGGTTATGACATTCGCTCCGTATATGCCAAACTTGTCCGCAACCTGAATGGCCGCAACCAAAAATACCAACAGCAAAATGTTGCTGGCCGTGGCAAAAATCAGCGTGCTTAAATCCTTAAGCTGCGGATCCCCGGCCACCACGCGCGAGTTTATATCCCTAAATACAAATTCATATTTCACCGCAATTATGGCGGTTAAATTCAGGAAGAACGCCATAACCGGCGTAAAGAACGCATACTTTAAAAATTCCCCCCACCACTGGCCGCTTAAACTTTGCGTGGAAGGCAAAACGCGCGCCGCATACGCCAAAGGCGAAACCATAAGCAGAATCCAAAGCATTATAATTCTAATAATCAAAAAAATGGCAATCGCGGCAAAAACCAAAAACGAACCCACAGCCATAGACATTAAAAACAGCGTGGTAATGGCGCTGCCAAAAAAGCTGTCCTGCGTCAACGGATTGGCGTTTACAATGTCCTGAATGTTCGCGGGCATTAAATTTTTACCCAGGTCTCTTATGACTGTACTGCTGTTGGGCAAAAACTGGCTTTGCACCGTGTCCGCAACGCCCAAAATGGCCTGGCCAATAACCAAACTAAAGTTAACCGTTAAAGCCGCAATAATCAGCTGCACCAGCAAATGCTTGGCCTGGTAGGATTCGAGCCTAAACAGCGTGCCCAAAGCTATGGCAATAATGGCAATTATAAAATAAATATTCACCACGTTGCGCAACACTTCCCAGCCGGGATAAATAACATTTACAAACTGGTCCGTATAGACCCTTATGGACAGCAAACCTTCCAAAAGCGGAGATATGACTTTGGTGAAAACTACATAAGTCAATCCAATAAAAAACTGCGCAATGCCCGTAAACAAATCGTTTAAAAACGAAGTTAGGGAACTGGCTTGGGTGCTGGACCTGCCGCGCGCCGTAACATTAACCGCCTGGCCGGTTTCCTGCTGACCGGCTATATATTGCAGTCCATCTTTGTCAAACGACGCTTTTCTGGATGCTTCATTGGCATAAACCTTGACTATGAGCTTGGCCGGATTCTTGCTCAAGCCATAGTCATTACTGCCCATGTTGGAATCCAGTTTCAAAATTGGAAAAACAGCAAAACCTTTGGAGCCCAAAGGTTCACCCACGGGCGTTGAGGATGCGCTTTTTAAGGGAAAATTTCCGTCCTTAATTAGAGTGGCATACGGCACGTCCATACCTTCCAAAACAGGCAGGCTCGTACTTACCTTGGAGGTCGCATTAAGTACGCAATTTGCGCTGCCGCCATAGCTGTAACAACGGGGAATATCAAAGTCCGCGTAGTTAAAACCGGCGTAAAAACCTTTTAATGCCGCGGACGTGCGCTCGGTATTTATTGTAGAATCCAAAGCCGGATAGCCGTTTTGGGTGCTCGGTCCCCAATTTAAGTAATATTTTATTTTTAAAGGCTCGTTTACAACCACTCTATATTCGCTTTTTACCCCGTTGCCGCTCGGGTCCGTACCTATTGAAATATCCAAATTTTCCGCCTTAAATACCGTATTGGGACTGGTACCAGCGGTGGTTTGGGCCCGCGCAGCCGGCGCAGAGCTAAATAAACCCCCAATAGGAACAAGGGAGGCCAATAGCAAAAAAGACGCAAAAGCCAATTTCAAGCGCCTTGAGTGTCCTAAAAATCTCACAATTTTTGCTTTTAGTTTCGTTTTCAAAAAATCAAAAAAATAATGATTTTTCCTGATATTTCTTCTGCACTGTTTAAATAATTATACCACAAAGCAACAAAAATTTCCAAATCCGATTAAACCTTGAAAATAACCCGGGCCTTAAGGCTTATCCACACCAAAAAAACAAGATGACGGTCTTCTAGCTTTTGCAAGAAGACCGTCATCCATTAAGGCCGAAAAACAAAAAAGGGTCATCCTTGCTTTTAGCAAGGATGACCCTTTTAATAATTTTTCTATCTTAAACTTTCACTTAGCACAATTTTTTCTACCGAAGGCCCCCGCGGACTTTCTATTGCCGCGCCCCTAACAGCTGAATTTGGATTTGGCACAGTAAGAGTCGCCGTGTTGCTAAGTTTCCGGTTCTGGCTGTCAAAAACCTGAAGCGAATAAGTCCCGCCGTTTGGAGCTCTTACATCTAGTGAACCCAGGGTTGGGAGTTTATTTACTTTGGGTTGGCCGGTAGCCACATCTACAATTGGCCTGCCCGCGTTGTCGAGCTGTACGTTGGAAGCACCCGGGCCCGTAATGGTCACGTAGCTTGCGTCTTTTACGTCTACAAGCTGCCAGCTTAAAGTATAACTGCCTCCGCTTCCCGTAAAATCCATTTGCACGCCCTTGCTCAAATTCTGTTCTGACACTTTGCTGTCCATAAAACTCAAGCCCAAATTCGCGGCAGTGGAAATGTTCCGGCTTTCGTCCAAAAGCACGGCCTTGGGGTTGCCACCGAAAATTAAACTCTGACTGACGTTGGCCCCAATGTCGGAAATCAGGTTCATAAAGAACGGCAGGTTGCTTTCGTTGTACTGGGAAAGATGGTCGGTGTATTTGTCAAAAGCCTTATCTATGCCTTTGTTAATCATTTCCGCGGGCGAAGCTATATACTTGCAAACTTCCAAAACCGGCGACTCAAATTTATCCGGCGTGGTCCTTAGTTCCGCGCCGGCTTTTAAATAGTCCGCCTGTGCCTTGTCCAAATCTTTCACGAGCTGCTGTTGGTCCTTGGCACTTAACGAAGCGTACTGCTTGTCATAAGCCTCTTTTAATTCCTTATACAGGCTCAGCCGGTTCTGCATTTTGTCGTTGGCTAGCTGCCACTGCTGGTCTATGGCCTGCTGCTGCGAAACATTGCCCGCGCAGTTGCGCGGCGATTTTAAGCCCGAGCCCACCAAAATTTCATTGGCCGCCATGGACTTGCCCACCTTGTCCATTTCCGCCGCGCGGTTCTCATAAACCCTCTCCATAAACTGCGGGTTGGTTTCGCCAATGCCGTATTTGGAAAGCTTTAAGTAAAAATCGGGGTCCTTTGGGTCGATGCTGCGGGCGTTAAACACGCTGCCGTTTACTTCCAAAGCGTCGGCCGCGGCCTGGTAAACTGCGGAATGGACTTTGGATTTTAAAACCGGATTGGTCAGCATAGAGCGTATAATCAACTGCTCCGTGCCGCTGGTTGACTGGTCCCTTATAAGCTGGTTGGTATACACCTGGCTCGCCACCGCATCGGTATAGCGCATAACGTCGTTAATTTTATACTGCGACGTCAGGTCGTTAACCACGCGCGTGGTCACCGCCTTGGTGGTTTTTATTAAAATCTGGAGGACAATACTCTTCCAAAAACCCTGCCGCGCCAGAGCCATTTGCTGCTTCACCGGTTCCTGTTTGGCTTCCAGACTGGCTATTACCGAACTGATATCATTAATTAAATTCTGCTTTTGTCCGACTGTATAAGTGTTAGGCGCCACAATGGCTTTTACCGTGGTCAATACGCCCTTCCGGCAAGAAATAAAACCTTCCAAAGCTTTTTGCTTAGCCTCAAGCTGTAACAACAAAGCCTTACCGCCACTAATGAGCTCCAAGCCTCCAAACGCCAGCTGTACATTGGAGTCAGTTTTAAAGTAAGCCTGCTCTGCCGTTTCGCAAACTTTATTAGCCGCCTCTGCTGATGTAAAGGCCGCCGATGCTGCCGTGTTTGCCACAGTCCCCGGAATGCCGCCCGTACCGTTGGCCGTATCATTCACCGGCACAGTACTAACTCCGAGCTGCGCAAAAGCCAAAAACGGCACAGAAAAAACCTGAGCCGAGATAAATACCGCAAATAATTTTTTAATTAGACTTTTATTCCTCACCGGTTATATCCAAATAATTAATGCCGAACTTTTGCATAACGGAATTATTTTCGCTGTCCAAGTCCTGCTGGGCTTTCAAAAATTGGCTTAAGTACTGGCCCACCAATTCGGGGTTGTTGTCCGCATTGGTAAAGTTGTTCAAAATATTTACCGCGGCCGCGTACTGGGCAATTTTTAATTTTTGCAGTTTAACTAAACTTTTGGGAACGGACAGAGCTAATAAATCGTCTTGCATGGTTTTTAATTTTTTCGCTTCCCCGTTAATCTGGTCCTGCTGGCCTGAAACCAGTGCGCTTTCAAAAGCGGTGGAGTCAATATAACTGCTTTCAATTTTTGCGGCCTGCTTAAAATAATTTTTTATCGCTTCTTGGCTGTCGGTAATTTCTTTGACTGAAATTGTATTTAAATCGAGCTCGGTGTCGCCGATAAGTGCGCCTAAAACTGCGCCCGAACCCAAAACCGGGCTCAAACTTCCGTCTTCGTTAATTACCATGGGCCCCGAACTTTCCGTGCTTGCTCCCGCCACCATGGGCTGGGTCAATTCCGCGGGCGGCTCGTAGGCTACATAGCGGGGCAAGTCCGAAACTTCGGAGCCCGCGCTTTGGATTTTATTGCCGCTAAAAACTCCCGGGTTCTTCATCCAGGTTACGCCAACAAGTAAAACGGCGACTGCGAGGATAAGTCCCAAATGCCCGAAATGAATTGTGCCCTTACTGTTTAGATTGTTATTTTGTATCACTTCCATAATTTTTATTTTTGCTGCATCTATTTATTTAAATAACGACAAGGACTTAAGGACCCAAAGAAGTTCCGACCTGGTAAATTGGAAAAACCGGGTAGCCTAAAGCCGAGCAGGTGGGAAACGGCACGGGCACATATTCCCCGAGCACGTGGCCTCCCGGAGTAAATAAATTTTTGTAATCGAAAATTAATGAGGAAGGGATGACATAAAGTCCCATTGGCCTCATGGTCACGTAATCTAAAATCAGTGTGTGCATGGGGCAAGGCGGCACGGGCACGACCGGGATGAAAGCCAAAATGCGTCCGCCGAAAACACCCATGCCGACTGTAGCCCGGGCGTTCTTTGGGAAAAAAGAAGTACCCACAAACAGCATGACCACCAAAGCCAAACTGCCGGCTGCAGTGCTGACGGCCAAAAACAAACTTAAATGTTTATGGAAATTTCGCATTGATATTAAAGCAAAACCGCTGATTAAAAAAATCAGCAAATTCAAAGCGTTATTTAATGGTTTTTGTTTATTTTGGTTTCTTGCAGGTTCTTTTCCTGAACTCTGCTATAATTATAGCACAGAATGAAAAATTTGTCTAGAGGCATTTCCACATCGCCGACTTTTATGGTCAGGCGGAGTCGGAGTCCTGGCAGAGACAAAAAATTTAGAATTAAGAAGTATGAATTATGAAGTATGGGCGGAAAAAAACAGCGGCGCTAATGGCAAGTCTAATCCTGCTGGCAGCTGGCTGCAGCACGACCAAGCTTTCTGATGAATATGCCACTCCCCTTCAAGTGGGCAACCATAAAATTTTTGTTAAAGTCGCGAAGAGCGATGAAGAAAAACGCCAAGGCCTTTCGGGCCAAGAAAAACTTGCAGACAATCAAGGCATGTTATTTGACTTCACGGGCGAAACCAACGCGCGTCCCGGCTTTTGGATGAAAGAAATGAAATTCGGTTTGGATTTAATTTGGATTAAGAATAAAAAAATCATTGGCATTACTGCCAATGTGCCGGCGCCAAACAGCGCTGATGAAAAACTTCCTCTCTACTCTCCCCCTTCGGCGGTAGATATGGTGCTCGAAGTCAACGCCGGCTGGAGCGAGAAGAACAAAATAAAAGTGGGTGATGAAGTGGAATATTAATTTCAAATATCAAATAAAATCTTAATGACCGGTTTTGAAATTTGGAATTTATTTGTTATTTGGAATTTGTAATTTGGAATTTAGCGCTATCCACTCTTCTATTGAAAGCTCCTGCGGCCTTGTGGTGGAATCAATTCCCAGGGAAGATAAAATTTTTGACACGTTGGTCTTATCCAGTTTTAAATTATTCACCAGGGTGTTGTGGAGCTGTTTTCTTTTCCCGGCAAAGCAGGCTTTCAGCATTCGGAAGAATTTTTTTTCGTCGGGAATTTCGTACCTTGGTTTTTCGTAAAGGTCGATTTTCAAAATCGCGCTATCAACTTTGGGAGCGGGGAAAAAAGCACGCGCGGGAACGGGACGGACAATTTGTGGTTCTCCAAAAAGCTGGACCGAAATGGCAAGCAAACTTAAATCACCCGGCCTTGCCACTACGCGCTCGGCGACTTCTTTCTGAGTCAGCACGACAATGCTGGACGGTTTGAATTCGGCGGTCATGAGCATCTGCAAAATTTTACCTGTAATGAAGTAAGGAATGTTGGCTACGACTTTGTAACCTTCTATTTCTCCCCCTTGAGGGGGGAGACTAAGAGGGGGTGATTGGCGGCGAGGGGAATTTAAATTTTTAAAAAAATCCTGAAAATTATATTCCAGCGCGTCGGCAATCTCGAAGCGGAAATTTTTAGGGTAATCTTTTTTTATGGACCGGAGGATGGGAAAAAACTTGGGGTCTTTTTCCACAGACAAAACCGACCCCGCGCGCTCGCACAGCCGGCGCGTTAGGTTGCCAATCCCGGGGCCGATTTCCAATACCGCATCTTCTGGCGAGACTTCGGCGGCATCCACAATGTCTTCCAAAACCAAATCGTCAATTAAAAAATTCTGCCCATAGGTGAAGTTGGGCTTAAGATTATGGCGTCTTAGGAAATCTTTTAACTCATCGGTGGTCATAAAATTTAATTAAGATTGCCAATTTCTAATTCCTAATTTACCTAATTTCTAAACAATGTCTAAATCCCAATTTCTAATCAGGCATTAGTCATTGGTGCTTGTTTAGGGCACTTAGAATAATTAGAAATTAGGTAAATTCTAAAAGTCCATCTCCTCCACCACCAACTCCCCTTCCTGGCCTTCGTCCTGCCACAGGCTTTTACTTGTACCCTGGTAGTCAATTTTTTCCCGCGGAAGGACGCGCAAAATTCGCGAGGGCGTGGAGACGCGGAAGTCGCCATACACGCGCCGCGCGGCGGCGTAGACCAAATACAGCCTTTTGCGGGCGCGGGTTAAGCCGACATAGGCCAGACGGACCTCTTCGGACAATTCCATAGGGTCCAAAAGCGACCGGCTGTGCGGAAGGATGCCTTCTTCCAGCCCCACAAAAAACACATTGTCAAACTCCAGGCCCTTGGCCGAATGCAAAGTCATAAGCGTGACAGCATCTTTGTCGTCGTCCTTCTGGTCTATTTCCGAAATTAGCGCCACCTCTTCAAGCAAAGCCACCGCGCCTTCCTTCCAGGGGAGGTTCGCGAACTTGGCGGCTACGGTATTTAATTCCAGCACATTTTCAAACCTGGCCTCGCCCTGCTCGCTGCCGTCCCGAAGATAATTTTCATAACCTGTGCGCTTAACCAGCTTTTTCATTAAATCCGGCAAAGTAAAACCGGAAGGCGTGCTCGTCATTTCCTCCAGCATGCCAAAAAAATCCTGGGTGCTTTGCCATTGCTTGGGCGACAGCTTGATTTCGGCCAATGCCTGCCGGAAATGGGAAATTGGGAATTGGGAATTGGAAGTTTGCCCCTCTTCTTTATTCGCTTTATCCTGGTTTTCCAGGTTACGATAGTCCAATATAAAGTCCCTTATAACTTGGTAGGACTTGTCGCCAATCCCCCGTGGCGGCTCGTTTATGACCCTTTTGAGGGAAACGAGGTCGCGGAAATTCAAAACCAAACGCAAAAAACAAAGCATGTCCTTAATTTCCTTGCGTTCATAAAATTTCAAGCCCCCGACAATTTGGTATGGGATACCGCTTTCCATAAAGATTTCTTCAATGGCGCGGCTTTGGGCGTGCGTGCGGTAGAGCACGCAATATTCCCTCAGCGGGTCATGTTTTTTGGGCATCTGCGAATTTACCCCAAAAATCCCTTTGGGATTTTCGGGGGACCCCGCAAACCGTGAATGCCTAAACTGATTTAATTTGGCGCCGTACATTTTGCGCGCCTTTAAAAACCTGTCCAAAATCGAGTAGCCTTGATCTAGGGGGCTTTCCTGTTCGTACTCATACTCCTCGGTGTCTGCCTGTCCGGTGGCCAAATGGATAATTTTTTTGGCTACAAAAGCCGCTTCGGCCCGCTCATCTTCGGCTTCAAACAGGCAAACCTTGTCCCCGTCATGGTTTTCCGTCCAAAGGGTTTTGGGTTTTTGCTCGGAGTTCATTTCTATGACTTTTTGCGCGACCTCCAGGATTGTGCGGGTGGAACGGTAATTCTGCTCAAGTTTAATAATTCGGCATTCGGGGTAATCCTGTTCGAAATTTAAAATGTTCCGGATATCGCTGCCGCGAAAACGGTAAATGCTTTGGGCATCGTCGCCGACCACAAACAAATTGTGGTGCGTGCCCAAGAGCTTAAGGATGGCATATTGGGCCGGATTGGTATCCTGGTATTCATCCACTAATATATAACTGAACTGTTTTTGGTATTTTGCGAGGACTTTGGGGAAATTTTGGAAAATTTTCACCGTCAGCATTAAAAGGTCATCAAAATCCAGGGCATTCTGCTTATAAAGCGAATCCTGGTAGCGCGAGTAAACCTCCCTGACCCTTTCTTCCATGGGCGAATCCAACCCGAGGTTAAATTCGCTCGGCAGCTGGAGCAGATTTTTTGACCGGCTAATAAGCGCGCCGAACAAAGAAGCCGGAGTCCGCTTGCTGTCTATGCGCAAATCTTCCAAAATTTCCTTTATGACCTTGCTTTGGTCGTCGCTGTCAAAAATCACAAAATCCATGCCGTAACCCAAAGCGGAGATTTCTTTTCTTAAGAGCCGGGAACATACGGAATGGAAGGTGCCCATGGTCAGCTGTTCCGTGGCGCCCTTAAAGCGCGCCAAGAGCGTGGAAACCCGCTGCCGCATTTCCTTGGCGGCTTTGTTGGTAAAAGTCAAAGCTAAAATATTGGCCGGATGTGCCAATTTTTTCTCTATAATATAGGCTATGCGGTAGGTTAAAGTCTTGGTTTTGCCGCTGCCAGGGCCGGCCAAGACTAAAAACGGACCCATAGGGGCCGTAACCGCCTCTTTTTGCCGTTCGTTTAAGGAAGATATATCCATTGCTTAAAAAGTATAGCACACCCCAATTTAAAATTTAGGAAGTAGTCTCAAAACCTGCTTTTAAGGCGAAAACTCAGAATTTCTAGACAGCCGAACAAAACAAATTTCGAGGTTTAGCCGGAGGCTAAGGAGAGAAATTTTTTTGGACGGATGGCAGAAATTATGAATTTGGAGCCAAAATGAGGTTTTGAGATTACTTCTGAATTAATCGATAAGAGTCCATTGGCAATTCAAAAATTTAAAATTCCTTTTTTATCTCATAAACATAAGGAGTTTTATTTTCTCTCCTATAACTTAGGGATAAATACATTAATTGTGGATTAAAATCTTGAGGTTTATGTCCACAGTTTGTTAAAATGAGTTAGATCACTCAAAGCTAGCTAATTACCCAGTAATTCATTATTTCAATGCTTACTGGGTTAACTGTTGTTAAACATTAAGCTTGGGTTTAGGCCTGTGTAGCCATACTTAGAAAGCCAAAACTTAGGCGTTACGTTACCGTTAAAATTCCCCAACTCAAACTCTGGCATTCCATTGTCAAAAAATTCTTTCAGGTGAATGCCTTTAAAACCCAATACTATTTGCGCAGGGCCTTGCACAGGTTCAGCAAACGGCTGCCAAGCCTTAAGCGCATTTATTTCCACGCTTTCCCGGCGGTTCATATAAAACCTCTGGATTGGTATGACTATGCCATGAGGTTTTCTTCCGAGCTGCTGGTTTTAGTTTTGGCCGTGAGCATTGCGGGCATGAGTCTTTTTAATTTTTATTGGGATGGCAGCTATAACGACAAAAGCCTGGCGGCCAAATTTTTGAGCTACCATCCGAACTTAAACCAAAAGCTTTACGAAAAAAATACCACAATAGTAACGCATGTTGTTAAAAATAGCGGCTTTGTTCCGCTTGCCCAAGCCAGTGACTTTGAATCTTTAAGCCAAGGGAATGAGCAGGGCTTGGCGGACGAGCAAATAGCCGATCAGTCATACGCCAGCGACGTTTTGGTCCAGCCCAATCCCGACACGGTTTCAAGCCTAATATCCAAACAAATTAAGGTCTACCAAACCCAACCCGGGGATACACTAGGTTCTATTGCCGCGGCCAACGGCATAAAAGTACAAACTATAATGTGGGCAAATAACTTAAGCAGCCAGACCATTAAACCGGGGTGGTATTTGGTTATTTTACCGACTGACGGCGTGCTGCATAAAGCTACATCCAACAATACCCTCCCCGATATTGCCAAAAAATACAACGGCAACCTCGAAACTATTATAAGTTATAACGGTTTGGAGAATGCCGAAGATATAGACGAAGGCCAGCTGATAATTGTGCCGGGCGGCACCATGCCCGAACCGCCGAAACCCAAAGTCCCCTCTTCCGGCTCCGGCAGCGGCAAAGTCAACAGCAAGGGCGTAGTCCAGCCCAAAGTCGTAAACAACGGCACCGGCCACATTTTCCCGTGGGGCTATTGCACCTGGTATGTTGCCACCAAAGTCCACGTGCCGTGGGGCGGCAATGCGAAAAACTGGTTGTCCAATGCAAAAGCTTACGGCGCGGTAGTTTCAGGCGAACCCGTGGTAGGCGCCATTGTGGTCACCACCGACAACAGCCGCTATGGCCACGTGGCCTACGTGGAAAGCGTTGACGACGACGGCATTACAGTTTCCGAAATGAACTACGAAAAATTCGGCAGAGTCAACAAGCGCTGGATTTCGCAAAAAAGCCGGACTATAAGAGGTTTCATTTACCCCTAAAATCCTTCCGAAATGGAAGGATTTTAAATATGCATCAATCCGGATTATTGCCCCCAGGGCTCCCCGGGGATTTTAATTTAATAAACAAATGCGCTTATAACCATGTGGCACTTTGAAAAAACGCTGCGCGCGACTTCTTTTACGTTTGCCGCATATGAGGTCGACGCGGCTCATTCCACTGTTACTTTTACGTATCGAGTGAAATTTAAAAGCGGGAGGATGAAAACATATACCGACCGGCTTTTTTTCAAAGACGTCGCGCCCGAATTATGGGACCGCGTGCCAAAAAGTATTTTGGAACCTGCGCTCCGGGCACTGCTCCTTATGCTGGGCATTAATTACTGGTGCGTATTTCCTACCCGGGATATTAATATTGAAGGCTTTAAGCTCACTCCCGAGCAGGCCCGCTTTTGGGACTCACTCTATTTAAACGGGCTGGGAGAATTTTTTTTCCTGAATAAAATTGATTTTCGGGGTTTGATTGCGTTTCCATTCGACCCAGCCACGCCCGAGCCTGAACCCATGCGGCAGACACTTCCCGAACGAGCCCTAATTTTAAATGGCGCGGGCAAAGATTCCATTCTTACGGCTGAAATTTTAAAAGCCTCCGGAACACCCTTTGACTTTTTTGCTTTTTCGCCTTCACCGGCCCACGGGCGCATTGCTAATCTCGTTGGGGCAAAAACCATAACGGTGAACCGCCGCCGGGACTGGCGTCTGCCGTGGCTTTCGCTGTCGCTGGGATTATCAAATACCTATCCGTCAGTTTCCACTTTTACTTTCATTGCCGTGCTGCTTGCGGAACTGAAAGGATACGACTCCATCGTCTTTTCCAATGAACGGAGCGCTGATTTTGGCAATACCGCCTACCTTGGGCTCCCTATTAACCACCAGTGGTGCAAATCCACCGAGGCGGAAAAAATGATTAGCAATTACATACAGCGCTTTATAACGCCTAACATTTCCACAATCTCGCCCTTGAGAAAATTCAGCGAACTTGAGATAGTAAAAAATTTCGCCCAATACCCCAAATATGTCCATGAATTTACGAGCTGTAACACCTATTTTTGGCTCCCGCGTATTCAGCAGAGGCTGCAGCGCTCTAACTACTGGTGTAATGAATGTCCAAAATGTGTTTTTCTTTTTGGTTGTTTTTCGGCATTCATGTCAAAAAAAGAAGTAACGGGTATTTTCCATGCCAATCTGTATTCCAAAAAGCGATTACTGCCACTTATAAAGCGTCTTCTTGGTCTTGAGGGCTTTAAGCCCCTGGACTGTGTGGGCGAACCCGAGGAAATGATCCTTGCAATGCATTATGCAGGCAGGAAAGGAGAATATTCCGGAGAACCCGCCATGAAGCTTTTTGAAAAGCATTTCCCTTCGACTTATAATTTTGAAGCGCTTGAGCTAAAAATCTTTAACAATCGCGAAATAAATGAAAATAAATAAAATGACGGTCTTCTTGCATTGCAAGAAGACCGTCATTTTAATCGATTTACTCTCAACCGATTAAACCACCGTGCGTTTTAAATGCGCGGGGATGTGGACTAAAATTTCATAGGGTATGGTGTTGCAAAGCCTCGCCATGTTTTCCACGGAATTGGGGCTTTTTTTGTCCGCGCTAATCACTTGCACTGTTTCTTCCAATGCCAAATCCCCGACCGCAGACACGTCTATGCTGGCAATATTCATGCTTATCCGGCCGACTATCGGGCAGAGTACGCCTTTGGCCTTTACGCTTCCGAGGTTTGAAAGCCGCCTGTCCAGGCCTTCAAAATAGCCCACCGGAATGGTGACAAGGCTGGTAGATCTTGAGGTTTTAAAGGTAAACCCGTAGCCTACACTTTCGCCTGCGGGCAAATTTTTCGTACCGGTAATTACGGTTTTCATTTCCAAAGCTAGCCTTAAGTCCAGGCCGGGATCGTGTGCTAGGTTAAACCCGTAAAATCCAATGCCCAGACGGGCATAGTTGGCGTCAATTTTATCGCTAAAGCGCACGCCGGCCGAGGCCGACAAATGCCGGTATTCAATTCCCGGGAAGCGGGATTTAAAATATTTTACCGCGTCATTCCAGGCGGCAATTTGGCGCAAAGTTGCCGCGTTGTCCGCACTTTCGGCTTCGGCCAAATGGCTGAATAGCCCTTTTAAACGAATATTAGGATTGGAT
Source organism: uncultured Candidatus Saccharibacteria bacterium (assembly GCA_964504715.1). Lineage (GTDB taxonomy): Bacteria > Patescibacteriota > Doudnabacteria > UBA920 > UBA920 > JBBTRN01. The sequence goes on along the minus strand of CAZDEP010000001.1, from coordinate 7,611 downwards.
GCCATCAACTCCGCTGCGTTTTCAAACTGCTCAGGCAATATCCCTTGCCGATGCAGTCCCGTATCCACCTTCAAATGAAAATCCACTTTCTTTTTGAGGCGATGTGCAACTTCCCGAAGGTTTTCAAAACCGGTTAAGGCAAAATGAAACGGCTGACGGTAATTTTCCAAACGCGCGTAATCTATGACCAAAACTTTCTGGAACGGCGAATGCCGCTTTACGATTTGCGCCTCAAAAAAAGAATCTACTGCCACCAAAGGCTGCGGACGGTTTTTTAAAACTTTTAAAACCTGCTCCAAACCGTGGCCGTAGGCGTTGGATTTTAAAACCGGGATAAAACCCAAAGCGGGAAAAGTGCGCGCATATTCCCCCAAATTATGCAAAAGATTTTCTCCAGATATAAAAATCTCTATCAGCGGCTTATGCCCGGATAGAAATTTTTTAAAACGCCTGATTGTTTCTATAAAAACCATATACGTATATTCACTGATACACACTCGCAGATACGCCGATCTCGCCGATGCCGCTGATTTTTGCATTTAGTATCCGCGTTATCAGCGCCATCTGCCCCCGCCTGCCTGCCCTGCCTACCGGCAGGCAGGTATCTGCGAATTACTGGGCAACAATGCCGTTTATGAAACCGCTTTGCCCCGCGAGGCTGGCCGTATTCAAATCTTGCGCGGAGGCACTTACAGGGCTTTGGGTAAAGTTGTCTTTGGCGCTTAAACGAATGCCGCGGACTAAAACGGGCGAACTGCCGGCTTCGCTTAATGAAGGATTAATACTGGTTTCGAATTCCAACGTTCTGGCCGGACTGAACTTGCCCGAATACGCAGGCAACACGGCAACCTTCCAAGTTATTTTGCCGCTGGCCGGGTCAAACTGGACATTTTGCCTTTCCGCCGCGCTTACGCTATTGGGGTCAAAGCTTCCCGCAATAGTGGGCAAAAAACAGCTGACTTCGGCTTCGGTAAAATCATTGCTGCTGTTTAAAAGCTGCAGGGTTACTTTATATACGCTTTTTGTGCCGACTTTGGGAGGCAGGCTGCCGGTGGTAAAACTTAATGCCGTCTGGACTTTTACGGGGCTGGAAATTTTTATTTGCTCCTGGCCGCCCGGCAAAAAAGTATTGTATTCCGAGGCTTTTATTTTAGATGAAATATTTACCGTTAAATTCTTGCTGGAATCTTTGGTTGCCGGATCTTTTATCCTCACCGAAAAGTGCAGGCTGCCCGACTCGCCGGGATTTAAAAGTTCCAAACCGGGTACGCCGGACGCGTTCCAGCTTAAGGTACTGCCGGAAATCTGCGCGCCCTGGGCCTGGAAGCTGGACAAATCCAGCACTTTTGAATCCAAAGTGACTACTATATTTACCGCACTTGCGGCAATCGGCGCGTTGTTTTGGTAATTTACATTAAAATTAAGCATATCGCCGGGCGCGGCCAAACCGCCGCCCTGGCTGTCCTGATTTTCCAAAGCCACCAAAAGCGGCTGGCTGGTAATGGCGGTCACCGCCTCCGCGGAATTTTGTACAAAATACTGGCCGTCCTGGCCTAAAGATTCGAGCTGAATTTTTAAAGTCTTTTGTTCGCCGGGCTGGCTTGAGGCAAACGTGCCCTGGATGGTAATTTTTCCTTCGCCGCCGCTCTGCAAATCGCCCACATTCCAGGTATCTTGGCCCAAAGACGGGGTGGGCTGGCTTGCGGCAAAGTTGAAGCCTTGCGGATAGGTAGCCTTAAGGCGGGTATTTTTTACGATATCTTTAGAATTATTTTTATAGGAAACCGTAAAAGCCACGAGCTGCGCGACATTGGTTTCTTTGGGACCCTGGATTTCCAAAGCCACGTCGGAGGCAGTCAGGCGCATAGTGTGGGCAGACTCTTTGACAAAGGTCGAATTGAAATTGGCGTATTTGTAATGCAAACGTGCGGTAAGGCGCTTTTCGGAATTAACATCTCCCGAAGATTTGGCCTTAATTATTACACTGACATTTTGTCCCGGCAAAAGGTCGGGTACGCTAAAAACACTGCCAGAAATGTTTTGGGCCTTGGGACTGCTTTCCTCGTAAGTAAAGCCCTGGGGGTAAGTGATTTCAAGTTCCAAATCCGTTAGCTTTGCGCTGTCTTTATTGCGCATGGCAATCCTATAGACCGCCTCGTTGCCCGAGGGCAGGGTTTCGGGGGCCTGCAATTCTACTTCCACATTGGCTTCTTTAACTGCCGCAGGGGCGGCGGGCTTAAAGGCAAAATAGGCTAAGATCGCAATAATTAAAATAGCGAACACGCTCACCCAAATATAATATTTGTTCGCTCGGTAAAAAGAAGGTTCGGCCGCTGCAGGCTGGAGGGCCGGCGGAGCTGTGGGTTGGTTAATGGGCTTAGGGTCGAAATCCATAGAAAATTTTATAATTACCACACCTAACTATAGTATATCACACTGAATCCTTTAAAAACCTTTCCGATTTAAGCTGCCTTTCCAGGTTATAAACAATGAATTCGGACAAAAACTCCTGAAGGGCCCTAAGGCCCTTTAAATCCAAGGCGGACAGGTCGTTAAAAGCCGTAGTTTCCAGCTTTTGACACAATTTTAGAAGGTCCGGCCTTTTGGCCAAATCGCGGTGGCCGGCCGCCGAAAAACCCTCAAGCTGTAAAAAATCAACCTTCAATTTGGCCAGTGCGGCCTCGCGGGATTCGGGAAATAATTCTAAAAATTCCAAAAAGCCAACCAGCAGGCCAAAAAGCCCTTCGTCTTTTTGGGCATCGGGAGTAAACTTTAAAACCAGTTCCGAGGCATAAAATGCGTATTTTAAAGCTTCCAGGTCCTCCCGCAACCCCGAAAAAACTTTTTGCGGTTCCGCGAAAATTATTTTAGGCAAATGGCCTTTGCCGGCCAGGGATATTTGCACCACAAACAGGCTTTGCAGGCTGTTTTGCAATTTGGATTTGGACAATTTTACCGATTTGGCCAACCCCCTTAATTTGCCCGACTCACGGGTAAAAAAAGTAATAATTTCATCTGCCTCCCCAAAGGGCTGTTTTTTTAAAATTATGGCCGTGTAAGTTTGTTCGCGGGGCATAAATCGTG
>CAZDEP010000001.1:0-4427 GCA_964504715.1 uncultured Candidatus Saccharibacteria bacterium | reverse complement strand
TCCTACGATACGCTTGGCGCCGCCATATAACTATATCTTCACTATTCCCATCCAAACTTTTCCGCCGTCAATCAGTGACTGCGATTCGTAATCGGGCTCCACTTCCAAAGATTTGCTTATTTGCGAAACATAAGTTTTTTTACGGTCAAAAAGCGACAGCAGGACGGCTTCCAGCTCCGAGCTGTCTATATTGTAATAAAGGTCCACCAGCTCGCCCACTTTCATCCCCGACTTCTTCCTCAAATCCTGGACTTGCCTTTCAAGCTCCCTCGCCCAGCCTTCTTTTTTAAGCTCTTCCGTAATGGTTAAATTCAGTCCGACTTTAAGGTTCTGGCCTTCTTTTGTCTCCCACTCTCCACTCTCCACTGTCCACTGTCCGCTAACTTTTTTAACATTCAGTTCCTCGGCCAAAATCGTTTCCATCTCCGCCGGCAGATTAATGCCCTTTGCTTCATAAGCCATTTCCAAAAGCGGTTGCCTAACCTTTAAATTCTTTTCTTTGCGCAAAGACAGGCCCAGTTCCACCATTTGCCTGACCACAGCCATATTATTAAGTACGCTTTCGTCATGTTCGTTAAGGGCGGGCCAATCTTCCAAATGCACGGACTCTTTGCCGGTAATATCCCTATAAATAAAGTCGGAAATAAAAGGCATAAACGGTGCCAGCAGCTTGGCAACTTCCGCCAAGACGTAAGCCAGGGTGTTTAAAGCCTGCCGGGCAGGTTCGCCGCCGCTTTTTATGCGCTCGCGGCTCCGCCTTACGTACCAGGTGGAAAGTTCGTCCACAAAATCCAAAATTTCGCGCCCGGCCCGAACGGTATTATAACTGTCCATATGTTTGGTAATTTCCCTTTGGGCTTTTGCCAGCCTGGCTAAAATCCATCTATCTAAAATATTCCCCGATTGAACGGCATTGGTGCTATTTGGATCTATTTGTGTATTCGTGGAGTACATCCTGTAAAACGACCAAATATTGTAAAGCAGCAAATTGACTTTACGGCTGATTTCTACCACGCTTTTTTCGCTGAAATTAACGTCGTCAGCGTTCATAACCGGAGTCGTAAGCAAATAAAACCGCAAAGCGTCTATGCCATATTTATTTATGAGCAGCCAAGGGTCCGGAAAGTTATTTTTGCTCTTGGACATTTTGCTGCCGTCTTCGGCTAAAATATTGCCGGTGGTAACGACATTTTTAAACGGCGCCCGGCCAAAAATCAGCACGGAAACCACATGCATAACATAGAACCAGGCCCGCGTTTGGCCTATGTATTCTGCCACGAAGTCGGCAGGAAAACGGGACTCAAATTCTTTTATATTTTCAAAAGGGTAATGGAATTCGGCAAACGGCATGCTGCCGCTTTCCACCCAGCAGTCAACCACTTCCGGCACCCGGTGCATAACACCTGAGCATTTTTGGCAATTCAGTTTAATCTGGTCAATGTAAGGCCTGTGCAAATCCAAATTAGTATATCGTATTTTGTATTTAGTATTCTGCTTTTCTTCGCCGGATACTTGATCCGACAAACCTGCTGAATTCGGGTAAATTTCTTCAAAATTTAGGCTTTTGTCCTTTAATTCATCAATAGATCCGACACAGGCTACATCCCCGCAAGCTTCGCAGCGCCAGAACGGCAAAGCTGTTGCCCAATAGCGGTTCCGGGAAATATTCCAGTCGGGCGCGGTTTCCATGCTTTTGTCAAAGCGCCCCGATTTTAAATGCGCGGGATACCAGTTTATTTGTTCCTGGTTAAGTTTGCGCAAATCCGCTTTTACTTTTTGGATATTTATAAACCACGCGGGCAAAGCGCTATAGAACAAAGGCGTACCGCAGCGGTGGCAATGCGGGTAGCTATGGGTGTATGCCTGGCTTTTTAAAAGCAAATTGCGGTTTTTTAAATCCTTAATAACATCTTTTTCCGCGTCCTTAAAAAAGACATGGCGCAAAAAGGCGGGAATGTTGCCTTCCACCAAATAATGCCCTTTGTGGTCAAGCATATCCATGCGCGGCAAGTCTTTGGCTTTGGCCAGTTCGTAGTCCTCTTCACCGTACATAGCCGCGTTATGGACTATGCCGCTGCCGTCTTCGGTAGTCACAAAATCAGCCAAATAAATTTTATGGGCCCTGGCCGGATCGCCAATAAATTTTTTCCCCGCAAAAGCTTTTTGGGCTTCTTCGGAATTCCGCGCCGACGGGATAACACCCGGGTACAGCGGCTCATATTCAAGACCCTCCAGCTTGGCGCCTTTAAATTCCGCGATTATTTCATATTCGCCTTCTATTATAGAGAGGCGTTCTTTGGCTAAAATATATCTGCTTCCCTCCTGTCCGTCCGGCGATGCGGATGGCTCAACCATTACATAATCAATATCCGGCCCGACATTAAGAGAGGTATTGCCGGGCAAAGTCCAGGGCGTGGTTGTCCAGGCGAGGGCAAAAGTTTTTTCGTTGGTTAAGTCATTTACAATCCTCTGCCTGGGCAAAAGCCTGAATTTTACGTACACCGATTCTTCGGTTATGTCCTTGTAGCTATTGTCCATGGCCACTTCAAAATTGGAAATCGGCGTTTCGCAGCGCGAGCAATATAAAAGCACTTTCCTGTCCTCGTAAATTAAACCCTTATCCCAAATTTGTTTTAAAGCCCACCACACGCTTTCCATGTAGGTGGTGTCCATGGTTTTGTAAGAATTGTCGAATTCCACCCAGCGACCCATTCTTTTTACCATTTTCCCCCACTCTTCCGCATAGCGTAAAACATTGTCGCGGCAAATTTTGTTAAAGCGCTCGATGCCGATTTCTTCAATCTGCTTTTTACCGGAAATTTTTAAATTCTGTTCGACAATATTTTCTATGGGCAGACCGTGGCAATCCCACCCCCAGCGCCTTCTGACAAAATGGCCTTTCATGGTCTGGTACCGGGGTATCGCGTCTTTAATAGTGGAAGCCAAAATATGGCCGTAATGAGGCAGGCCCGTGGCAAAAGGCGGGCCGTCATAAAATATATACGGCTCCCCGCCTTTGGTTTTTTCCAAAGATTTTTCAAAAATCTTGTTCTCGTCCCAAAATTTCAAAACGTCCAGTTCGAGCTGGTTGAAATCGGGCGCTTGTGATGTGGATCGTGGTTTTTCTTGGGACATAAAATATAAAATTACCTTGTTTCTTAGCTCCTCTCCCCAAGTGTGGGGAGAGGTCGGGAGAGAGGTTGCTTTAAGTTAATGATACTCTAATGGTTTCTAACACTCCTTGTAAATTATTATCAATATCTATATTTTGAAATCTTAGAACTTTAAATTTTTCCTTTTTCAAATACCGCATTTTCTCAGCATCTTTTTCTATATTTTCCTCAACAAAATGTTGCCCTCCATCAAGCTCAATCACCAGGCGTTTAAGGTGGCAACAAAAATCTACTATATATGCTCCTATTGGTATTTGCCTTTTAAACTTGAAGCCAAGCATCCTATTTGCCCGCAAATGATACCAAAGTTTTGCTTCCCAAGGATTTTTGGTCTTTCGTTGCAATTTAGCATTTTGTAAAATATGTTTGTTAACTTCCATGCAACCTCTCCCTTAATCCCTCCCCACACTTGGGGAGGGAAAACTGCAACTACATTTCTTCCGGCGCCTCAATGCCCAAAAGCCATAAGCCGTTTTTAATAACCTGCGCCGCTGCGGTAATCAAGCTTAGACGGAAGGATCTTAACCCCTCATCTTTTTCCTGCAAAACCGGGACTTCCTGGTAAAACGCGTTAAATGTTTGCGAAAGTTCAAACAGATAATTGGCAAGGGTATTTGGCTGCAAATCGGCCGCAGCATACTCCACAATTTCCGGGAATTGGTATAACTTCCGCAGGACTAAAAGTTCTTGTATTTGGAATTTCAAATTTTGATCATTTGGATTTATTTGGGATTTGGTGCTTGGAATTTGGGATTTACGCAGGATCCCGTGGATTCTCGCGTGCGTGTATTGCAAATACGGGCCGGTGTTGCCTTCAAAGGAAATGGCTTTTTTAGGATCAAAAACAATATCGCTTTTTATGTTGTGGGAAAGGTCAAAATACTTCAGTGCCCCGCTGGCCACCTGCTTTGCGACTTCTTCCTTATTTTTTAAATCCGGATTTTTTTCCTTAATAATTTCCAGCGCCCTAGCCTGCACCGACTCAATAAATTCTTTAGCGCCCACCACCGTGCCTTTCCTGGTACTCATGGCGCCTTCGGGCAAAGTTAAAAAGCCGTAAGCTACGTGGACCGCCTCGCCGGGCTCCGCATGGCCAAGCAGTTCGATAATTTTAAAAGTCTGGCTTAAGGTGTGGCTCTGCCTGACATCCACCACATAATACTGTTTTTCAAAACCCTGGGATTGGCGGTATATAAAAGTCGCCAAATCGCGCAAAAGATACGTGGTGCCGCCGTCGGACTTAACCAAAAGCGC